>JAAXTX010000032.1 GCA_013336285.1 Candidatus Moraniibacteriota bacterium | reverse complement strand
CCTGATCTGAGCATCTTCACGGCTTTCCAGCGCACCTTCGGGATATTCGGATTCGAGGTGTATGCCATATCTTTGCATTAAACAGGTCAGTCTAGCAGGTGATGCAAAGGTATTGAAACATTACGCACGCTTGACAAAAGCGGAGGATTCATTTAAGGTTCCGGGTCATAACTGCATACCTTCACAATCCAAGAACCGACAATCCGATCTCCATGCGAAAAATACTCCGTAGGTCGACGACCGGTATCGCCTTGCTGGTCTCATTATTCACATCAATCGCCCTGACAACGCCCAAATCCGATGTTCCCGCGGCAGAGAAACCCTCCGTCACGGCAAAGGTATCGATCGAAAACTCCGGAGATTCACGACTGATACTGAGTGTCAGATGCGACGGCTCATTCATGCTCACCGCCGAAAGACTCGGCGTTATCGGAGAACACGAAACTTTCATCGGCTCCGGAGACACCTTGATATCATTGAAGCATCCGAGTCATATAACCGGCATAAAAATTTGGCGACCTGGAGAAAACCACGAGGCGATAATCGCCTTGAAAAAAAATATCGTCATTTGGAATGCGGCCGCAACGGTCCACTCCCCTCCCTTCTAAGAGTCGCCACCACGTGGCACCGAACCCCGTTATGACCGGGGTGTTTTTTATTTCACGATCTTCAATTCCTCCCATCGCACCGGATCGGATTCGAGCGAAGCGAGCGCAGGATGATTCGTATCCTTTTGGGAAATCGTCAGCCCCTCACGTATCGGCCAATCGATCCCGAGTGCCGGATCGTCCCAGAATATACCGCGGTCATGGTCTTTCGAATAGACGTTGGTGCACTTGTACGAGAAAATCGTGCCCGGCTTCGTCGTCAGGAAAGCGTGCGCGAACCCTTCGGGGATATAGAATTGCCGGTGATTCTCAGCGGATAGTATGGCCGAGACGGACTTCCCGAAGGTCGACGAATCGCGCCGGATATCCGCAGCCACGTCGAATACCTCACCTTGGACGACCTGAATCAGTTTTCCCTGAGCGAACGGGGCCACTTGATAATGAAGACCGCGCAATGTGCCGACCGGTATGGAAAGGGAGAGATTATCCTGAACGAAATCCGGCAGACCGAGCTCACGATACCGATCCCGATTATACGTTTCCTTGAAATACCCGCGTTCATCGGAAAAAACATCCGGCTCGATGATAAGCACTCCGGGAATCTCTGTCTGAATGACGTTCATAGGTTCCTTCTCAGCGATTGAAAACATTCATACTATATCAAAAATGCCTCATTATATCCAGAAATATAACGAAAACCGACCCGGTACGTCGGGCCGGCCTTTCCACTGTTGTCTCCCTACCATTGACCGTTATCGGTCTTTTACAATTGAATGTCATTCATCACGTCGTCGAGAGTCCGTTTCGTCTCCGGCTTCGGCTCCTCTCGCTTCGGCTGCTCGACCGGAGCGGCGACTTCCGCGACAGGCTCCTGACCGGGTGTCGCGACCGACTCTTCGCGACGCGAACCGCGGGTCGAACCTTCCGGCTCGTTGATCTTGAGATTCACGCGCGCGTTGTTCTTCGCGCCGATGACTCGCAGAAGGGTCCGGAGGGATTTCGCCGTCATTCCCTCGCGACCGATCACCATGCCCATGTCCTCGGGATGCACGTCGAGCGTGATGAGCACGCCCATCTCATCGACCTTTCGGGCGACCTTCACGTCATCCGGATGATCTACGAGCGCCTTCACGACATATTCGATGAACTCCTGATCCTTGAAAATCTCAGTCATAACTCTTGCCGTTTTACCGTATTATGGGACGCGACGTCCCGACACAAGTATACTCGCCGGATGCCCGATATGTCAACGCGGATTCGACCTCTGAACGTGACATACCGCAGCCGTCAAACCTTGACAGGACGACCGATTTGAAAGAAGATTTCAACCGACAGTCTCATGAACCTTAAAAGGAGCATACCGATGATTCATCCCGCAACGAATACCGTTGTCGAACGGCAACCGCTTCCGCGACCATCGTTTTGGACGGTCTGTATCGCACAGTCGATTTTTCCGATACTTATAATCGCGTTCGTTCTCACCGGACACCGCTGGATCGGAAATCTCATTTTTTTCGACTTGATGGTTAACTGGATATCTCTTATCGATGTGAGCTATTATATGCAGGGCGTAATAGACCGATCTTCGTTCCCATCCACGATTGAGGAAACGAGAAAAACCCATCGACGCATCGTTTTTGCGTATCTGTTTACACCGTATTTCGGCCTTAAACGATACCTTTTCGACCGGAAAATTTTCGACAATCCGAAAAAATGGACCGAATTTTTCGTAGAAGAAGACGGGGAGATGATCCGTGTCATTCCGGGAGGTCCGCTCAACCGTTGCGACTTCATCTTCTGTAATTTCGAACGGGAAAAAGGGGCGTACGAGAACTCCGTGGCGAAACGACGTGAAAAACTCATGTCAGAGCGATCTTAGGATCGCTCTTTTTTTCGTGCCGAATGTCCGACGAGAAATCAGATGGCGGTTTCATCCCACTCGATTGGTGGAGAAAACGGTTTTTTTCGCCATACCGTAGACTGCCGACACAGGAGTGCGGCCGCGTCTTTCGGATCGCGAAGAAGTGCCTCGGTGACCTTTTCCATACGAAGTCCCTGTGAACCCTTTATGAGAACCAGATCTCCCTCGCCGACGAGGTCCGGAGCAGCCAAGGCCGCAGAATCCGGATCGGGAAGCAGAAACACCTGTCCACGCGGCATCCCGTGAGCGATCAATTCCTCCCCGAGCGACCGCATCCGTCTGCCGACCAATACGGCAAGTTCCGTTCCCGCCGAACGTATGTCCACGGCTAATCCGCGATGTTCCTCTTCCGAAACGGACCCCAGTTCGAGCATGTCGCCGAGCATGACGACTTTGCGTCGCGCGGTGACCTCGCGCAGCGTCTCGAGCGCGGCACGGAGAGAGGCAGGCGAGGAATTATAGGTATCATCAAGAAGCCCGCTTCCGCCTCGACCCTGGATGAATCTCAGTCTGCCCGGAAGAGGCAAGAACCCTTCGAGCGCTCCGGCTATCTCCACCAGGTTCATGCCGACGGCTATGCCGGCCGCCGCTCCGGCTAGCGCATCCGCGATATGATGCCTCGCGATAACCCCCGGTAGGCGTACGGGAATCGTCTTCCCCTGATAGTTCAACTTGAAACTCGATCCCACGTTTCCGTCCGTTTCCTGCAGCGTTATATTGTCCGCGCGAACCATCGCCTCGGGACCGAAACCATAGGTGATCGGGACCGCCTTCGTCTTTCCGACCATCTTCGCGATCCGACGGTCATCCGCGTTAAGAATCGCGAACCCATCCGCAGGTAACGACGCGATCAGCCGACCCTTTTCCTTGGCGATGGCACCGACAGAACCGAAGTATTCCAGATGACTCTCGCCGATCGTAGTCAGGATTCCGATCTTTGCGGGAGCGAAAGAAAGCAGTGCCGCCATATCCCCGGGACGGTCCACTCCCATTTCGAGTACGAGCGCTTCAGGGTAACGACTCGGCATGACCATAAGCCATACGAACCGTACGGCTGCGGAAAAAAATCTCGTCGTGACATCGCCGCCGGTACCGACGCCGATAACCGTGAACGGCAAACCGATCTCATTATTGAAATTTCCTTCGTTTTTCCGAACCCGCGATTCCGCCGAGAGCACGAGCGCGGTCGCTTCCTTGGTGGAACTCTTTCCGACCGAACCGGTCACACCGATGATAAGCGGATGGTATTTCCTGATGACCGCACCCGCCATGAAAGCAAGCAGCCTCTCGGCCACCTTTCGCTTTCCGCTTTTTTCTTCGACTTCCGCCATATATGCCATTTGGACAGTATACCCTCAATCACGTGTAAAATCGACTATCTCGATAATTAATGGCTTATATAAGTCACGAATTTTATGTGAAATCATATCCGGACATTTCCCGATTCCACTTTCAACTTTCGATCGTATGGATTTTCGGTTTCTCCCCGTTCCCGCTATCCGTTTACCGTAATCTGCCGACGGATATTCATTTCTTCTCCGGAATCGGCATGGTCGGCTCTATCTTTGCGTACGACAGCAGAAATTTCATCACATCCCCGAACATCGGTGCCGCGCTCGATTCCGCCCACACGACATCTTTCGGATTGTCTATCTTTGCCAAGACGACATATTTCGGGTCATCGATCGGCGCATACCCGACGAACGTACCGATAGAAAGACCCTCTTCATACCCGCCGCCTCCCTGTTTCGCGACTTGCGCCGTTCCCGTCTTGCCACCGACCCGATATCCCGGAACGGCCGCCTGTTTCCCATGTCCGTTCAATACGACACTCTCCAACATATCCCCAAGGGTGCCTGCCGTTTCATCGCTGACGACACGACGTATTTCCGAAGGAAGAACTTCTTCTTCTGCCTCGTCACCGCGTATGTATCGGTCGATGATCTGAGGCTTCATAAGCACTCCGTGATTCGCGAGTGCGCCGTACGCCTCCACGAGCTGAAGCGGCGTGGTCGTGACGCCCTGTCCGAACGATGCCGTATAAAATTCAAGGTCGCGGCGAGGATCGGAAAGATTGCTTATATTTCCCGAAAGCTCGGCGGGCAACTCGACACCGGTCTTCTGTCCGAATCCGAACCTGCCCATGTAATCCTTGAACCGTGAGTTCCCGACAAGTTTCTCGACAAAAATGACACCCGTGTTGATCGAATCGTCGAGAACCTTCGTCATCGTGCTCCGCCCGTAGACCTTGTCTTCCGCATTATGGATCGTGTATCCGGACAGTGTCACCGATCCGGTATCGACGTACTCGGTATCCGGAGAGACTTTCCCCTCTTCGATCCCGACAGCCATCGTAAGAGGCTTCATGACCGATCCGGGCTCATACGCCTGACTGACCGTCGGGTTCATGAACCGGGAATAATCCTCCACTCCCGCATAATCATTAGCGTCAAATGTCGGAGAAGACGCCATGGCGACGATCCGACCGGTCGACGGTTCCATTACGATGACCGAGCCGCCGGTCGCCTGATGTTTCTCCATGGCGCCTGCCAGGATACGCTCCGTCTCATTTTGTACGACGTGATCGATGGTCAGAATCACATCCGCACCGGGAGCCGCCGGTACCATTTCCCTGTCCTGAGTCGGAATCCATCTCCCGGCAGCGTCTCGAGACTGGATGACATGTCCGACCTTTCCCCGAAGCTCCTCATCGAGCGATGACTCTACGCCGTATCGCCCGACTTCCGATTGCGTCTTATCGTCGGTACTCACGAATCCGACTACCTGCGACGCAAGCCCGCTTCCGGGATAGTACCGAAATTTCTCCGGCAGGAGATGAACGCCGGGAATATCGAGACTCCGTATCCTTTGCGCCTCATCATCGGGCAGTTTCTTCTTGATGATCTCGAATGGATCATTATGGTCGGCGCACTTCGAACGGATTTCTTCGACAGGAACACCCGAAATGGGAGAAAGCGCGGCAGCGAGCGCCGAAATGTCGTCTACCTCACGTGGCGACACGTATAACAGCGGATATTCACGGTTCACGGCGGCAGGATACGTGCCATCACCTTCCCGAAAATAGATTTCCCCACGTTCGGGCACGATGTCCGCCGAGACTTCCTGCTGGTTCACGGCCATTTTTTGGAACTGTTCCTCACCAAGCACTTGCAAAACGTACAGCCGGATAAACACGATCCCTCCGAGCAAGAAAACCAAAACAAGGAGGACCCCCAGCCTCCCGGAAGACTCCGGGAGCAGTCCTCCCCTGGCCTTTCCGGAAACACGGAGCGGTCTCCTCGCCATCATACGCGTGATATATTCCAAAAACCGACGGACTTACCGGAGTGCGAGCGAGCTTCGTTCGCCGATGACTTTCACGTTGACCGCCTGTTCCATCTGCCGATCCTTCGCGGTGGCCTCAACACGGGACAACGACTGCTGCTCGGCCAGCGAAAGCTGCAGTTTCTTTCCCTCCTTACGCAATTCTGAAATCTCAGTATCGAGCTCCCGTTCACGATACCCCTGAATCGCACCGCGATTCATCGCGTACACGTACCCGATACCTGACAGGAAGAACACGAACAGTGCCACGAGGGCCGCCGGATGTATCGCGCCGGAAAAGGAAAGCACCTTTTTCCGAGCATGCTGCCGATGATAGATGCAGTGATCTTTTGCCATACCTTTTTCCCCTGATTGTATTTTTATGTTTCCGTCCGACGACTCACGATCGACGACACACGATTCGACCCATATCGTACGTTCTCGGTCGCAAGCCCCCTGCTACACTTTCTCCGCCGTTCGCAGTTTCGCGCTCCGCGCCCGCGGATTGGCCGCGATTTCATCCCGGCTTGGAACGACGAATTTCGGCGAGAGCGTCCGGATAAGCGGCACATGCCCGCAAACGCATTTTGGAAAATCCGCCGGACATACGCATCCCCTCTCCATTTCCGCGAACAGACGTTTCACGAGCGCGTCCTCGCCGGAATGGAACGTGATGACCGCGATCCGCCCTCCGCGGCGAAGCATCCTTACTCCCTCCCACAGGAATGTCTCGATTGCCGACATTTCCCCGTTCACGGCGATACGGATCGCCTGAAACACCTTCGTCGCCGGATGAATCGCCATTTTCCGTCGCTCGAATTCCGAAAAACATCCGGAAACGGTCTCCGCCAACTCGACGGTCCGGCTGAACGGCTTTGATGCGCGACGCGTGACGATCGCATTCGCGATCTTCCAGGCCTTCGACTCGTCGCCGTACTCACGAAATATCTTCGCGAGTTCCTCGACATCCCACCCGTTCACGATTTCTGCCGCGGTCGTTTCCGTCCGTCCGTCAAGCCGCATGTCAAGCGGCCCGTCCGACCGGAACGAAAATCCCCGTTCAGCATCGTCCAGTTGGTCCGACGAGAAACCGAAATCCGCCACTATCGCGTCAACCTCCCCTATCCCGAGTGACCGGAGCGTTTCCGCGATCCGGGAAAAATTCTCCCGGACTGCGGTAAGCGATCCCTTCTCCATCGCTTCCCGCAATCCGGCATCCGCCTCAACGGATTCCCGGAAACGTCCGATCGCCCTCTCGTCGGCATCGAACGCCACAACCCTCCCACCGGTTTGCACGCGTGAGAATATCGCTCTCGTGTGCCCGCCGCCTCCGAGTGTCGCGTCCACTGCCGTGTCGCCCTTTTGAAGGTCCAAAGCCGCTATCGCTTCGTCCAACAGCACCGGGATATGTCTCGTCTCTTCCATAACAGTCCGAGCATCAAAAATGAATCCGGCGTACTTATGTGTTCATTTCCGATGTCCGTCCTGTTTCTTTTTTCCCTTTCGCGTCCGACCGACGACTTTTTTCCGTTCCCGATTTTCTTCGACTTTACGGGCTTTTGACACATTATAACTTCCCGACTCTTCTAGTAAATTCCCAACTTACCGAGCTCTTCCGCCACCTCACCGGTATTTCTCTCCGCTTCCGACTTATATTCTTTCCACGCGGTCTCATCCCAGAGCTCGAGTCGGTTGAAGAGACCGACCACGACGACGTTCTTTCCGAGTCCGGCGTACTCCTTGAGATAATCCGGGATAAGTACGCGGCCCTGGCTGTCGAGTTCCACGTCCGTAGCACCGGCGAGTTGGAGACGGACGAAACTCCGCGTTCCCGCTTCACCGACCGGCATCGCACCAAGCTTCTCCGCGAGCGTCTCCCACACTTTCATCGGATATACGAAGAGCGACCGGTCCAAGCCGCGAGTAACGACCACCCGACTGCCGAGTTCCCCTCGGAACTTGGACGGCAACGCGAGTCGCCGTTTCGGGTCTATGCTATGCGAGTATTCACCGATGAACATAGGCTCACCACAATTCCCCACTTGTTGGCACTTCAATGCCATTTTACTCCACATCCGTTTTCTCTGTCAACACTCCGGATCACTTTACTGTAAATGCTTTAAATTAAGCAAAAAAAGGCCTCCCAATACCGAATGGGAGGCAATCATTTTCGTAATAGTGACTATGCACCGTATTCGCAGATCTGTTTCGCGATTTCCTCGGCGAATTCCCGCTCGTCGGAACGACGTGAGAGGACCATAAATCCCCCGGCAGCGACATGGAAATATCCGCCTAAAGGCATACGTCTGGAAACGGACCTCATGTCATCGTCCGTTATCAGGATAAAATCCGCTTCAGCGTTTCGGATTCCGTGAGCGATGATTTCCATCCTGGTCTCGTACGGGATCCTTACCGAAGGGACCAGAAGGTGCAATGAATACCCGTTCCGATGCGGACTCGTCCAATCCCGGTCGCAGAAGAGAAAACCGAGATCGATTTCCGTCGCCCATTCCGGCGCGATGCGTTTCATCCTCACATACTGTTCGAGCGGGTTCCGGAACGCGAACGCCATCTCGCTTCTTGATTCGGCGAGCATCTTCAGATCGATGACATAGACCTTGCCGGCATATACGGACGGGATGACCGATTCGTAATGGACATTCCAAGACCGTCCGCCGATTTGGGAATGATGCCGATGCAGAATCGGGATATCGCGATCGCTCTCCATGGTCTGGATCAGACGACCCATCGTGTTGCCTTTTCTGATCGCACTCACTTTCTTATACAGTTTCCGAAAGGCGATCGTTCCGGGATCATCCGGTCGCAGGCGATGTTCCGAAATCAACATGCCGCTCCTCCGTATCTCGGCAAGAATTTCCACCATGCCGTCCTGTCGCAATTCGCCGTCCGTACCGAGTCCGATTTCAACCAGCACGGAATCGACGGGTAACCGGTTGATGACATTCAACAGTGCGAAGTCGGCGAGTGGCGTCAACAGCATGGGATCTTCCTTCCCTCGCGCTAAGACATCGCCTCCCACATCGACCGCGACGATGAAATCGTATCCTTCCGTTTCGATCAGACTTTCCATGGACCGCGTCAGTTTCTCGGTCCCGAACCTGATTGAAAGGTCGAGAAATTTCCCGACGCGGATGCCCGCATGCCGAAAGAACTTCGGTGCCGACCCGTCGACGAACGGGATACGAACCGGTTGCGGAGCATGTATGAACCGTTCCACCGTACCCCGAATCCGATTGACCGGATTCTCGATCTTTCCTTTGAACGTATGGATCGCCATCGGACTCAGGACACCCGCGACATCGGTTTCGATTCCGATATCGAGAAGATATGCGGCGACCAGACTCGCGCTGAACATATCGTTCCCACCGCCGATGCCGATCACCAACGCCTTCCGATATTCCTTACCATTCCTTCTGAACCATTCGGTCAACATGGCGCCTCCGTATTTTTTCGGTTGTCGATTGTTAAGTACCGTGCGTCACTCATACCACGCCGACCACATCATGTCAATCATGAACTTCGCATTACTGTTCGAAAGAGATCTAGAAACGCCTTACCGACCGCCCCTTCGACCGTTCGCCGAAAATCCGCGGCAAGAAGGTCGGATCCGCGGCATATTCAAATAACCCTTCCTTTCTTCTTCCGGCAGGCGCTCGATCGCGTAGCGAAGCATGGTTCGAGGCATACGGAAAGCGTGGACATCAAGGAAGTCCCGCAAAACCGCCTCATCACGCTTTCCGACCTCCCGAAGCATCCACCCCGTCGCCTTATGTATCAGATCATGTTCGTCACGAAGCAGTGTCGTGCAAATCGAAAGCGTGTCCTTGAATTGTCCCCGTCGGATGAATGCCGCCGTCGCCAGAACGGCAATCCGCCGTTCCCAGAGATTGTCCGACTCGGAAAATATCCGAAGTATTTTCCGTTCATTTCGATGCGTCGACATATACTCTCCGACGATCTTCGGCACGATCGCGTCGACGAGGTCCCAGTTATTCATCGCGACCCGATGGTCAAGTAGGAAATCATAGATGGATTCCCGTTTCCGTTCATCCGCTTTCTCGAACGCATACGTAAGAATCAGGAGTCCCGTAAGACGCGCCTCATGATATGGACTCGCGAGAAGTTTTTCGATTTCCGGAAACGGAAGTTCCCGGAATTCCTTGGCGATCTTCCGCTGCTCCGGCACGATCACGCCGAGAAAGACGTCGCCTTCGCCATACTGCCCCTTTCCCGTCTTGAAAAACCCCGACAAGAGTTTCGCCTTTTGCGGACTCCCGGTCGATTTCAACCGATTGACGATTCCCGATGCTGAAATATGGATCATATTCGTTCGGACATCTCCGGAATCCGAATGACGACACTCTCCCCATCAACGGCGCCATCATATCGCTCCCAAAGATTCTGTACTTTCGCCGTCAGGCGTTTCCATTCATCCGAGGATGCAACCTCCTCGGAAGATTTCCCCTCATCCTTTGACCGGACTACGAATGCAATCATGTCTTTCCCGATTTCAGAAGGCATGACAAACGGCCAGACCCTCTCTTTTCGCATCCAATCGAAAATCTCATCCGGCTCCTTCTCATCGTATGACTCCAGAAAACGGGCTTCCGCTTCCATAAACCCTGTTATTTCAGTCTTCGGCACAGCATTTCCCACCTGTAACACGACTTCCTGTCCTCGTTTTTCAGGATAGTACCGATAAATCAGATCACGAAGATTCATTCGATCCGTCGCGACCTTCTCCCTCGGTTCGCCGTGCTCGAACAGGTATCGGACCGCCTTCTCATTCAGCTCCCCGTTCTTCAGTACAAATTGTCCCCAGACCTGTGAACCGTCGGATGGGTCGAAGTCCTTGATGGCGACGTTTCGGAAGCCGTATCGCTCGGACCTCGACTTGTCCGTCATCCAGGTATGACTTCGAACGTAATCCGCGTATATACCATCTTCGACTACGTTCTTCGCCAATTCCCGAAGCGATCTCTCGTAACCGAAATCCTCCCCCGTACGTCCTTTCGTAGGAAACGGGTAATGCAGTGGTATATACCGTTCTCCGGCGTCGTCCAATACGGGATAACCGTATTCGATCTGACCCGCCCGCTTCGGACCATCGCGATGCTCCGATTCCAAATCGGAATCGATGTCGCAGAAAAAATCATCCGCGAACTCTATCGCCCGCTCCAGACCACCTTCCCGATATTCCGCATCGAGATCCAATACGAATCTTTCCCTCAAACTGCTCACTCCGATCCGTGCCGCACTTTCATTTCGTCGGGATCGTATCAGCTCCGACAGTTCCCAAAACAAGCCGGGCTCATCCGTATATTTCATGACGAAGTCCGAGAATTTCAACCGAGACGTTCCCGTCCGCTCCGCTTGTCGGTATTGCTCCTCAGCGAAAACATATTTCAACGACCTGAGTTTCCGTTGTACGTTTTCTTTCGATGCGGAGAGATGAACGGCATACTCCGTTCTTTTTTCGAACGGACTTTTTCCTGAGGTCTCATTTTCGATGCTTCGCGTTTCCTGCTCAAATGACTGTTTCATACGTTACTGAAAATATCATGCCGTCACATCCGAAACCGACTTGAACCGGTTCCGCCTGATAAAAAGGATCGCGATCAGTATCGCGATCGTCGCGATCGGAAGGACGAACATGCGTCTCGGATCGGAAACGGTCAGCATGACGACTCCGAACATGACCATCCTCCCGAGTACCGTCGGAATCTCACGAAGAATGAGGAATTCCTCCTCGTTGTCTCCCTTGATTTTCCGGTAGATCATGCCGAAGTAGGAAACGAGGAAGAATGTCATCACGAAAGACGCGGCGAATGAGATCGAATACGCCAGAACCGGCTCATGAACGAAAAAACGTGTCACCCACACGATCATAAGTCCGACAGACGCGTACGGGACCATTTTTTCCGCGTTCCGGTCGGCCCGCTTCCCCACGAGAACGGCGAAGAGCGCCCCGCCGAGTGATTCCAAACCTCCGACGATTCCCGGAACGGATAACGAGCCTATGATGAGAAAAACGAAAATCCCCCAGAACCATTCGGATTCCTCGATGATATTGTCGAGCCCTTCCAGAAAGAAAAGTAATTTCCGTTTCCGCAGTTCACCCCACGCCCGACGCAGATCAAGATCGACCGAGATACCGTCATGAGGAATCCCCGCGAGCGGCAGATATGCGAATATCAGCCCGACACAGGCAACCGCAAACATCGGCCAGAATCCGAAAAAAGGTATCAGGAGCGCGCTCAGGAGCGGTCCGACGATACCGAACACTTTCGGCAGCGCGAAGAAAATACCGAGATCGCTCCCCATTTTCTCCGAATCGGCGTATCGCACGAGAAGGATATTAAGCGGCATCCAATAAGCGAATGTAGCACTGCCACCGATCGCCGCGACAAGTACCCAGGGAATGGGAAACGCCGGCATCAGATTCAGGAGAATGAGACCGGCTATCTGAAGCGGATACGAAAAACGAAGCGTCGGAACGAGACCGAATCTCCTCATGGACCAGGGACAGAAGAGAAGACCTACCGGAAGACCGACAGCGTGAAATACCACGAAAAAGAGTATCGTCCCGGACAGCGTGAACCCATGTGTCAGCAGAAAGGCCGGGATATAGATATTGACGAATGACAGAACGACCGAGGTAAGCGCATGCGCGGCTTGGACCCGACGTATTTCCCTATCGAACGTCATTCCGAAAAAATTCATATCAATATTCGCCGAGCATTTTCACGAGCAGACGTACCGGCGCACCCGCAGCACCCTTCGCGAGGAACTCGTCCTCCACCGCGGTCATGCGAGGCGCGATGTCGATATGAACCCATGGGTAGCCTACGGCGAACTGTTTCAGAAACGCGGCTGCAGTGATTGCTCCGCCCCACCTCGCCCGGCCTGTATTTGCAACGTCGCCGAACGTCCCCTTTATCTCTTCATCATACTCATCCCAGAGCGGGAGCGGCCACACGAAGTCCCCGCTCTCCTCGCCCCAGTTTCTGAATTTCCTCTCCGTCTCCTCGTCTTGCGTGAAAAGCGCCGAAGCACGCTCCCCTAGCGCGACCATCGCCGCACCCGTCAATGTCGCCACATCGACGACGATGGCCGGATCGAAGCGTTTCGCATACGTGAGCGCATCAGCGAGAACGATCCGCCCCTCGGCGTCGGTATTCTTCACCTCTATCGTCTTGCCTGACATCGAGCGCAGAATGTCACCGGGGCGGTAACTTGATCCGGATGGCATATTTTCGACCGCGGGAACCAATACGACTATATTTCGTTTTATCCCGATTCGCGCCGCCGCAGCAAGCGCATGCAATGTCGCCGCCGCGCCGGACATATCCATATTCATCCCTTCGATCGCCGTATCGGGCTTGAGATTGATACCGCCGGTATCGAATGTCACACCCTTGCCCACGAGAACAATCGGTTTTTCATCTTTCTTCCCACCAGCATATTCCACGATGATAAATCGCGGCTCTTCGGAAGATCCCTTACCCACACCAAGCACTCCGCCCATACCAATCTTCGTCATCTCCGCCACGCCGAATATCTTTATCTTTGCTTTCACACCGATACGTTTCGCGATATTCTTCGCCTCATCCGAAAGAGTCCTCGGAACGACGTCGCTTCCCGGCAAATTCGCCAGCCGACGGCACGCATTCGTCTCTTCGCCGATGATCTTTCCACGGACGAGTCCGGCTTTCGCCTCTTTTGTATCCGCGCTCAGGAATAAGACTTCCTTGACTTCGCCGAACCGTTCTTTCGCATCCGAAAGGAATTCGGAGTGATCGTATCCCGCCATCTCGACATTCACCGCGAAAATCTCCGCGAGTTCCCCGTCACCGAGCGCGAGCTGCGGAAACCGAAACAAATCGAGGTCGATAATAAGTCGTTCGGCCTTTTTCGCCTTTGCCGCCATGACCGCCCTTCTCGGCAGGAGCATGAGTTTTCGCCGAGTCATCTTGTCGCGTTCGCCGATACCGAGCGCGACCTCGATAGATGCATTCTCCAAACGTACGATCTCGTCTTCCTTCCCTTTCGACAGTACGACTTTCACCGCTCCCGCCGGCGGATTCTTCCCCTTCCCGAGTACGGTGAATTTCATAGGATTTTCAGATTATTACACATCCATTGTACCCGGGAATCCCGAAATAATGCAAAAAGGCGGCATGATTGCATGAATCATGCCGCCCGGACTACTTTGCTCTTTTCGTAAGGGAGAGTACGACATCGGTCATAGCCTCTTCGGCACCGAGGCTTCTCAGGATTCCCATGCCGATGAGTGGATAGGTGAGATGCCCCTTTATGACACAGCCCGATAATCGTGACCGTTCGATTCCGTATCCGATGACGGTTCGGCGCTTCGTCGGACGATATCGTCGATTTCCAGATCCGTTGGCATGATTTCCTTCACATCGATGCCGTATTCCTCGAAGACGTTCTGCAGTTCCGTCTTCGGCAATGACCATTTTTTCGTCCGTAAAAACGCGACCGTCGCGATGTCCGCGGCGATCCCCTCCCAATCCGGATCGGATAACAACTTCGAGACGGACCTGAGCTTTCCCTTCCTGGAGAAGCCTTTCGCATCGGATACAAGGATCTCCGGAAGCGTGCGGAGAGCCACTTCCATGGCATACTCCGGATACCGGAGGAAGAATTGCTTTCCCGACAGGTGATCACTTCCCTGAAAATCGACTATGGGGCCTTTACGGAGCTTTCCGTCCGCCATGAGCTTAGCGATGAGATGCAGCCGGATCGCGGAAACGGCGTCGGAAAAGATGAGTTGGCCGAGCTCGTATCCGGTCGGTACCGTCGACGTCCGCATCTCACCGTGTCCGTCGTCCCCGACGAAGGCATGAGCATGATACTTCCGACCGTTGACCGTCTCCGTTACTCCCTCGAGATTGCTCCCGGTCTGTCTCCGGAGTAACTCCTTGAACGGTCCG
>JAAXTX010000031.1 GCA_013336285.1 Candidatus Moraniibacteriota bacterium | reverse complement strand
CGGAGAATCGTGGACTGGTCGTATCCGAAATATCTCGCCACTTCACGGGAACTCTTTCCTGATCTGAGCATCTTCACGGCTTTCCAGCGCACCTTCGGGATATTCGGATTCGAGGTGTATGCCATATTTTCTTTGTCAGACCTGTCAGTGTACAGGTGATGCAAAGGTATTGAAACATTACGCGCTATTGACTAAATCTATTTTTTATGATAATATGGCATGAAAATCGAGTTATTTAACGTATCTTACATTAAACCAAGAAGGAGCCGTTCGCATGGGACAAAGGGATTTTAAAAGAGTACCGATGCATTTCAACTGGCCGATTGACAGGATATGGAAAGGGTATCTTAATCCTGTCTGCGGGCCACGCGAATGCGAATGTTGTCATGGGACCGGACTGAATAACGGTGCCGCGAGAACAGAAGAATGCAAGAAATGCGGCGGAAGTGGCGAAACCAGGATGCCACGGAAAAAGAAGAAAGCCTATCGCAAGTGGAAAGAGTACGATCCACCGGTCGGTGAAGGGTGGCAGCTGTGGGAGACCTGCACCGAGGGAAGTCCGCAGAGTCCGGTGTTCGCTACTCCTCAGCAACTTGCAGAATGGTGCGCAAAGAACGCGTTCGTTTTCGCGAATGAAGGCGCGACTTACGAACAGTGGCTCCGGATGATCTTGACGGATTCCGCCGATGTGAACAGCTTGTTGGTATTACGTTCAGACGGCTATGTCGGATCAATCGCGAATGCTCCGTGACACGTAGTATGAATGAAAGGGATTCCGGATATAAGATTCCGGAGTTCCTCTTTTTATTCTTATTCATCCCGAACCTCCGAACGCGTTTGAAATATGACGTATACGGGACTCCTTTTTCGGTGAAATTGGAAAAGTGACCTGTAGGCTTACTCCCATCGTACGTACTATGGGAGTAAAAAATGAAACCGCCTCTTCGATTGAAGCGGTTTTTGCATTTTTAGGTGTAATTCAACGATTCTCGACCGAGGCAAAGGTTTCCTGATCCGGAAACGACCTGATTTCGATGCGGCAGTTACAAGGTCGGCGCGGTGCATTTTTTGAAAAGCATCCGAATTCCCGAGGCCTTCTATTTAGCTGAAAATAAAAAAAGTCCGGTAGAGGCTTCTTGACGCTTCATATTTTTTGTATAAGACTGATATCCGATTCTTTTCCAACCTGAAAACGAAGGAGATAGCCATGAAGCACCGTATTCTCATGCTCGCGTTTATTCTGTACACGACGATGTTTTTTCCCGGAAGCCGGGGTGCCTCTGCGGATCCGATGTATCCCAGAGTCGTCCAGAACCGGTCCGTGCAACACTATTTTCCGGGATCGCGATCCGAACGGGTTCGGATCTGGGACAAGGCCGGATTTTTCGGGAGCCGCGCCGAACTCGGAGATATCGTGGAGCCCATTGACCGGATTGAGGCCCGGACCGGAGTGGTAACGAAGCTTTACACCGCCAGTTTCCCGGCATCGCCCGAAATGATGGCCGCTCTCCTGCAAAGGGGAGGCGAGGGAGGAAGTGATATCATCTTCTGTCTTTCGCCGAGAGGGAACAACTTTTTATTTCAAGTCGGAGCCGTACAAGGCGACGGCAAGCTCTGGGCGATTTCAATGGTCGTCGCAAGAGAAGAAATTCCCATGGTGATACGACACGAACTGCGAAGACTCGTCCTATGATGGGTCCGAAGGTCCGGCAAGCGCTGAAAAGGCAAAACGAGAGATGAAGTCGGACGCGAGGCAAAAAATGCCGAAGCGACATGGCAGAATCTCACGCCGGAGCAGAAGGCCGAGCTCATGAAGAAGAAATAGCTACCGCTCAACGAAGTGGGAGCTGAATGAATAGAGGTATCAGAAATGATACCTCTTTTTTTGTCGGCGGTGACAAGGCAAAAGGCAAGTCCGCCGTACTTTGAATATGCCGTCATGACGGCTGGAAATCGGAATACTATTTTTGGAAATCGTCAGTCATACATATTCAGGCTATAAAAAAAGCCGTTCCTGGGTGGGAACGGCAATGCGATCGAGTTTCGATATTTCTCTAACCGCGGGCTTCGAGTGCCAGCATGGTACTTCTCAATCCGATCGCCTGTTTCAGGATTCCGGCTTTCGTCCTGAGACGAGGGTGGATGTCCGGGGGAGTCGGATTTTTCCAGCCGGATATCCGATCGGAAATCGGTTTTTCCCGGACGGAGATCATGCTGGTTGCCATTGCCTTGATCAGACTCGGTTTGAGTCGTTCCAGAAGCGTATCCCCGTCGGCAATTCGTTCGGCGGTTATCGTGACCAGGAAATCCATGTATGCAGCGACCGTCGTATAGAACGTCTCGACGGTGATGTGGTAACGCATGTTTCGGTCGATGATTCCCAAGAGGAGGTTCGTCAGTTCCGGATCGGCCGTGGCGGCATCGATACCGATCGGCCCGAGCATACGCTCCATCATACTCATGGCAAGGGATTCTTTCATCTGTTTCGCGAGTCTCCTTGGGTCTTTCTTTCCCCATACGGCGTCGACGACAAAGAAGAATGGCGTGGAGATCGAAATCTGATCCTCAAAAACTTCATAGCTGGACCATCTCTTCACGATACGTTCCAGCGTATCCATTGTTTCCATTTTCATTAGGACAGTTCTCCCGTTGCATTTTTGATGAGAAGTTGGAATGGTAATGATCTGAATATATTATAAAGAATTTTATATAATTTGTCAAATCCATGACGGGGAAATGCCGCAACAGTGGTCATTGAAAAGGCCGCTTTTGAACCGACAGCGTCGGAAGCTGCTCTTGCGATGGGAAGGTATCTCGACGATATGGAGTCATGGGTTCGGTTCGGTCGGCAGGTTTGCGGGTGGCAGGAATCTATGCGAAAATGAGATACTGGGTCACGAGCGAACACCCGATTATTTTTTCGATGTTATGAAGATCGCCGTCATCTCCGATATACACGACAACACGCACAACCTCGTGCTGGCATTCGGTGATATCCGGGAGCGTGGCGTCGGGAAGATTTTTTTTCTGGGGGATTTCATAAACAACGGCATCGCACGAATGCTCGCTGCCGCCTCGATTCCGGTTTTCGCGATCTTCGGGAACAACGACGGGGACAAGGCGGCACTGACGAGGACATCACTTTCGGAAGGGAGCAGTCTCACGCTTTCGGAGAACGTCTATCATATTCTCGAGGAGGACGGAAAAAGGATTTTCCTTTCTCATTACCCGGACATCGCGCTCTCAATGGCCAGGTCCGGTGATTTCGACGCCGTCTTTTATGGGCATAACCACGATCGGCACGAGGAACGGGTCGGGGAATGTCTGTTGGCCAATCCGGGGGAGATTTCGGCGCACAAGACCGGGACGGCGACCTATTTCGTCTACGACACGGAGCGAAACGAGATCACGTTCGTGGAGCTCGAAGGCATCGTATCGGTCCGGACGGATATCGTCGACGAATATTCGAAGGAGGCCGATCTCGGACCGGGCAAGAAACCCGGGCACCATCTTCGCCCAAGCTGACCCGACTACCTGTCGGTTTTCGGTCATGCCCGCGACAGTATTATTGGTTTCTCAAACATATGCCGAAGATTTTTCTCTACGACGAATACGGACCCGAGGACGTGGCCATGATGCAGGCCCTGTATTCGCGTAGCGCGGAAAGCGTGGAGAAGCACGTCGCGAAGGTGTCCGAGACCGGATCCGGGAAGTTCATGGAACGTTTCTATGTCGGTTACGGGCACATGTCGATCGCGGACTGCGGAAGTACGACGATGTTCATCGAAGGAGTCAGTATGCTTGTCGCGAAGGCGGTCCAGGACTGGCCGCTGTACTCCGGGCAGGAGACGAGTACCCGATATATCGACATGAGCCGTCAACCGATGACGGATCCGATCGGGACCGAAGCGTCGCGCGCGATTCAGGAAAAATGGCACGCGTTCTACGTGTCGTCGGGTCCGGCGGTCGAGGATCATCTTCGTGCGAAATATCCGCGTCAGGCCGATGAGGACGAAAAGATGTACGACAAGGCGATCAAGGCACGATCATTCGATATCCTTCGCGGGTTCCTTCCGGCCGGCATCACGACACAACTTTCGTGGCACACGAACCTTCGTCAGGCATGGGACAAGCTTTCCCTGCTTCGTCATCACCCGCTTGCCGAGGTGCGCGAGGCGGCCGAGGGGATGCTTGCGGAACTTTCGAAGCGGTATCCGAACAGCTTCTCACACAAACGCTATGAGGAGCAGGAAAACTATCGGGCGAACGTTCTCGCGAACCATACCTATTTCGATCCGGAAAGTTTCCCACAGGAGTTCACGGCGGTCACGACTATCGATCCTGCCGCGCTTTCGCCGTATACCGATGTCCTTTCGGAACGGCCGGTAAAGACGAATCTTCCGCAGTATCTGCGCGCGCTCGGTACGTTCACGTTCGATTTCCTTCTCGATTTCGGCTCGTATCGCGATATGCAGCGTCATCGCGCCGGCATACATCACATGCCGCTACTTTCGACGCGGTACGGCTTCCATTCGTGGTATCTTGAGCAGCTGCCCGAGGCGCACCGAGCAAAAGCCGAAACGCTGATCGCCGAACAGACGGCGGCGATCGACACGATGGACGCGTCGTCGGAAGACTGTCAGTATCTCGTGGCGATGGGCTTTCGCGTGCCTTGTCGGTACACGTTCGATCTGCCCGGTCTGGTGTATTTCGTGGAGCTCCGGTGCGGGAAGACCGTGCATCCGACCCTGCGGCCCGTGGCACGGAGGATGGCGGACGAGATCGTGAGTCGGTTCCCGGAAGTGACGCTTCATGTCGATCGTGATCCGGACGACTGGGATGCAAGACGAGGATTGCAGGATATAACCCGGAAAGAGTCGCAAACTCGAAGGAGGAGATAAGGGTTCGTAATGTCGAAAGCCGGGGAACTGAGCGGTTTCGAATTTCAAAAAAAAGATGAGGCCGGGAACGATTCGCTTTGGGGATATGGCGCGGTCATTCGATACTGAGCAAAATAACGCCGTAATAACGTAACGATGAGAAGCTATGGGAAAGATCATCCTTGGGATTTCGGGAGAGATGTCGTCGGGAAAGGATACGGTCGCGCAC
The DNA here is from genome assembly GCA_013336285.1 of Candidatus Moraniibacteriota bacterium. Classification (GTDB taxonomy): domain Bacteria; phylum Patescibacteriota; class Minisyncoccia; order Moranbacterales; family UBA1568; genus JAAXTX01. The sequence continues at coordinate 10,024 of JAAXTX010000031.1, read as the reverse complement.
TATCTCGTGAACAGGTACGGCGCGAAGATGTTCATGTATTCGGACCCCCTGCGCGACGTCCTGAACCGGTTGCGCCTCGCACAGACGCGGGAGAACCTGACCCGTCTTTCGGGTGCGCTCCGGACCGAGTTCGGGGACGATCTCCTTTCCCATATCATGGCGAACGACGCGATGACGGATCCCGATCCCATAATCGTGATCGACGGTATTCGGCGTCAGACGGACATCGATGCCGTCAGCGCGTTTCCCGAGTTCACGTTGGTCTACGTAGAGGCGGATCTCCAGACCCGATACGAACGACTCTTGAAGCGGCATCAGAACGCCGATGATGACGCGAAGACGCTTGAGGATTTCAAGAAGGACCATCTTCTTGAGACCGAAGTGGGCATTCCCGCACTGAAGTCGCAGGCCGGGTTCGTCATCGATAATCATGCCGGACTCGAGGAGCTGTACGCGCAGGTGGACGGTATCATGGTCGGACTCGGAAAATCCGATCCGGAAGGCAAGTAGCGTCGCGAATATGGAACGTGGGAAATTTATCGCCGTATACGGTATCAACGGGATCGGAAAGACGACCCAGGTCGAATCCCTGGTCGCGTTTCTTCGTTCACGCGGGCTGAAGGCGGAACGGCTGAAATATCCCGTGTACGACCTCGAACCGGAAGGGCCGTTCATTCATCGGTACCTTCGTGAGCCGGAATTCCGCGAGAAGAATCCGCTATCCACCGAAGAACTTCAGTCGAAGTATGCCGAAAACCGGCGTCGCTATGAACCGATTCTCGAGGATCGTCTTGCGGCAGGCGAGTGGATTGTCGCGGAGGACTACATCGGGACGGGTATAGCCTGGGGGCTGACCTGGGGGGCGGACCTCGAATATCTTGAGAAGATAAACCGCGATCTTCGTCCCACCGACCTTTCGATGCTTCTGCATGGCGACCGGTTCGATACGGCTATCGAGAAGGATCATCGCAATGAGATGGAAGCGGAACGTATAGCGATCTGCAAGAATTTTCATTTTTTGCTCGGGGAGCGGAACGGCTGGAAACGGGTGGATGCGAACCGATCCGTCGACGAAGTCGCAACGGATATGAGATCGATCGTGACCGAACATTTCGGAACCCTATGAAAATCGAGGCGAAAAAACTTCATCGGGACGCTAAACTTCCGACTCGTGCCCACGAAGGCGATGCCGGTCTCGATCTGTATGCGCTCAGGGGAATCATGCTCGGCCCGGGGGAACGGACATCTGTTCCGACCGGTATCGCGATTGCGGTCCCGGCTGGTCATGTCGGGCTTATCATGGATCGCTCGGGTCTCGCGGCGAAACACGGTATCACTACCCTCGGAGGAGTGATCGATTCGAACTATCGCGGTGAATGGGGCATTATCATGCTTAACACGTCGGATGCGGCCTACGAGGTCGTACCGGGCGAGCGGGTCGCTCAGATGCTCGTCGTTCCCATCGCGTATCCGGAGGTTTGTGAGGTTGCGGAACTTGATGATACCATACGGGGTGAAGGCCGGTTCGGGAGTACGGGGAAGACGTGAATCCAAGAGTCGGTAAAGCCATAAGGTCCGTAAAGTCGCAGAGTCGGACGTTTCCTCGGGCCTTATTGAAACTATCTGACATTATAGATTTGTGACTTTATCGGCTCGCTGATTATTCCGGTGACTTACGATTTTATTGACTTTTGACTATCTATTTATGAGATACATCCCGGTCATCGGAATGGAGGTGCATGCGGAGCTCAAGACGGCTTCGAAGATGTTTTGTTCGTGCAAGAACGGTCTCGGGCAGGAATCCGAGCCGAACGTGCATATCTGTCCCGTCTGCACCGCACAGCCGGGGGCATTGCCGACCCCGAACCGGAAGGCGATCGAATCCGTCCAACGCGCGGGTCTCGCGCTCGGGTGCGAACTTCTTACTCATTCGAAGTTCGACCGCAAAAACTATTTTTATCCGGATCTCCCGAAGGGATACCAGATTTCCCAGTATGACGAGCCGTTCTGCGGAAAGGGGGAACTTGTCATCCGCGAGGGAAAGACGGTCGGCATCACCCGCATTCACATGGAAGAGGACACGGGCAAGCTCTATCATCCGACCGGAGCCGATTATACGCTGGTCGACCTGAATCGCGCCGGCGTTCCTCTGATGGAACTCGTGACCGAACCGGATATCGATTCCGCCGCCGACGCGAAGCTGTTCTGTCAGAAATTGCGTCAGATACTGCGCTATTTGGACGTTTCGGATGCCGACATGGAGAAGGGGCAGATGCGATGCGAGGCGAATATCTCGCTCCACAAGGAGGGGACCGAGAAACTTTCGGGAACCAAGGTGGAAGTAAAGAATATCAATTCCTTCAAGGCGGTAGAGAAAGCTATCGAGTTCGAAATCATACGACAGACCGAGGAACTTGAGGCCGGGAAAAAGATCGTCCAGGAGACCCGCGGATGGGACGAGAACCGTCAGGCGACCGTATCCCAGCGAAAGAAGGAATCCGCGCACGACTACCGGTATTTCCCGGAGCCGGATATCCCGCCGTTCACGTTCACCGCGGCGGATTTCGACCAGCTTCGACACACTATTCCCGAATTGCCTGCGGTCAAGGAAGAGCGTTTCACGAAACAGTACGGATTGTCTGCCGAAGCGGTGAACGTGATAACGACCGAGAAGCCGACCGCGGACTATTTCGAGGCGGTCGTGAGCGAACTTGGCGGAAAGAAAGACGGAGGTGAGATGTCTGCCGACGGGGAGAAAGCGATCCGTCTTGCCGCGAACTACATCGTCACCGAACTGCGAAAGCGTCTTGCGGATTCCGGAAGGAGCATCGCCGATTCGGGTATCACGCCCGAAAACTATGCCGAGTTCATCGCGATACTGGCCGACGGAAAGATCAACTCGAGTGCCGCGCAGACGGTCCTCGGCGAGATGCTTCTCGGAGGCGATAACGATCCGTCACATATCATCGACCGGCTCAATCTCGGTCAGATGAGTGATTCGGGGGAACTTAACGGTATTGTCGATTCGGTGCTTGCCGCGAACGAAAAATCCATCGCGGACTTCCATGCCGGAAAGCAGAACGCGCTGCAGTTCCTGGTGGGACAGGTGATGAAGGGGACGAAGGGCAAGGCCAATCCCTCGGTCGTGCTTGATTTGCTCCGTGAACGGTTGGAACGCACGGTATGAAAATTTACTTTGCCGGGTCGATACGGGGAGGTCGTGAAGACGCCATTTTGTACGGACACCTTATCGGAATGCTGCAGGCCTACGGGGAGGTGCTTACCGAGCATGTCGGATTCGCGTCGCTTTCGGTTTCCGGCGAAGCCTCGCTGTCGGAAAGAGCGATCCATGACCGCGATCTCGGATGGATAGCCGAATCGGATATCGTCGTCGCGGAAGTGACCACGCCGTCACTCGGGGTCGGATACGAAGTCGGCAGGGCGGTCGAGATGGGAAAGAAGATACTCTGCCTTTATAGGAAGTCGGAAGGAAGATCGACATCGGCGATGATCGAGGGATGCCCCGACGTGATTTTTCGTCGCTATTCATCTGATGAAGAGGCGCGAGAAATCATTCGTGAGGTGCTGGCCTGATCGGAATGTGGTGGATAAAAAACGAAGACACGGAAAAAATCACCGGTGCAAACCGGTTTTTCGTTCGAAAGTCGACCCCTGTCTCGTCTGGGGCTTTTCCGGTTTTCTTTGAACCGCCGGTGGGCGGGGTGCGGTGACCCGGAAACGGACAGGAAAGTCCTTGGACCGCCATGGACGCTCGGAGAGGCACGGGATATGAATCGTCACGGGGTACGATGGCCGTTACGATTGCGTACGTTCTTCGGTTCAGACAAGGCCGCTCAACACCACGATTCGTCATACCGATCCGGAAAGGGAAGAAATACTCGGGATTATCTTTTCCACTCTATCCGTATCCCACGTCGCTCCAATTTCCTAAGAAACGTCATCTGCCGTTTGGCATAGTATTTGCTGTCCTTGAGGAGTCCGACCCCCATTTCTTCGCGGGTGATTTTCTCTTGTAATAATTTTGCGCACCAGCGGTACTCGAGCCCAAACCCTTCGAGCCGTTTCCATGACAATCCGTCTTGTTCGTGTAGTCGTTTTACCTCGTCAATCATGCCTTCATCAAGCCTTTTTTTAAACCTTTTCTCAATCCGTTCATGAAGGACTTCCTTCGGTAGATCGATCCCAATGAATTGAAAAATCTCCGATTTTTCGAATTTTGAATTTCGAATTTCGAATTTCGAATCCGGCACTTTCCCGAGGGTCGCGATGATTTCGAGCGCGCGGATGAGACGGACCTTGTTATGTCGGTCGATGGTTTCCGCCCGATCGGAATCTTTTTCTTGGAGCAATGTGAAGAGTTCCGGTGCGGTGAGTTTTGCGAGTTCCTTACGGAGAACCGGGTCCGGTTTCACTTCGGGGAATTCGGTATCGAAGACGAGCGCCTCGATCCAGAAATTCGTCCCGCCACAGATGATCGGAATCTTGCCACGCTTGCGGATATCACGGATGGCCTGTTTCGCGTCGCGTAGGAAGTGGGTGACCGTATAGGTCCGCTTGGGCGATGCTACGTCCAGCAGATGATGCCGTACACCTCCGGAGATGAACTGCTCCGGATGGTTTTCGACCCCGTATATATTCGAAGACTCAATTACGGGGCATGCTTTCGGCTTTACGGGCTTTTGACTTTCGACTTGGGCGGGAAAGTCCCTGCGGACTTTTCCCGTCCCGATATCCATACCGCGATACACCTGTCTTGAATCCGCGGAGATAATTTCTCCGCCGATTTCGTGCGCGAGCGAAATCGCGAAGTCCGACTTGCCTGATGCCGTCGGACCGACGATTACGAAGATGTCGTTTGAATTCCCCGTGAACATCGTGTATCCGTAATCCATAATCGTAAGCCCTATCAGGCGGTTTTGACTTCGCGGACTCCGGGAATCACCACCAGTCTTTTTTTGATTTCATCGTCAAACGTTACCGAGAACGATGTTCGGATTGTCTGGTTGGAAACGGAGAGGAGTATCCGCGTATTTCCCTGCATGGCAGTTTTCAGGACCGTCGATATGTCTCCGATGGCCGACGGGGCAAGGTCTTCGTCGAGAAAAAGCGTGACTTCGGATCCGGTTTCGGATTGCGTCGGTTTCGTCTGTATGAGTGATTCGTGCGTCAGACGGTCGTTGACCGTGTTTGCAGCCCTGTTCCGTTCGCTTTTTTTTCTCATTTGGTGTGCGGAACGGAACCGAACAACCTCTTCCTCGTCGATTTTTTTTGCGCTTTCGAAGATGACTTTCGGGGAATCGTCCTTGCGGCTGATCCTTCCCTCGACGAGGAGGATGTCATCACCCAGCCAGAATGTTTCGGACTGCTCGGCGAGTTTCGGGAAGACGATTACTTCCGTGCGTCCCGACAGGTCTTCGATCGTGACGAAGTACATGGTTGTTCCTCTCTTGGTCAGAATTTTTTTTGCGGTGCTTACGACGCCGCCGATACGTACTTCCGCCTCATCCGGAAGCTTGTCGATCTCGGCGATCGGAGTGGCCACCTCCTTGAGGTATTCCGCGTATTCGCTTACGGGATGGTCGGAAATGTAGAGTCCGATGAGTTCCTTTTCCCAGGCAAGTCGTTGTTTCTTGACGGCCGGTTCGGTCTTCCTGAGTCTGATCTCGGGGCGATCGAGATTCATCCCGCCAAAGAGGCTGTCCGAGTGCGTTTCCTTGATCTTGTTGAGGCTTTTCGAATAGGCGAGGATCGTGTCGAGATTGGAAAGGAGTGTCTGCCGTTCCCCGAATGCGTCGAGCGCGCCTACTTTGGCAAGCGCTTCGAGTGATTTCCTGTTGAGGTCTTTCGATTGTACACGTTCGAGAAAATCCTCGAGGCTTCCGTATTTTCCGTTCGCCTTTCTCTCCCGGACGATCTCTTCCGCGGCAGGACGGCCCACGTTTTTGATGGCGTTCAGACCGAATCGGATACGTTCCTTGCCGTCGTCATCGCGGATGACGGCGAATTCGCCGAAACTCTCGTTTACGTCCGGCGCGAGGACTTCCACTCCTGACTGCCGGCTCTCCTCCACCTCGATGGCGATGCGATCCGTGTCACTTTGATCGCTCGTGAGAAGCGCCGCCATGAACTCCGCGGGGTAGTGGGCCTTAAGGAAGGCGGTCTGGTACCCCACGACCGCATAGCACGCCGCGTGTGATCGGTTGAAGCCGTATCCGGCGAACGGTTCGATGAAGGCGAATACCTGTTCGGCGATTTTCTTGCTGATGCCGTTTTCGATGCACCGTTCGATGAACTTCTCCCGTTGTTCGGCGACGAGTTCCTTGATCTTTTTTCCGACAGCCTTGCGGAGCACGTCCGCCTCGCCGAGCGAGAATCCTGCGAGGTCGCGGCCGATCTGCATGAGTTGCTCCTGATACACGGCGACGCCATACGTGTTTCGGAGTATCGGCTCGAGCTTGGGATGAAGGTACTTGATTTCCTTCCGGCCGTGTTTGCCGTCGATGAAGTCGGGAATATATTCCATCGGTCCCGGGCGGTACAGGGCGACCATGGCGATGACGTCTTCGATGACGGTCGGTTTGAGCTGACGCAGGTAGCGCTTCATGCCGGAGGATTCAAACTGGAAGACGCCGGTCGTCCTCGCTTCCTGAAAGAGATGGTATGTTTCCGGGTCGTCGATAGGCATCTTATCCATCACGTCCGACGCGGAGCCGGTCTCCGGATCGATGCCGATGTGTGCCGCGAGATCGGGAAATTTTCCGAGTGCGCGGATGATGCGGACGGTGTTCTGGATGATGGTGAGGTTCTTGAGTCCCAGGAAGTCCATCTTGAGAAGCCCGATCTTTTCCACGGCCGAGAGTTTTGACGAGGACGCGTATTGCGTCACGGCCGAGTCGCCGTGTCCGGCGACTTTCTGGAGCGGGGAGTAGGCGGTGACGGGATCCTTCGTGATGACGACACCGCAGGCGTGCACCGACGCATGACGGGCATTGCCTTCCAGTTTCTTGGCAGTGTCGATGATGCGGCGGGCATCCGCATTTTCACCGTAGAGAGCCTTCAGGTCGGGGACCTCTTCGACTGCTTTCGTAAGTGTCGTGAACATCGGAATCAGTTTCGAGATCTGGTCGCAGAAGGCGTATGGGAATCCGAGTGCGCGACCGGTATCGCGGATGGCCGCTTTGGCCGCCATCGTCCCGAAGGTGATAATCTGCGCGACGTGGTCGTGGCCGTAGCGCTGCCGCACGTATTCGAGGACGTCGTCGCGCCGGTCGTCGGCGAAGTCCATGTCGACGTCCGGCATGGAAATACGTTCCGGGTTGAGGAACCGTTCGAAGAGGAGGGTGTACTCGATCGGGTCGATGTTCGTGATGCCGGTCAGATATGCCACGAGAGAACCGGCTGCCGATCCGCGACCCGGACCGACGACGATGCCCGCCTCCTTGGCCCAGTTCACGAAGTCCTGCACGATGAGGAAGTACGATGCGAACCCGGTCTTGCCGATGACCTCGAGCTCATAGTCGAGCCGTTTTCGGTGTTCGGGGGTGATACCGTCTTTGCCATACCGGCGGATCAGCCCTTCTTCGCAAAGCTGCAGGAGGTAGCTGTCGGCGCTAAGGCCTTCCGGCACGTCGAAGTGCGGCAACTGGGTCTCACCGAGCCGTATGTTCACGTTGCATGCGTCGGCGATCTTTTTCGTATTTTCGATCGCCCCGGGAAAATCTTTGAAGAGCTTCCGCATTTCTTCAGGGCTTCTGAAAGAGAGATCAAGATGGGTCAGGCGGGGACGGTTTTCCTGCGCCACGGTCCAGTTGTTCTGGATGCACAAAAGAATGTCGTGCGTGTCGCGGTCCTCGGGATGAAGGTAGAACGAGTCGGCCGCGGCGACGAGCGGAATGCCGGTGTCCGAGTGGATCTGGAGGAGTCCCGCATTTATACCTGCCTGCCCCTCGTTGTCGATATTCGGGCCGAGTTCGAGGTAGAAATTATCTTGGCCGAAGATTTCCTGATATTCCAGTGCGACGGCCTTCGCCGCCTCGTAATTGTCGTAAATCAGGTTCGCGGGGACTTCGCCGGTCATGTTTCCGGAAAGCGCGATCAGACCATCGCCGTATTTTCTGAGAAGGTTTTTGTCGATACGGGCCTTGTAGTAGAATCCGTCGAGTTGGGCGATGGAGACGAGTTCAAGGAGATTAAGGTAACCCCGCTCGTTTTTTGCGAGAAGCACGATCGTATTGCGCGGCCTGTCGTCGGCGGTTGGTGTTTTGCTCGTGTGGTTTTTCACGACGTGGAGTTCTACGCCGATGATCGCCTTTATCCCGGCTTGTTTCGCATGTACGTAAAATTCCACCGCGCCGTAGAGGTTCGAGGTGTCGGTGATGGCGAGCGCGTCCATGTCGTACTTCTTCGCTTCGGCGATAAGGTCGTCTACCTTTGGTAGAGCGTTCAAAAGCGAGAAGTGTGAGTGGACGTGGAGATGGACGAAATCGGACATAGAAGTTTCCGCAGCTTCAGAAGCTATTCAAATAAAAAACGCCTTCCGTATGGAAAAAAGACGCTCGATTTGCTCGGATGATGCGGGTCATAAGTTTTCGCTTCCCCCGTACGCCGGCTTGCGCCCTGGCTTCCGCGGGGAAGATGGATACGGTGACAGTATAACAGAAGTGAAGAGAAAAATAAAAAGCCTGCTTATTTTGCAGGCTTTCGTCGTCGTTTCCCGCCTATCCTCGAGACTTCACCGTTGCGATGATCGCTTCGAAGACGGTCGCGTCGTTATGTTTCTCATATATGGAAAGCATGTCTTCGACGGAGAGTTTTCCGGTTTTGACGATCCGTTCCGCGACATTTATGTCATAGTCGCTCCTTTCATACAGGGTAAGCATTTCCTCGACGGAGAGATTCCCGATAGCATTCCCGGTTCCGATATCCGTTCGATGCCCGCGTGTTGTATCTAATAAATAAAAAAGCCCGGCACGGTTCACGTAACCTGGGCTTTTATCTTTCTATAACCATCCGTGCAATAGGTCGTATGGTCTGGCGAGACAGAGTTCATAGAAGAGCCAGAACCGTTCTCCGCGTGTCTGCCACTGGATCGATTCCGGGTCATACCATCGTTCCTCGAACGCGCACCGTGTCGTCCTCGCTTGTCCGAATATCTTCTCGGCGAGGAAGAAGCATCGTTGGATGTGTTTGGGATGGGCTATGACAAGGGGAGTCTTCAGTCCGCGGACATCGGCGACCCTTTTGGCTTCAAGTAGGAACCCTCGGGTTGCGAGATAGTTCTTTTTCAGAGGCCAGATCGTGATGAATGACGCGATTTGACGTCGATATCGGATAGGATTTTCGAGCCATAGGGCGTACATCACTTCCCATTGACCGATAATGATCGGGATAGTCCGGGCGCATTCAGTGTCGCACATCATGGCAAGGGAACGGTTCGGTTTTCCAGGGTCGAAACCTTCCGATGCGAGCCATTCGAACATCCCGATATCGTCGCCGAGCTCGTCACGTTTCCGATGGACAACGGTTACCGTTTCCCTATTGGAATAGGTATTGCGTCCGTAACCGTTGGGCATGATGAAATCGTACGGTTTCGACGACGTCGTTTCGTCGAATGATTTAGGAAGGAATAACCGGTCGACAAGGGTTGATCGGATTGACATTTCGTCGCTCCCGCTGTTTGGATTGTGAAAATTCTTCCTTTACTGAAGCACGATTATGACAATAAGTCAATTATTTCGAGAGAAAGTCCCCGTTGTATTTATAGAAAATTCCTTTTTCTGTGGGCAATCATTGAAGATGCTTTTGAAATCGAACCCTTATTTGTAAATCGGTTACAGTAGTCTGATAACTATTGACAAGAATTAAATTTTGTATTATGAATAATGGTTTAGTTCATCCTAAATTCACCCCTCAATTAGGACACCCGATCAAAACAAAGATGAGACTCTTCCAATAATACTCCATTCGCCACCGCCACTTCAAATGCCGTACGATACCCGAGGAT
>JAAXTX010000030.1 GCA_013336285.1 Candidatus Moraniibacteriota bacterium | reverse complement strand
CATCCGCCGGGCGCCCCGCGCAGGCGGGGCGAATCCCTCGTTTCATAAGTATGTATTACGTCTATATCCTGAGAAGCGGAAAGGATCAGATGTTCTACGCCGGTATGACCGGAGATTTGAAGAGAAGGATGCTTGAACATCGGACCGGCAAAGTTGAATCGACTCGGTCGAGACGTCCGCTTGAACTGCTGTGCTATGAGGCATATACTCGAAAGGAAGAGGCCGAGCGGCGAGAGAAATTTCTGAAGTCGAGCGATGGGAAAAAGGACCTGAAAAAGAGGTTGAAGGAGAGTTTGGAAGAAGAGAATGGGTAGGTGCCAGAGCGGTCAAATGGAGCAGACTGTAAATCTGCCGGCTTCGGCCTTCGGGGGTTCGAATCCCTCCCTGCCCACAATATGCCGTTGTAGCTCAGTCGGTAGAGCACGTCCTTGGTAAGGACGAGGTCACCAGTTCAATCCTGGTCAACGGCTCAAAAGACGTGAAAGGTTGACGGAAGCGCCGTTTTTTCGTAGAGTGAAAAAGTTATCCATCAGACGAACCTATGGGGAAGATCAAGGACAGCATGGCCAAGATGAAATGCTCCGAGTGCAAGCGTATCACGACCTATACGAAGCGGAACAAGAAGAAGGTGAAGGAAAAGCTTTCTCTCAGCAAATACTGCAAGTTTTGCCGGAAGCACACGCCGCACAACGAGAGCAAGTAGGGAGATTGATAATCAGTCGGCAGTGAGCGACAATCGGGGTCGAGGGATGTCCTCGTTTCCCTGCGATCGCTTCCTGCTGACTGTTTATTGATTCGGGGGCGTCGTATAATGGTAGTACAACGGTCTCCAAAACCGTTTGCGTAGGTTCGATTCCTACCGCCCCTGCCGAAAAACGGAAATGACGGAAGTGAGAAATCGGCCTCTTCGTCTAGCGGTTTAGGACACCACCCTCTCACGGTGGGAACACGGGTTCGAGTCCCGTAGAGGTCACAGATAAAACGGTCCCGGTATGAAGCCGGGGCCGTTTTCCGTTTGACCGATAACCTGAAAGACTGATTTAATGAGCTTATGATATCCGGTATCCTTACAAACTAAGATAAAAAAGAGGAGAGAATAATGAAACGGAATGAGAAAACGGACGGCAAGCCATCCTCGCTTGAACCGGTGAATGGCGCACATGCGATCAAGCAAAGGTTACGTCGTGAAGGAAAGGTCGAAACTCTCAATCGCCCCGAAGACATCGCTCGAATGCTCGAGATGAACAAACGTCTTATGGAGGCTCGCCGTGATTTTCAGGGGAAGCAGTTCCGCTCGAGACGGAGGGCGAACGAAGTCATCTTGGATTAAACTGCAAACAGGAGGGGGAGATGAAATGTATCAGCAAGACGCTTGAATTCGAGGAACGACTGCGGCGTGAGGGGAAAATCACTTATCTCGATGAGCCGAAACACATCGCGGTCTTGGTGAAAATGAACGAGAGGCTACGCAAGGCACGGGAAGAATACCTACGTCGGGAGCATCTTTCATGGTTTCGCGCGAAAAATATCAGGTTACGTTGATTAACGGAAAAAGGAGGTTATCATGATAAAGACGATACATAAGACGGAGGAGATCAATGCCCGTTTGGAACGGGAAGGAAAGGTGACGGTACTCGACAAGCCGGAACATCTCGAGGCTATAAGGAAGATGAATGAACAGCTGGAGCGGGTGCGACGGGAGTACATGATAAAGAGCTCGAAGTCGGAACAAAGCGCGGCAAAGGTCATCCTGACTTGTTGACCGATTTTGAAAAGGATTGAAAAGACGGCGGCATACGCGTATGCCGCCTTCATTATATCCGTTTCCGATTCTGATCTATTGACATTTCCTTTGGAAAAAGGTATCATTTGGCCAATATTTTGGTTCATTAATTATCCGATAACATAAAAGACCAAGGAGGTCATGATGAGAAAAGGGATAGAAAGTAAGGATATATTGATGTCTGCGCAGGTTTTGGAGCACAGATATTGGGAATGGGTGCTCGGACGCGAAGTCGGCCCGGGGTATCCGCTTCCGGCCTATGCGTTAAGCGACGTGACCATCATGCCATGGCATTCGACGATCTCACCGTATGAGCCTGTCCTGGATGTCAATGCCGGTCCGGTCCGTCTCAAGGTCCCGTTTCTCTCCGCACCGATGGATACGGTGACCGGCGAAGTGCTTGCTGCAGCGATGTCGGATTTCGGGGGGTGTGGAATCATTTATCGGAGCCGTAAGGCGGATGAGCAGCTCGCGTGGGTGGAACATGCATTGCGTCACAAAACCTGCCTTGTCGAGAAACCGATCTGTCTGAAGCGGGACGATACCGTCAGCGAGGCACAGATGATCCTCGATACGAAAGGGTTCAGCACGATTCCGATCGTAGGGGATGACGGAAAGCTTGACGGGATCGTATTTACCCGTGATGTCAATTTTCGGTGGCATATGGATGAGCCGGTCTCGAAGTGGATGATGCCGGTGAAACGCCTGAAGAAGGTCGATACCCGTACGTCGTTCCTGAAGATCCAGAAGCGGCTCAGGAACGAACAGCAGTGTTCGGTGTTGCCGGTCGTCGATGACGAAGGGAGACTTGCCGGCATCTATTTCATGAAGGACGTGGTCGATGCCGATCCGTCCGCACATGGTGGAAAACCGACGGTAGGCATGGCGATTAACGAAGGGCAGGAAGATATCGCCCGTGCACGGGCCGGAATCGACCTCGGTGTCAGTATGATCGTGATCGACTCGAGTCACGGAAATTGCATTCCGGTAATCGAGCAGGTGAAGCGCCTGCGAGAGATGGTCGGGAGCAAAAAAGTGTGCATTGTCGCGGGGAATGTCGCGGATATCGACGGGTACCTTCGGCTTTCGGAAGCCGGCGCGGATCTCGTGAAGCTCGGCGTCGGCCCGGGGTCGATCTGCTCGACTTCCGAGGGAACCGGCGTGGGTTATCCCATGTTCACCCTGATTCAGAAAATTTCATTCGCGAAAAGGACTGCTGAAGGGTTGGGATATAGGATGGCTGGTATTGTCGCCGATGGGAGCATCAATACTCCGGGTGACGTGGTGAAGGCGCTCTCCGCCGGAGCCGATCTCGTGATGGCGGGGAAGATGTTCGTCGCCGCGAGCGAATCGATTTCCTATGTGAAGTTCGGTCTCAAGGACGGGAAAGTGATTTATCGGGGGATGGCTTCAAAGGAAGCGATCAAAGAGAGGAATGCCGGCAGATACGGAAAGGGAAAGCGGGCGCCGGAAGGGGTCTCAGGGCGCGGGGAATGGCGTGGCCCGCTTCGTACGTGGTTTCCGCAAACACTCGAACTGGTCCGTGGCGGCTTGGCTCACACTGGGTCGCGTACTATATCCGAACTGCAGAAGTATTGTATTGAGACGCTCGGCGCATGGGCATTGCTCACGCCGGCAGGTAGGGAGCAGAACGCTCCGCGCGTCTGAGATGAGATATCGGAAGAAGTGAACCGTGATGCCGGGATTCGTCAAGAATCCCGGCATTTTTTCGTTTGGCGTTTTTTTTCCGTGGTGGTATCCTGGAGGGGTTATTATTCGTTTTCCGAGTTGCTATGGCGACCTTGGTGCTTGACATCGAGACGATCGGCGAGGATTTTGATGTTCTCGACGAAACGACGCAGGAAGCGTTGACACGTTGGATTCGTCACGAGTCCTCCGACGAGGGGGAATATCGGGCGGCATTGGAAGATTTAAAAGACGGTCTCGGTTTTTCTCCGCTGACCGGAGAAATCGTGGCTATCGGCATACTGGATGCGGAACGGGGGAAAGGGGCGGTGTATTATCAGGCTCCCGGCGGTACGGAAAAAGCTTCCGAGGAAGACCGGTTCAAATATGAGCCGATGACCGAAGCCGATATGCTCCGGAGGTTCTGGGAGGTCGCGGAAAAATACGATACCTTCGTCACGTTCAACGGCCGGTCGTTCGACGCGCCGTTTCTGATGATAAGATCGGCGATATGCGGTGTGCGTCCGAGCAAGAATCTCGTCGCGAACCGGTATCTGAATCTTCAGTCGCGGAATGCGAGACACGTGGATCTGCTTGAACAGCTATCTTTCTACGGGGCGCTACGGCGACGGGGAAGTCTGCATCTGTGGACGCGGGCGTTCGGGATTGAGAGTCCGAAGACGGCCGGCGTGACGGGGGACGATGTCGGTGCGCTGTTCCGGGAGGGAAAGTTCGGCGACATCGCGCGGTACAACGCGCGCGACCTCGATGCGACACTCGCGCTGTATCGGAAATTCGAAGAGTTCCTCGCTTTCTGAATATGAAGCCTATGAACGAAACGGACACGACGGGCGGGGTCTCCCTGCGGGAAGGGTTGCTTACCGATACGAAACAGGGACTTGGTTTTTTCAGGGATCGGATAAATCCGTTTCTTTCGGAATACATGGACGAGGTGGTCGCCGAGGCGCGAAAGGAGGATGAACTCATCTCGGAAGCGCTCGCGCAGACGAAGAAGATCGTCCTCTCCGGCGGGAAGCGGCTCCGTGCGGCACTCATGTGCGCCGGATATTTCGCCGCGGATGGGACGGACGAGGAACGGATCCTTCGGACGTCCATGAGCGTGGAGCTCACACATGCCTTCCTACTTATCCATGACGATATTATCGACCGGGACCCGCTCCGTCACGGCGTCGAGACGATACACGAGTATTACTCACGCCGTGCCGGGGAGTTGTTCCCGGGGACGGATGCACCACACTTCGGGAATTCTGTCGGGATCATCGTGGGCGACATGATGGCCGCGCTCGGAAACGATGTCATTTTCAGGTCCGGCTTTCCACTTCCCCGCGTGTTCGAGTCACTGTCCATGCTGCAGAAAATCATTTCCTATACCGTCATAGGACAGGGGATGGATCTCGCGCTCGAATATCGTCGCCAGGCCGCCAAGGACGACATTCTCCGAATGTACGAATATAAGACGGCAAAATATACGATCGAGGGACCGCTCGTGCTTGGAGCTCTCTTGGCCGGGGCATCGGAAGACGTCGTTCAGGCGCTTCGTCGATTTTCTCTGCCGCTCGGAGTCGCCTTTCAGATACGCGATGATATTCTTGGTACGTTCGGGACCAGGGAGAAAATCGGAAAGCCGGTTGATTCGGATCTTGGAGAAGGAAAGAGGACGATTCTCACCTATTTCGCTCTGGAGAGCGCATCCGATTCGGTATGCAAGGAAATCGAGAACCTGCTTGAGAAACGTTCTCCGAACGAATCCGATGTAGAGCGGTTCCGGATTCTTCTTCGAGAGACCGGCGCCCTTGATTCCTCCTCCGAATATATGGTTCAATTGGTGGAGGAAGCGAAACGGGAAATCCGATCTGCTGGTGTTCCGGCGGACGTGGAGCGTTTCCTGGTTTCCGTTTCGGACTATGTTTCGGAACGGGTTTTCTGATAATCTCGAAGCAATGGATACCACGATCATCATCCCCAATCATGTCGCCATTATCCCGGACGGGAACCGTCGCTGGGCGCGTGCCCGTGGGCTCGAACCCTGGAAAGGGCACGAGGCCGGGTCCGAGAATGCTGAGGTGCTAATGAGGGAAGCGCGGAAACTCGGTATCCGCGAACTCTCTTTTTGGGGATCGTCGCTCGACAATCTGAAGAAGCGTCCGCTCGCGGAAAAACAGGCGCTGCTTCGGATTTATGACACCTATTTTCGGAAACTTCTCGGAAGCGAGGAGATTTACGATGACGAGGTGCGTGTCCGATTCATCGGTCGTTGGCGTGAGCAGTTCCCAATGTCACTTTCGAAGATCCTGACCGAGATCGAGAAAAAGACCGGCAGGCACTCGAAACATTTCCTGAATTTTTTTCTCGCGTATAGCGGCGTCGACGATATGCTTCAGGCCTTCAAGGAGGCCGCTTCCCGTAGGCTCGATCCGGAATCAATCAGTGAAAAGACGCTGAAGTCCTGTCTCATGACCGCCGAATTGACACCGGTCGACCTGCTTATCAGGACAGGTGACGGTTTCCATAATTCCTCCGGATTCCTCATGTGGGATGTCGCGGATTCCCAGCTTTCCTTCTCCGATAAGCTCTTCCCGGATTATGATGCGACTATGTTCCGGGAGGCGGTGAAGGATTTTTCAGATCGGGACCGTCGCTTCGGGAAGTGACCCGATCGGTAACATTTGACAAAAAACGGCTTGTCTCCTACAATGGGCTCTACACGGAAAATTTATATAAAGGAAGGGGCAGAGACGACGCGAGGATGCATTCAGGAATGAGGATCGTTCGTCCGGCGACAAGCTCTCTGTTTTTGTGTTGTTCCCGGCTGTCCTGCCGAATGAGCGGCTCAGAAGCCCCGAAATATCTATGGCAAATACGAAAGATGTGATCCGGATGGAAGGCGAAGTGATCGAGTCGCTTCCGAGTGCGACCTTCAAGGTCAGACTCGACAACGGGCACGAGGTGCTCGGCCATATCTCCGGAAAGATGCGCGTCCACTATATCCGACTTCTGCCCGGTGACCGGGTGACGATCGAGATGAGTCCGTATGATCTCACGAAGGGGCGGATCGTCCATCGGCTCAGGCAGGAACGACAATAAATCAGGCGACCAAAGGAAGACACTATGAAAGTGAGAGCCTCAGTAAAAAAGATCTGTTCCCAGTGCAAGGTGGTCAAGCGCCGCGGGAAGATATTCGTAATTTGCACGAATCCCAAGCATAAGCAGCGACAAGGGTAGTATACAAACGCCATCAGACGGTGGCGGCCGATCGGTCGCGGACTGTCATCTCCATATCACTCCTCCACTATGATACGAATCGCAGGCATCAACCTTCCGGACGCAAAGCGCATCGACGTGTCGCTTACCTATATTTACGGTATCGGTCCGGCGACCAGCACGAAGATTCTCGATTCGCTCGGAATCGACCCCTCAACCCGCGCCAAGGATGTTTCCGCCACCGATGCGAACCGTCTTCGTGAGGTCATCGAAAAGAAGCACCGCGTCGAGGGTGAACTCCGTCACCAGGTGAAGATGGATATTCGCCGTCTGAAAGAAATCGACAGCTACCGCGGTACGCGTCATCAGAAGGGGCTTCCGGCACGCGGCCAACGGACCAAGACGAACACCCGGACTGTCCGCGGTAACGTGCGGCATACGATGGGTAGCGGCCGTCGCAAGGATGCGGCCAAGACATAACTCCCTGATGATCGGTCATTGTAACTGAAGCGCGAAAAAGATATGTCAGACGAAGCAAAGGAACTGAAGACGGAGGAAATCACGGCACCGGAAACGGCGACGGAGGTTTCGACGACTGAAGAGACCGGGAAACGGAAGAAGAAGGGGAAAGGGAAACGGCAGGTCTTCCGCGGACGGGCGAGTATCCAGTGCACCTACAACAATACCATCGTGACCCTGACAGACCAGAATGGCGCGGTGCTCGGTTGGTCCAGCTCGGGCCATCTCGGGTTCAAGGGGGCGAAGAAGTCGACCCCGTATGCGGCGACGCAGGTCGTGGCGGACGTCTCCGAGAAGGTGAAAAAGTACGGACTGCAGGAACTCGAAGTATTCGTGAAGGGTGTCGGAAGCGGTCGCGAGGCTTCGGTCCGTGCACTCGCTAACGGCGGATTCTCCCTCATTTCAATCAAGGATATCACCCCGCTTCCGCACAACGGATGCCGCCCACAGCGGCCCCGGCGGATCTAACCCCGAAACGACTATGGCAAAGATGACGGAAAAATGCAGATTGTGTCGACGTGCCGGTGAGAAGCTCTTCCTCAAGGGAGAGCGTTGTTTCTCGCAGAAGTGCGCCATGGTGAGGCGTCCTACGCCTCCGGGTCAGCACGGTGCGAAGAAGACCCGCTCAGCAAGCGAGTTCGGTCGCCAGCTTTCAATGAAGCAGAAGATCAAACGTGTTTATGGCGTGATGGAGCGACAGTTCCGTCATCACTTCGAAGAGGCGCAGAAGCGTCATGGTGTCGTCGGTAACGAGCTTATGAGCCGTCTTGAACGCCGTCTCGACAACACGGTATACCGGCTCGGGTTCGCCCCTTCCCGGGCGCTCGCCCGTCAGTTGGTCAACCACAAGAGTTTCCTGGTGAACGGCAAGCGCGCCGACGTCCCGTCGTTTGAGGTGAAAGTCGGAGATGTGATTTCGGTAAAGGCCGAGAAGCGCGGGAATGCGTACTTCAAGAACCTTTCCGAGACGCTCGCGAACGCGAAGGGTATTCCGGCATGGCTCTCGCTCGATGCGGCCAAGCTCGAGGGGAAAGTGGCCGGTCTGCCGTCAAGGAACGATGTAGAAGTGAATGTCGATCCGCAGCTGGTCGTCGAATATTATTCCAAGTAGTCATTTTTCGTAACAAATAATCGGAGGGGTATCCCGGGAGCGGCCGCTGCCGGGACATCCGAAGAACAAGACTATGATACCGCTTCCCAAAAAACCGACCGCGACCCAGATCGGCGAACACGCCGCGAAGTTCGAGATTCTCGGCTGCTATCCGGGATACGGCGCGACGGTCGGCAACGCTCTCCGGCGCGTGCTGCTCTCCTCGCTTGAGGGGGCGGCGGTCCAGTCCGTGAAGATTACCGGTGTATCGCACGAATTCGGACCGATTCCCGGGGTCGTCGAGGATGTTGTTCAGATCCTGCTTAACGTGAAACAGCTCCGTTTCCGTCTTCATGGTGAAGAGTCGGTCAAGGTGACCGTCAAGAAAAAAGGTGAAGGTGTCGTGAAAGCCGGTGACATCAAGGTTTCGTCCTCGGTCGAGGTCGTAAACCCGGAACAGCATATCGCAACCATCACTGATAAGAAGACCGAATTCGAGATGGAACTCGAGATCGGAAAGGGGATCGGATACGTTCCGGTCGAGGCACGCGAGCGTGAAGAGCGCGAAATCGGCGTCATCGCGATCGATTCCATTTATACGCCCGTCCGTCGCGTCAACTACGAGATAGAGAACATGCGCGTTGGGAAGCGGACGGATTATGATAAGGTTTCGATCGAGGTGGTCACGGACGGTAGTGTTACGCCGGAAGCGGCGTTCTCGCGGACCGTCGACATACTCGTCAGTCAGTTCTCCGCCTTGCGCGATGAGAATGCTGCTGTCGAGGAAGGATCGGAAGAGAAGAAACCCGCCAAGAAGAAGGCGGTGAAGAAGGCGGAACCGAAGGAGGAAGAAAAGAAGGAAGAGGAGAAAGAAGCGTAAGTAAAGCAGCCTAGGGATTTCAGATATGAACCACCGAAAGACCGGACGCATACTGAGCCGGAACCGAAATCAGAGACGGGCCCTCTACAAGACCATGCTTGGGAGTCTTATCGTGCGCGGACGCATAGAGACGACCGAAGCGAAGGCCAAGGAACTCAAGAACCTCATCGACCGGCACGTGAATCGCGCTAAACTCGCCGCCTCAGACGAGGGTCGTCGCGTCGCGTCGCTGCGTGAGTTGCACAAATCCCTTCCGGCAGCGGCGATCGACAGACTCGCTTCCGAGGAATTCCTCTCGGGATTGTCCGGGCGCCAGAGCGGTTATACCCGTGTCGTGAAGCTCGAGGCCCGTAAGGGAGACGGCGCGAAGATGGCCGTTATCGAATTTGTTTCGAACGCGTAAGACTATGAAGAAGACTCAGATTAACCGCCGATATCATCTCTTTGACGCCCAGGGAAAAGTACTGGGACGTCTCTCCACTGAAATCGTCAAGGTGATTTCCGGGAAGACGAAAGTCGACTACTCTCCGCATATCGACGGAGGTGACTTCGTTGTGGTCATCAATACGGACGGAATCCAGGTGACCGGCAACAAGCGCGAGGACAAGATTTACCATCATTTCAGTGGCTATCCGGGCGGTATCCGATCCATCGCCTTCAAGGATCAAATGAAGAAAGATTCCCGGAAGGTACTTCGTCAGGCGATTTACGGAATGCTTCCCAAGAACAAGCTTCGGGATCAGATGCTCACGCGATTGCTCATGAATACGGGCGCGGAGCACGGACAGGAAACCATTCATGTGACACACGAATAAGCATATGGCAACGAAAGCGGCGACCAAGAAGACGGAAAAGAAGGTATCGGCACTGACCGGGAAATATTTTTACGGTGTCGGACGGCGCAAGACCGCGACCGCCCAGGTGCGTTTGTATGCGGCCGGGAAGGATCTCGTCCACATGATAAATCATAAGCCGTTCACCGACTATTTCCCGGAGTCGCTCCGCGGAACGATTTCGACTCCGCTTTCGACGACGGGCTTGGAAAACGAGTTTATCGTTTCAGCCACGGTCCGGGGTGGAGGTACGAATGCTCAGGCGGAAGCCGTTCGTCTCGGTGTAGCTCGCGCACTGCTCGCGAAGGATGAGACGCTTCGGTTGGCACTTCGCGCCGAGGGATTCCTGACCCGTGATGCACGCTCCGTCGAGCGCAAGAAGCCGGGACTCAAGAAAGCACGGCGCTCACCACAGTGGTCCAAGCGCTAGTCTTGTTTCATCGCACGGTAAGCGCTCCGGTTTTCCGGAGCGCTTTTTTATATCGTTCTATCGGCGTCACCGTTTCATGATATAATTTCTTCATGAAAGATGAACGGAAAATACAGGAGGAAATAGATCGGATATTCAATGACGCCGAGCTTTCACTCGAGGACCGGATACTTTGGCTCGAACGTCTTACGCATGCCGGGGAATATGTTCGTCGTATATTCGTAGAAAGCTTCGACGGGGAATCGTCTCTTCTCCGATTCTTTACCGGCGACTTGCGAAAGCGGATTGCGGCGGGAAACGATCGTGACCGGATCAATGAGGTTCTTGCCGAAGAAAAGGCCTATTTCATGGGCATGCTTAATCCGGGTTCGGGAAATTGACGTATGGAAGAATGGAAAGTTTTCGGACCGAATATCGGTCTTTCGGAACCGAAACGCACCGAGGAAAAAATGAGGCAGTCATTTTTCGGAAAATCTGTCGGCAACGTTGATGCGATCGCGGATCGCGGAAGATACTCCGAAGTAGGGATGAACCGCGAAAGGCAAGCGAAGGATTCGGCGATTCGTGAGGCGATCATCAATATCGCAGGTTGTATTCCGTCTGAAAAGGGGGCGAAGGATTCAGTCGATGAGTCGAAGGATGATTTGGGTCGACTCGTCCGATTCCTTTCCCGTGAGGTAGGGTCGGAAGCGACTGAACGGGGTGGTAAGAAGACGAATGTACTGAAAGCCCTGATGGTCACGGTGCTGATGTCGGGTCCCGGGTCTATGTTGCTTCAAAAAACCGTCGAAGCGGAAACCGTGCAATCATCGAAGAAAATCGAACGTACCCATCATCAGTCGTCCACGCCGAGGAATCTGGCGGTGAAGGAAGATGTCGGATCGTGGGAACGGATGGAACGTCGCAGTGACATAGAATGGGATGACGCTGAAAAAAGAAATGACAGGGAGTGGGATACCGCCGAGAAGCAGATCGATAAGGATTGGGACGCGATGGAGAAAAGAATGGAGAAATCGGCAGGGTCCGGTTCGGTGATCAACGAAGCGGATTGGTGACACGGCGGTACATGGCCGAGCCATGCGCTCCGTTTTTTATAGGTGAAGTATGGTTCTCCGGGAGTGGTCCGAAAAATTTGTGGTATAATCGAAACATGAAAGACGAACGGGAAATACAGGAAGAGATCGACCGAATTTTCGAAGAGGCCGGACTGTCGCAGGACGATCGGAATCTTTGGAGCGGTCGTCTTGCGGAGGCCGGTGAATATGTCCGACGGGCGTTCATCGAGAGTTTTGGCGAGGAATATGATCTCCTCCGTTTTTTCACAGGTGATCTGCGAAATCGGATCGAGGCTGGTCGGGATCGGCAGAAGTTCGAGCGGATTCTTACCGAGGAAAAGAGCTATTTCACGGGTGTCTTGAGACATCATTCCGAAGACTAAACGTATGAGCGAACGGAGTTATGGTTTACCGGAATATTTGACGGGCGCGCGCCACGCGGAAGATTTGCATCTGGGCGGTATGAGGCTTCCCGATGAGCCTGGTTTCGATATCCCCGATGACGCGGAACGCGACCCCGGAAAAGAACCGGCAACGGAAGAGCAGGTTGAGGAGGTATTGAAAACGGTCGGGGAGAGTCTGGCGGCCGGAATGGAATTTTCTCCCGGCGCGGAAAACGAGGCGGAGGAAACGGCGGAAAACGGGATGGGACTCGAGGAGATGGAACGGAGGCTGAACGAATTCAGACAGACCTATTTCAGCGCGCTCCGAAATCTCGCCGAGAGTATTCCGGACAGGGAAGGGAAAATCGGAATCGATGGCGGTGGTGATCTTGCCAGGCTTGCCGAATTGTCCGAGGAAGAAGAAGGAGGGAAGGAATCCAAGAAGGGGACGAATCTCCTGAAAGGGCTGATCGTGACATTGATGCTTTCCGGTGGCGGACAGGTAATCGGCGTGAAAGATGCCGAGGCGGCGCCGAATCATCGAAAAAGCATTATCGAGCAGAGTTTTCACAATAACATGCGAAGTTTTGAAAGACGCGTCGCCAACAAGATATTCAGTATTCCTGATCGGGCGCTTACCAATGCCGAACAGGTCGCGCGACAACAGGAGACATTCAACAGGAATGCGATGCGGGTTATTCACGGCTATGATTCGGAAATGGCAAGATTGGATAATCGGTACATCATACAGGAGTCGCGTGGGGAGGATCTGTCGAAGTTAAACATGGAAAAACAGAGGGATATCCTGAATATTGCGACCAAATACCTGCAGCAAACCGAGAATATGGCGGATAATAGGATGAACGGGGTCGGCATCCCGCACGAATTGGACCGATTTCATACCCGGATAGTGAATCTCATTCAGGAAACGCGTGATTCGTTGCGCAATCCGTCCAGGGCACATGGCTATGACGGGCAGGCACCCACATCCTCGGTGCGGGACCGGGAAGAAGTCAGGAAGTACGACGCCCCTCATCCCGGCGAGAACCGTAGAGACGTGAGGGTCGATGATCTCGATGTCATACTGAACAGGGGCCGATAGGAGAATTCGTAAGAAACATCGAAAAGAGCCGGAAGGCTCTTTTCCGTTTCGCATCGTGAATCATGTTTTTGACAGTTTATTGTCCGAAGAGACCGAGTGGTTCTGGAAAGGTGAACGAGGAGAATTTCGAGTTATCGTTGGCGGAGTCGGTAAGGATATATGTCAGCCATCGTTCGAAATCCGGAAGTATCTGGGAAATGTTCCCGTCCGGAAGAGCGGTGACGGTCGTGATATTTCTTCGGTTCCGGTGGTCGAGTTCGGCCGTCTTGAGTTCTTTTCCGAGGCCGAAGAGAACGTATTCGTAGTCCTTGGCCCACTGCGGATAGGAAACCGGTGTGGAGAAACGGGCGATCTGTATGATCTCACCGCTTTGGCGATATGGTTGGACTTCCCACTTATGCGTGAATACGACGGAGATTTCGTTCTCGGTGAAGAAAAGGAGTTTTTTGCCGTCGTCGGAGAACTGAACGCCTTTTATGCCGGGGCCGAGAGGAATGAGGGCGGGTTCGAATCCCCCGTCATCGTTGAGTAGATATCCGTCCCCGCCGCGGTCATAGACGACGACCCGTTTCCGATCGTAGACGGTGAGTTTCGGGTGAACGAATTTTCGAATCCCGGGTATCGTCCCCGTGATCGGTTCGGTGCGGAAGGTCCACCCGTCGAGTGCCGCTTGGAAAATCTCATCAGACTGAGTACCGATGAAGAACAGGACCTTGCCGGAGAGATCGAACGAAGAGACATTTTCCAACTTGACCTCCGAACGTTTCGTTTCGTCCGTCTCGCCTGTGTGGACGAGATAGAAGGATGTGCCGGAGAGGACGAAGAAGGAACGGTTGTCGGTCGGGTTCCACCGTGCGTCATGCGGACTCTGGAGTCCGGAATATGTTCGAAGGTCGGTTCCCTCTCCGGTCTTCAGATTCACGACGAACTCGGTATGCTCGTCGGTTTTCCGGTCATGGAGCGGGACAAGAAGTCCCGTTCCGTCCGGGGACCACTCGATGTTTTCCTGGTCGTCCTCGTTGAAGACGAAGTCGTCATTTTCATAGACCTGTTGGGAAGTTCCTTTCGTCTGATCAAGGACAACGATACGGATTCCGCCGCCAGGGGAAGTTTCCGCGATCGCGAATTTCCTTTCCAATGTGGAAAAGAACGCCTTTTGTATCGGCCCTTCCATGATGGCCGTCTTTTGATAATCATTTCTGGCGAGGACGATGTTCCAGAACTCGGTAGAGATGCCGCTTTGGACGGTCACGTTCTTTTCCCAGGACTGGAATCCGGGCGCCTCGACACGGACCAGATACTCGCCTGGGTTGAGGCCGGGGATATGGATTGTCTGGTTCACATTGTCGATTCGACTCTTGGGAACAGGCTGTCCGTCGATTGAGACGGTGACGGCACGGGGATTGGACTTGATCATGATGGAACCGGTATACACGAAAATACCGCGTTCGAAACTGAAGCGATAGCCGAACGTGAAAAACAGTACGCCGCTTGTCGTTACCGTGAACGCCGCGAGCAGGATCCAAAACAGCACATTGTGGAGTCGATGAAGTGTCATGGGATGAATATCGTTAATCCGCATTGTAGCAGAAGAAATCGTTTCAGGGAAGGGTTTTTTGACGTTCCGTTTCCGAAAATGGTATACTTTCGGCATAGCAAACGCATGCCGGACCTACCCAGCATAAAGACCCTTTTTTCCCTTTCCAAGGAGACCGTCGGGCTTCTCTCTTTTTTCGCCATTTTCGTCGGAACCGGCGCCGGAGTCGGTTTCCTGTTCGGTCGCGGCAAGCTCGGGAATATATTCCTTGATATCTATATATCACTTGCCGTATCCGGAGCGCTTCTTGGTGTTCTTCCGTTCGACAATATTCCTACCGGTGGCGCGATTCTGTTCTGTATCCTGCTCGCGTTCCTCATCGCCATAGATCAGCATCTGTTCGAACTTCATATCTCGAGTTCCGCCTACGATATATTCTGGCGGGTATTCGTCATGGGACTTCTCGTGACGGGCATGGCTGTGAGCGCGTTGGTATCGCTTCTGCCCGCAAAGACCGTCGCATCGTTCACGCTCGCTCCGCTTCACGTGTATTTTGGAACGCCGCTCGCGAGCGCATTGTGGTTGTCGTTACCACTTCTTGTTCTTATCTTCATGAATAAGAGGCTGAAATAAGCCAATAATGAGAGATAAATTTTTAAGGGATTCCTGAATCGTTTCGGAAACCCGGTGGTTTGAGTCCGCCCTTGACAGGTTCTGATTCGGTCCCTATACTAGGGAAGCAGTCTCGAGAAAAGAAAGGAATTTCTTTTTTTGTTTCGGCGGGAACCTTCAAAATTTACACAATCATCCAATCGCAATTTTTTGCGGTTGGTCCTATATATTTCTTTTGGGAAGGATCACGCGAATTCATTTCATAACCGTCTTCGGACGGATATGAAGAGGGGTCCCGCTTCGGCGGGGCTAACCTCTATGTTGAGAGTTTGATCCTGGCTCAGGATGAACGCTGGCGGCGTGGATAAGGCATGCAAGTCGAATGGGTTTAGGCCCATGGCAAACGGGTTAGGAACACGTAGGAATCTTCCTCGAAGTCGCGAATAACTCGGAGAAATCCGAGATAATACGCGATGTGCTCTACGGAGTAAAGATTTATCGCTTCGAGAGGAGCCTGCGTCCTATCAGCTAGTTGGTGGGGTAAAGGCCCACCAAGGCTATGACGGGTAGGGGGTGTGAGAGCATGGCCCCCAACATTGGCACTGAGACACTGGCCAAACACCTACGGGTGGCTGCAGTCGAGAATATTCCACAATGGACGAAAGTCTGATG
>JAAXTX010000057.1 GCA_013336285.1 Candidatus Moraniibacteriota bacterium | reverse complement strand
GCGTGGAGGAAAACGAACGGATTTTTGATTCATACCTTGCTCATAATCGAATCAGTGATTGACAAGCGACCGATTTCCGAGCAGATTGGTATCAAAAGTCCATTACCAATCAACATAAGCAAAGGAGGGGTCATGAAAAGAACATTGCATACCATCGGGTCAGTCGTTCTTCTGGTCATGTTCGGGGCGGGGGTCTTTTTTGGGTGCGTACTTTCCGCCGCGCAGTCCGGAATATTGTCACTCCTGATCGGTTTTTTTGCCGTCATCGTCAGTCTGGATATCGATGACGATTCGAAACAGCTTGGAGGGCGCGCGGCGCTTTTCCTCGGAGGAGTCGACATCCTCATTCTTTGGATCACGTATCTGTTTTCACACGTTACGATGCCGGACGTTCTGGTTCCCGTGATCGATGGCCTTACGCGCCTGTTTCCCGGGTGATGAATCTTCGTACGAATATCCGACTGCGGTCGCTGAAGCGGAAATTTCACTTTCCGCTTTTATTTCGCGAAAAAGAAAAGAAGGCCCGTTCGGACCTTCTTCGTTTCCCGGTATCAACCTTAGACAAGAGTGACATTTCCCACTCGGGCGGAGCGTTCCGCCGTAGCCGTCATTCCGTCCCCATAAGGACATTCCGGATGAGCCTGATCGTGCAATGCCCTCGCTTCCGGATAATGTTCGTCCGGTTCGGCGTCGGCCGGTATACGGAGGATTTTTTTCCATCCGCACACGCATACGTAATTTACCTTGTTTTCTAACTCGTTTCCCATCATTTGATCATTTGTTGAAAAGACTTCCAAAGAACGGGTTCCATTATAGCCCATCCCGATCATCTTGTACAGCGTCGGTTTTTTCGTATCACATAAGCTGTCGATGTCGGGTAAACGATTCGGGAAGAAGTAACGGACGAGGTTTTCCCGTGGCCGCGTGTCGATCTTCTCGCTCCATCCGTTCGCGAATCCATTAATCAGGTAAACGCCCAATTCCTTCGCGCTCTCAACGCGGTATTTTTCGAATCCGTTGATATCGGGTATCTCCCGAATTGCGGAATAGTCCATGCCGGCATATATGCCATTGCCCGTTTCTGGCGATTTCACAGGGGAATCGCGTTCGTAATCATGGAATAGCACTCCAACGTCGTTGGTATGCAAGTTGGGGTATTCGGTCCGAGCCGGGGATGATATTACGATCCCATTTACGAGTATAGGGAATCAAGGTATCCGAAGCCCGCTTTCTCCTGCGTTTACTGCCGAATATCGTACGGAAATCCTTTTGTCCGTCGCGGGAGCGTCGGCGATATGCGGTGCGCACGGTAAGTCATCGGTTCGCCAAGGCTCTTGTCCGGATGATTGCCGAAACGGGCCGGATTGTGAGCGGCCGACTTTCATTTTTATCCTGGAAACGCTACCATGGGATCATTATGAAAAAGCGGAAGGAAATCACCCTGGTATCTTGGAACGTTAACGGCCTGCGGGCGGCGGGGCGCAAAGGATTTTCGGAATGGATCGGTACGGGTGAATACGACATCGTCTGCATTCAGGAGACGAAGTTGCAGAATGTCGATCAGTTATCGGACGAGTTGCAGGGCCCGGACGGATATATGGGATACTTCCACTGCGCGACGGAGCGTAAGGGATACAGTGGGACGGCGATTTATACCAAGGAGGAACCCCGCGTCGTGAGAATCCATTTCGGCGATGATTCGCTCCTCTCGAAGGAGGGGCGCGTCATCGAGATGGAATTTCCCGAATTCACGCTTCTCAATGTATATTTTCCGAACGGTGGCGCCGGCGAAGAACGTCTGCGATATAAGCTCCGCTTTTACGACGAATTCCTGGATCATTTGAGAGGGTTGGTCTCTTCCGGAAGGAGCGTCGTTTTCTGCGGCGACGTGAATACGGCGCATGATGAGATCGACCTTGCACGTCCGAAGGAAAACGAGAAGAATACCGGCTTTCTTCGCGTCGAGCGTGACTGGATGGATAGACTTGGGCCGGCCGGATTTATCGACACGTTTCGGGCGCTTCATCCCGATACGGTCGCGTATACGTGGTGGGATATGAAAACCTGGGCGAGGCAACGCAATGTCGGATGGCGGCTGGACTATTTCTTCGTGAGTTCCGATCTGCTGGACTCCATCACAGACTCATTCGTCCTACCGGATATCGAGGGATCCGATCACTGTCCGTTGGGGATTACGCTTTCGCTTTGATCTTGGGAAAACGTTTCCTTTTTTCAAGCCGGTCTTACCGGAATATACGGTATAATGGCATTATGGAACCGATAACCTTTTCGGAGGCGGCGAAGAAAGTGAGAAAGGGCGAAGCCGGCGTCATTCCGACGGATACCTTATATGGTCTGGTCGCGTCGGCGATGGATTCGGCCGCGGTCGAGAAAGTCTATCGTATCCGGAGTCGGGAGAACGGAAAACCATGCATCGTGCTTCTTTCCGATACGTCGGATCTGGGCCGGTTCGGTATCGTTCCGAATGACGGGATGCTGCGCACGCTCGGATCGGTATGGCCGGGGGAGGTAAGCGTCGTGCTCCCTCATGATCGGAAAGAATGGTCACACCTGCATCGCGGGACTGGAACGATCGCGTTCCGGGTACCGAAGAACGCCGATTTGCGCGGGTTTCTCCGCGAAGCGGGCCCGGTCGTCGCTCCGTCTGCCAATCCGGCTGGAAAAAATCCCGCGACGACGGTCGATGAGGCGGTCCGATATTTCGGTTCGCGTTGCGGCTTCTTCGTCGACGGAGGGCGGTTGTCCGGACTGCCATCGACAGTCGTGCGGATCAAAGACGGCGCCTTGCAGGTATTGCGACAGGGATCGGTAATCTTCGAATAACAACTCTATGTGCGGAATCGTAGGTTATGTCGGAAAGCAGGAAGCGTACCCGCTTATCATCGGCGGACTCCGCCGGCTCGAATATCGCGGATATGACAGTGCCGGCGTGGCGCTTGGCGGCGAGAAGGGTCTTCGTGTCTACAAACGACGTGGAAAGGTCGACGATTTGGAAACGTTCGTCGAGAAGAAGGATGTTACCGGAACCATAGGTATCGGACATACACGTTGGGCGACGCATGGCGTGCCGGATGACCGGAACGCGCATCCCCATCTTTCTCACGATGCGTCGATCGCGGTCGTGCATAACGGAATCATCGAGAATTTCCGCATACTCAAGACGGACATGGAATCTCGCGGACATACTTTCCTCAGCGATACGGATACCGAAGTCGTGGCACATCTGATCGAGGACGTCCGAAATGCCGCCGGCGTGCCGTTCCCGGAGGCCGTCCGGCTCGCACTCAAGGAAGTCGTCGGGGCATACGCTATCGCGGCGATATCGGCGGATGATCCGGACACGCTTGTCGTCGCACGAAAGGGCAGCCCGCTCGTTATCGGAATCGGCGAAGACGAGTATCTCGTCGCATCCGATGCGTCACCGATCGCAGAACATACGCGTAGGGTCGTCTATCTCGATGACGGTGACATGGCGGTTATCCGTTGTGGCGCAGAAAATCCTGAAATCATGGCGATAGACGACGGAGTCAGTCACAGCCCGGCGATTCGGGAAATCGAATTCAAACTCGAGTCGTTGGCGAAGGAAGGATACAGTCATTTCATGGAAAAGGAGATATTCGAACAACCGAAGACCATCCGTGACAGCATGCGCGGAAGGCTTAATCCGAAAACCGGAGAGGTAAAGCTCGGCGGTCTCAGCGATTATTTCAATAAGTTGGCCGAAGCCGAACGAATCGTCATCGTCGCATGCGGGACTTCGTTTTATGCGGGAATCCTTGGGGAATACCTCATAGAACGTATCGCCGGCGTACATGTCGAGGTCGAGTACGCTTCGGAATATCGGTACCGGCATCCGCTTATCCGAAAGGGTGACTTCGTGTTCGCGATTTCCCAGTCCGGAGAGACTGCCGATACGCT
Source organism: Candidatus Moraniibacteriota bacterium (assembly GCA_013336285.1). GTDB lineage: Bacteria > Patescibacteriota > Minisyncoccia > Moranbacterales > UBA1568 > JAAXTX01. The sequence goes on along the minus strand of JAAXTX010000057.1, from coordinate 1,686 downwards.
TGCTGCGATTCGGCTCGCAAAGGAAGCCGGAGCGTATGCTTTCGGCATCTGTAACGTGGTTGGGTCATCCATCGCGCGGGAGACGGTTGCGGGCGTGTATACGCATGCCGGACCCGAGATCGGCGTCGCATCGACCAAGGCATTCACGGCGCAGGTAACGGTGCTCTCGCTTATCGCGCTCGCTCTCGCGCGGAGACGCCGGTCGCTTCCCGAAGCCGAACTGCTTCGACTGGCCAAAGAACTCGATTCCGTTCCGGATAAGGTCGCTGCGGCTCTCGAGACGCGTTCCGCATGCCGGGAACTCGCGGAGGATATTTCCCAGTTGCGCGACGTGTATTACCTCGGTCGCGGGGTTTGTTATCCTGTCGCGCTCGAGGGCGCGCTCAAGCTCAAGGAAGTCTCCTATATCCATGCGGAAGGGTATCCGGCAGGTGAGATGAAACATGGCCCTATAGCTCTTATCGACGAGAATATGGCGGTCGTGACGGTCGCCCCGTTGACCGAAGTTCATGACAAGATACTCGGCAGTATCCAGGAAGTGAAGGCGCGGAAGGGCAAAGTATATGCGATCGTGACCGAGGGCGATACCGAGACCGCGGCGCTCGCCGATCGGTCCGTGGCGATTCCTCAGATCGACGAGCTGTTCGTTCCCTTCGTTGCGGTCATTCCGCTTCAACTTATCTCGTATTTCGTCGCCGTGCTCCTGGGGCGTGACGTAGATCGACCGAGGAATCTCGCCAAGTCGGTAACGGTCGAATAATCATTTTGCCTTATTGACGCGAAAAAAGACCACTTTACATTTGGTCTTTTTTGTGCAATAATATACGGTCAGTTTTCGGGAGGCTTGGTAGTTTCGAACTGATGACCGGTATGTTATTCATTGACGTCTACTATGAAGAGGGACGAATATCGACAGTTGTTGAATTCGGAAAAATATCAGGTTTTTATATTTCATTGCCCGGTGACGTTTCCGCTCAGTTTTGCCTCGCATCCCTGGTTCGTCTGTAACGAGAAGGGGAAGATAACGAGATGGGAAGTGTTGGACCGGTTGAACGAAAATGAAGAATGGGCCTATCTGCACAAGGATTATTTCCCGATGTTTCGCGGTATCGAAGTGATCCCGTTCATCCGACGGGAGCCGTTTTGGAAGGGAAGGATATTGAAACGGGTGGAGGGCGATCTGGCGAAACGGATGATTGATGTGATCACCTCGAGTCATGAGAACTATCCCATCAGGGAATATTCCCTTATCGGTACGAACAGCAATACGTACGCGCAATGGGTACTGGACCAATTCGAGGATCTCGGCTTCAAACTCCCTTGGAACAGTTTCGGAAGGAATGCCGCCAAACATCAATCCCGTGAATTCGTTCTCAGATGGCGCACCGGATCGGGAAGCGAAGGGACCTGATTCTCCGTCGGACATGATACTTTGAAAAAGCCCGCTTTACAGGCGGGTTTTTTGGTGGGAAAATAGGGTGAAAATATATGAAGAAGGGTAATAAACCCGTTCACGTAATACCGCTTGCGGACAGGATGCGGCCGCGGACCCTCGAGGAATTCCTCGGGCAGTCTTCGCTTGTCGGCGAAGGGACGTTCTTGCGCAAGGCGATCGGGAGCGACGCGGTTCCTTCGATCATCCTTTGGGGCCCGCCGGGCAGCGGCAAGACGACATTGGCGACGATT
>JAAXTX010000056.1 GCA_013336285.1 Candidatus Moraniibacteriota bacterium | reverse complement strand
GAGGAAAGCCATTTCGGAGTATCTCCCGTATTACAACGGGGAACGGATCCATATGGGAATCGGGTACCAGACACCGGAGGAAGTGATGCAAAGGTATTGACTAGGAAACGCTACCGATTGATAAATTCGATATTTTGCTTATATAAAGGGAATATTTGAATAAATGGATTGAGAAGCCGATATTCTCGCTAAAAGGCGGTTACTGGACATATCCTCGATAAACGGCGCGGGTATGAAAGGACAGACGGACAATTATAATATAGCGCGAATGGCACATCGAGTTCCGAAACATATCCGCGTGTTTCAAAGAAAACGCCGAAGTGAATGGTTCACCCCGGCGTTTTGATACGTTCTTCAAACGGTTCATCTCGGTTCACCGCGTTGCCAATCCTGATTTGGACATATCGATTATGTATGGCTGATATCTTGTTTCAGCGACGTCGATCCGTATCGGTACCAACCGATAATCGATGTACGAATCCGTAACCGTCACTTCAAGAAGCGCGCTGTCCTTTCCGGGATTGCGGTTCCCACCGAAAACGAAGTTCCCGAGCGAGTACGCGATAATTTTGCCGCGATAGATCTCGACCGGCTGCAGGACATGCGGATGATGACCTACCACGATATCGGCTCCGGCATCCACCGCGGCATGCGCGATGCCCTTGTCGGACAAGGATGGACTCTTCGCCCGCTCAGCTCCCCAATGGAAGTTCACCACGACGTAATCCGCCCCCATTTTTTTGGCAGATCGTATGTCTGCGACGACGTATGACGGATCTCGATACGCTACCCCGTAACGGTCAGCCGTAGCCGATGAATAATTTCCGTATGCGAGAAAGGCGAAACGCTTTCCCTTGATCATTCTCCAGACCGGCTTTCTGGCTTCCGTAAGATTCATACCCGCGCCGACATGTCCTATCCCGGCTCGATCAAGATACGAAATGGTATCCTCGAGTCCGACCTTTCCGTAATCGCAGACATGGTTGTTCGCTATCGTAACGAGAGATATCCCGTTTTGCGTAAATGCCGCCACCAATTCCGGTTTCATCCGAAAATTGAATTCCTTGGGCTGGATAACGCCCCGATCGGTAATAGCGGTCTCACAATTCACCATGACCAGATCCGCCGTCATGAAATACGGTCTCAGTTTCAGGAACGGCCATGCGGGATCGTTCGAGCCGGCCAGGGTTCCATACCACGAGGCCAGGGTGACGTCTCCGCCGAACACCAGGCGTATTCCGCCGATTTCTTCCGCGTAAGCGGAGTTGATTCCTCCATGAAAGAACAGGAGGAATGCCAACCACAGCAGCAGTTTTTTCATTCCCAAAGTATTTTTAAGGTTCAAAGTCGGGAAATCCGACATGAGATAATGACACGATGAATAAGATTTGTCAAATAGAATATTTATAAATCCTGGAAATGCTATTAAAAAAACGCCGGGGTGGATACTCCACCTCGGCGCTAGATTCTCAAAAAACGGCAGTCAATGCTGACGCATCCATTCGAGTGCCTGTGCACCGATGTCGTGACGATACGTCTTCCCCTTGAAATGGATCAGATCCACCGCCGCATAGGCTTTGGAAACGGCATCCTGAAGCGTGGCCCCCGTCGCTGTCACGCAAAGTACGCGACCACCATCCGTAAGAAGTCTCGGTTTTTCGGAGACGGTACGACTCTCATAGACATCCCGCCCATGAAACACGACCACTCCCGGAATACTTTCGGCCTTTTCGATACCGGTTATGTGAAATCCTTTCTCGTACGGACCCGGATATCCCTTGGAAGCCAACATGACACACGCGACATGTTCGTCGCTCAGCCGTATTTCGCTAACGGCTCCCGACAGACGTCCTTCCGCGCAGGCTCGAAAAACCTTGGTGATGTCCCCGTCTTTCCACAGGCGCATGAACGCGGGTGTTTCCGGATCTCCCAATCTCGCGTTCCAATCGGCGACGTGGAGCGATCCTTCCGAGCCCAGGATGATATTCGGATTCAGACATCCTTTGAACGGCGTCCCAAGTTCCGCCAACGCGTTCAACATGGGAAGGATGATATCTTTTCCGACGCGATTCATGATCTCATCCGTGACCCAGGGTACGGGACAGATGATCCCCATGCCGCCGGTATTCTCACCCAGGTTCCCGTCCCCGATCTCCTTATGATCCTGCGTCGCCGGAAGCATGACGAACGAGGCTTCTTTCCCGTTCCAATCACAGAACGCGGTTACCGAGAACTCCAGGCCCGGGATATACCGTTCGATGATGACCGTCTTCCCGGCATTTCCGTGAACCTTTTTGACCTTGATTTCGCGAAGTCTCTTCAGGGCCTCCTCAAGCGTCAGACACACATGCGAACCCTTCCCGAGCGTCAGGCCGTCCGCCTTTACCACGCACGGTACGCCGATTTTCAGGATATGCTTCTCGGCGGCCTTGTACGTCCTGTACGTCTTGTATGGAGCCGTCTTGATACCGGTTCGCATCATTATCTCTTTCGCGAACACTTTCGACGTCTCGATCATTGCGGCGGCCCTGGACGGACCGAATATCCGATCCTCCATCCGTCTTGCGGCGAAACTGTCCACGATACCCGCGGAAAGCGGGTAAATGGGCCCGACTATCGTCATGCTCGTTGAGCCGACCTCCGCGAAGGCCGCAAGCTGAGTCACATACGACGATAGGTGTCCTTCGTTGCCCTGATGGATCGGTATGCTTTCTATTTTCGGAACAAAAGCGTTATCGGATTTCCTTTTCCCTTGGATCCATATCATTTTTTCCCGTTCTTTTCGCAGTCTGGTGCCTCCGTTACCCGGGACGACCTTCACCTTCGCGATCCAGGGATATTGCGCTATCCGCCAGGCCAAAGCGTCTCCGCGTGTCGCCCTATCTATGATCAGGATGTTCCTGTACGACCGATTCTCGTCCATGTGGCCCCCGTTTTGATATGTTAAGCAGCCGATACAAACTCTCTAAAGGAAACCTAGCAGGAATCATACGTTTACTCAAGTATCTTCGCGCATAAAAAACGAGCCCCGTGATATGTTTCACGGCTGCTCGTCGGCTATGCCTGTCACTTGAGATCCTCGATGGCGGCATTCAGTTCGTCGGCGTTTTCCGCTCGGGAGATCCGTTTCGCGATTTCAAACTTTTCAAAGATTTCCGGACTCATTTCCTGCCCCGTATGGAATCTCTGGTACGAAGCGATCATCTGATGGATGACGATCATGAGTGATTCGGATTTCTTCGAATCGGAATATCCGCGCCTGCGAGGTTCGGTAAGAATTTCCGCCTCCCCTTTCCTGGAGCCGCTATGATACCTGATCGATATCGGCATCAAGCCGGAATCGGTCCGGAATACGCCATCGATTTGAAACAGCTCCCAATCACTTTGCGATCTCCTGACCGCAAGAACCTCGACTTCGTACCACTCCGGCCTATTGAAGGCGCTATGCCGATCTTTCACTCGGAACTTCACTTTGCGAACCCCGAATTCCTGATCGTATTGAGCCAACATCAGGTCCAGTTTGGACGGCCCTCTGTCGAATAGGAGTCCTTCGTCGATAACACGTGCCATACGGCACCTCCCATTATTAAGGAATATAGATCCTATTCCGTGGCAGGATCCAGGCCACCGTATCCCTTGCGGAGCGACCGTTCCATACGGAATCGGGATTATGAAAAGACCATATACTATTTTCATGTTTGTGTCAAGTATTCATACCGTTTCAATATTCCGCTAGAGGGAAAGAAAAGCCCCTCTTGAGGGACTTTCCTTCTCCCGACCTCGTCGTGTTGATGCTATTTCACGACACTCGGCAAAGCGGTAGCCGGAATGCCGGAATTCTGAGCCGGTGTCGGTGCGAGTTCCCCGAGTTGGGCGGAGACGATATCACATCCCCGACCTGCCGCGTGATTGCTCCAGACATCGTCCACCACGCCATTCATGACCGACGCCGGCGACGTCCTCCCCACGGTCGCGAATGTCGCACATAGTTCATACTCCCCGATCTTCACGACCCCTTGTTGTCGGGATGGCGTGATAATCATGTATTCGTAGGGGGCCTTCGTCTCGGGATCCGCCTCGTACCGTGAACAGTACGTGAAATCGCTAGCACGATTCAGTTCCGCGAGGGTCGAGGGAAGCGTCCCGTACCGCGAAGCGTAATTCTCGACGCAGCCCGAAAGGTTCCGCAGGTCGTCGGCGCGCTGATTGTCGAACGTAAGCTTCCGCGTCTCTTCCGGTGAACCGCCCGCGAAAAATCCCAGGACGACACCGAATGCGACGACACCGGCGACCGCAATGCTGAACGATTTGAAGGTTCTTGCGGACACGTCCCTGCGATACTGTATCTTGCGTCGTTCGAAAAAATAGAAACCGAATACGGCGGCCGCTATGGCGAGGATCGTGATCGCCTTCAGGAAGAATCGACCGGTAAGTTCACCCTGCAGGAAAGTGAACACGAGCGTGATGAGATCGCCTACGATGGTAACCGATGTTCCGAGGAGAACGATATACGTAAGCCATTTCGACAGCCTTGACTCGGTTCGCCCCTCGTTTTCGCGGAATTTCCGGAACCATATCCGCATCGTCAGATAATACAGCGGGAACCCGATAAGGAGCGCCGCGATCGAGTAGTGCATCACGCTCACCAGGGACTGCTGTTCATAAAAACTCACCGCGGCAAGCGGATCCGGGAGATACCGGTTGATAATCTGGAAATACAGCACGCCGAGTGCGGTCGCGACGATACCGAGCAGGATGAACGAAAACAGGTTGATGATGATATCTACCGTGGAGGATTTCTTTCCCGTAGTCGGACGATTTCCCATCGACGGGACGGGCGCGCCGATAGACACGACGCCGTCACGATACGCCTCGTCCGCCTCCTCTTCAGACCATCCGACCGCGAGCAGTTCCTCCCTGATCTCCGACTTGGGAGCACCGGCGTTGACTCGGCGGGCGACATACTCGGCAAGCGTAGTCGATTGATCCATACTCTTGATATATTTCGCGCTTATATCCACCTGAAAGGCCATACATATCGAATCCGCATTAACAATACCACGAAATGATTTATTGACCTACGGCATCAATATTTAAAAAACGGGTCTCCGTGGCAAGATATTGCCACGGTGTCATGAGTAGCGGAGGAAGGAACCTAAATCAATCAGAAATTCAAGAATTAGGGGAGCTTCTTATTCAATCAAAAAAATTAAAGAACCATCCTCTTGTAAATATCTTCAGTTATGCAATTCGAATTGATGAGCCAGTTGTTCAATTCATGTTGTTATATTTGATCTTGTACGAGATATTTAAGGAACAGAAATTGATAGACAAATTCATAATTAAAGTTTCCCCAAATACTGTTCAGGTACCAAGCCCACATAATTACATTGGGTAAACCCCCGGCTCTGCCGGGGTGACAGTAGCCGTTTGACAGTTCCGGGAGTCCACTAGGAGACTCCACGTCGTGAGCCGCCAAAGCACACGATGAAGGAGAATCCTGATGGACAGACCAGCAAGCCTAAGCCACACCACCTGGGTGTGCAAATATCATGTGGTGTTTATCCCGAAGTGTCGTCGCCGGACGCTCTACGCGCAGCTAAGACGGCATCTGGGAGAGGTGTTTCACAATCTGG
>JAAXTX010000055.1 GCA_013336285.1 Candidatus Moraniibacteriota bacterium | reverse complement strand
CGCGAAGCCCCATCGTCTTCGCTGGCCTCGCCATAGTATTTACGACCGGGCTGGTTTCCGAAGATTATTTCGAGAAAATGCCGGACTCGGACCGATACCTGCCGACAGCACGTCTCATCGAGCACTGTATCGAGACCTACTCGATAAAACCCATACGATAATATCGACCCACAAGCCGCCTCAAACGAGTGCGGCTTTCTTAATATATAAAAACAAGGCCTCCAAGATTGAAGGCCTTATATAATCACCACATGAACCCGCATTGGAACGATATCAGCGGCTAACGGTAACCGTCGAAGCCGTCGGGCTCGCGATTGGAATTCCGATATCCGTCCGAGTCATGCATAGGATCCGAGTACCCGGTCCTATCCCCATTATAAAGCGGGTCGTTTTCTTTAGGCCAATGCATATCACGCAGCAGAATGGAATGCTCGATATATCGCACCAGACCGATCGATTTGTCCGCCTCCTCGAAGAGTTTTTTGCAGTCGGCATTCTTCGCATGATCCCGATTAGATTTAAGCAGTGCCCGAAGCCCGGAAACGGTGCGATTGAAATCCTTTTTAGCCTCACCGACATACTGTTCCATGTCGTATATCTGCTGCCATGTCACGACATCACCGACCATGTCATAGAAACGGTTCCGTAACGCGGTCTCTTCGATCGCGAAACGATCTTCGAGACTGCCGACATTCTGACTTTCAACCAGACCATCGAAACGCAGTCGCATATCCCTCCTGCGATTCCTGACGACGATACAGACGTATATGAACATGCCGAACCATGTCGCCAGGATCATCATGCACGCCGACTCCATCGACATTCCGTTTAAGCCGAATGCCAACATGAGACCAGGATATATGTTCATTTGAGCCCCCCTTAGGTTATGTGAACTATTTCACTGTTAAGAATACTGTATGGTATATTATAGTACAAAATTTACTAAAAGTCAATATCATGAAAAAGGGGCAAAACACGGCAGATGAACCAGACTTGAAGGGTAACAGGGTAGACACCAGCCAATAAAAAGGGAGCCGACTTCGTATCGGCTCCATAATGTTTCTCGACTAACCCGCGATTTTCCGAATTTTCCATGCTATGAGCATTTCCGCCAAGAGGCTGGCAAAAAGATAGATAAATCGAAACGCGAAAAACGCATATGCGATAACCGCGAAAATGAAAACGGGTTCCTGCATGATCGTAGGATAATGCAATATCCACGAAGCCGCGACATATCCGGTCGTTATGGCGGCGATAGACCGGGACAACTCCCTCATTCTCGTTTCTTCGCCATATTCCCGCATGGCGATATACCCGCATAGGGCCAAGGCCAAGCCGAATACGAAACACGTGATGATTTCAGTCTCCTGGGCCGGGAGAATGAAGATATCGGTAACCGGCACCGGCCTAAGGATAATGTGCGGCCACATGTACCAAAGACAGTGGATCGAAAACGCGAACAAGACCAGGCCTGACCACAAAGCACCAAACTTCGAAAAGAATCCACGAATATCCATAGCACCCGACCTCCGACGGGTAAGGAAATTAAAAAACAGACACCTTCATAAAGGTATGAATTTTCATAACACATACTTATATTCATGTCAACACTCTCTGCACATCCCTTCCGATAAACCGATTCCGAACGGCACGCTTCCGAACCGGAAAGTACGACATTGACGGAATACGGGTAAGGTGGATAGTATTCGTTTCAGAAACACACCGGCTCTTTTCAATATCACGGGAGAATCCAATGCAAGAAAACATACGTGATCTTCTCAGGCCTTCGGACCTCGAAAGAATGCTCGCGACCGCGCTTCCTTTGCCGTACAGCGAAGAGGACGAACTCAGACTGGTAGCGTGCGGCGCCCTCGTCTCGTTCCTCGGAGAACAAGGAGACCGCTGGGAACCGTTCCATCTCTGGCACTTCCTTGAAAGCATTCGGCAAACCGCGATCAAAATGAGGCGTGACAATCCGAAAATCAGTTTCATTCATCATCTTATCATCATCGAGGTGGTAACAGCCGAACTGACCACGATGACGGCCCAAGGTTTGATTCGAAGCTGCCCCAAACCCTATCACTGGGAAGTGACGGATCGGTTCATCGAAAACTGCATCGAACGGTATAATCTCATGCTCCCCCAATGAGTGAACGTGAAGCCGCCTCAAACGAGTGCGGCTTTGCTTTATCCGCAGATTCGGTTTCGCCGAATAATCCTCCGTATTCCGACGGAAAATGTTGACATCGCCCGGATCCTATGCTTCGGTATGGAAAGATATCTGCATTATTGAACTTTCAAAACCAAACGAACATGTCTATTTTCGCCGGAAGACTGTATCCGATAACGGCCGATTGCGGCCACAAGACCTGGTTGAAAGGTCGCGTACACGCTCACGACGAATTCTGCGTTACCAGGATTCCCATTACGGACGGTCACACGCCCTATTGTCATGCCTGTCTCGAGAAGATGGCCATACGCTGCGCCTGGTGCGGCAAACCCATCTTCGTCGGAGATCCGATAACGCTGTATAGCCCGAAAAAGGGATTCGAGATTCCCGACTACGCTATACGCTATTCCGAAGACCCGCTCACGCTCGTGGGCTGCCTGCGCTGGGACTGCGCGGAATCCGGCATGGACCGTTCCGGATTCTGGATGCCGCCCGGACAAGTCGTACGGGTCATGAACGCGTACGAGCAGATCATGGCCACCGGAACCGCGGTCGTCGTGAATGATCTCGGTGATTTCAAGGAAGCCGTCGAGACTACCAGAAAACACGCTCCCCCGGAAGAACAACCCTGAACGCGCATCCGCCGTTCATGCAAAAGCCGCCTCCAGCGAGAGCGGCTTTTCTTTACCGAAAACCGACAAACGCACCCGTTGAAGAGATCGATAACGATGAAGATCGACTTGAGGAAGGACCATTACGAATAGCGGGGGGATCGAATCAATCCCCCCGTCTGTCGCACGCATCATTCCGACCCGAAAAATTGCGACCACGACTCGGACACGCCCTTCCGCCACCGTATGGGTCGATTTCACGACTCCGCTCCGGCTGTTCGGAAACGAACCCGGCTCATTCTCCGCACCGCTACCGCACGGCATAATTCCGGGCGGCGAAATCATACTGCGCGAGGAATATACGCCGAAACGGAACGATCGAGTTGAGCTCATAGAATGCGAGCATCGCCTCGCGGTATTCGTTCTCGTCCACACTCCGATAGGAAAGCGGCGCCCTGCCGTATCGGAGCAGGATAGCGTTCGCCATGATCCTGGCCGTCCGCTTGTTTCCGTCCTCGAACGGCTGGAGATAGCTGATGCCGAGCAGAGCGAGAAACGCCTTGGCATACGGCGAGGTCGCGCGCGATACCGCGGAAGTGATATCGTCGACACCCTCCCGGATCTGATGGACATTGTCGAGCGGGTGATACACGGATCCGACGACACCGACCGGGCGGGAACGGAGCCCGACGCCGACACCGAGGTCTCCGGTGATGACCGAATGAAGCTTCTCAAGATTGGCGCGCGTGACGGTATCGAACTCCGAGACATGCTCACGGACGAACGCGAACGCATCCTTGTGATTAAGAATCATCCTCGCCTCCGCGCGATCGTGCCCGACCGCCTCCTTGTTCTCGAGGATAAGCTTCTCGGTATCGAGAAGCGTATAGGTATTCCCCTCGATACGCGACGACTTCCACGAAAGCTCGATGATGAGCCGCTCGAGCTCCTTTTTCGCGATCGTGGGAGAGAGGTCTTCCGAACGCTTCAGGTATTCGCCTGTCGCCGTTTCGAAAAAAGCGAGGTCTTCTTCGGAGAAGATATCCTCCGGCATATCCCTCATGACGGCGGGATCGTACCGCGTGATTCCGAAGCGTTTGTCCGGCTCGACGGAACAATAGGCCGTCGCATCGAGATCGGTGAAGATCCGTCCGACCGTCGTAATGACGTACGCGGTAGTCGGCCCGGATCCGACAGACCTGATCAGTCCCCTACCCGAAAGGTCCGAAAGCGCGCGTTTTACCGTCACCAGAGAAACCTCCCCCTTTCTTTCAAGAAGGCGTCGATGCACGTCGGATGACTGAAGCGTTTCCCTCGAAATGAATATCCTTAGGTATTTCTGCTCTTTTTCGCTTATTTCCATAGTTATCGTATCAAAATGATACGTTTATCGTATCAAAATGATACGATTCTTGCAATGTCTTGATACGGATACGTCCAACAACGAATGTGTGGATACGCTCCAGTAAGATCCGCTCTTTCTCCCCAGAGTCGGTATCCGACGCCGCCTGTTCAAATCGGTTCATAGGGGTTCTATAATCCTTCTTCTTGAATCATAGCCATAATACCACCTTTCGGAAAAACGTCGACATTTTGCCGATCATCACATCCTGCCCGATCTTCACCGACAGCAGTTTCGGGGCGGTCATGATACTCACTCACGTTACCCGAATCAGTTTTGGATTCCGCGCCCTTTCAGCTCTTGCTGCGGATCGTTGAAAGAGACCTCCTCTGGATCAAAATGTTCATCCCCGATCCATTCGACAGTATCCGTATATTCCGAATGTTTCGGACGCTTAAATATTTCCAACACATCATAATAGCCCCACAGCGCTCCGCTGTCCTCGGGAGGACAGGCTCTTTTCTGTGATACAGGTCGGATATTCCACGCCGTCTTCCCTTGGAAGAATCTTTTCCAGGGTGACCATATGGACCCAATAGTCACCGAAGTCATACACGTATCGCATCCATTTTTCTTCGGAAAACACGTCGGCTATCTACTCTTTCCATCCGGGCTTTACGTCATCGACATCGATCTCCGGATTCGGGATCCCGATACTCCGTTCGTTTCCGCGTTTGTTTCTGATCGCTTGGAATTCATGCAGATGATAATCCATCCAGCCCATCGCGTCCTGGATCGCGACATGCAGATCCCAAAAGGAATAAGCCTCGGGAACCAGTATTCTCTGCCGAAACCGAACTGCATCACTCTTCGCGAAACTGCCGATGCGTGTCGAAATCCCCCGGGTCCGATCCCACATACGACGGCTTGTTCAACGTTGACAACATCTGTTCCCATTTGCCGGTTTGTCCGAGGGCCTCGTCAATCCTCCGTGCCTCCTCCCCGATCAATTTCCCGACCGATCGCAGTAGCGATTTAGCCGTCCGCCGACGAGCCACCTGGTCAACGGTGTCATCAAATCCGGACTTGAGACTGAGTAAGTTCAGCCGCGCGGCACGGAGAGGGTTCTCCACGAGTTCGCCGAGGTACTGCCGATGGGTCGTGCCGTCGCCCGAGTCTTGAAACACCAACTGTCGCGGGATCTCGACGTTATCATAATCTCCGACGAAAACGTCCTCCACAGAGACTCCCTTATCATCGTGGCGAAACGGGAGAGGGAAACGTCTCTTTTGTTCTGGAAGTGCCTTGAGTTCCGTAAACCACGCATCCGGCGGAATGATGATTCCTGCTTCGCCGGCGGAAACGGCATTTCGTATCGCAATCTGAATCATTTTCTCTGAAAACAGCATTCTGTTTACCTTCTGCTCCCGACACGATTCCTTGTCGCGCGAGGCATCAGAAGAGGAAATGAGCAAGTGTCCCTTCCGCTTTCCGTCCGTCATAGCAACCGCGTCCCGACCTTGCACGGCGCGATATGTTCCCCATG
>JAAXTX010000054.1 GCA_013336285.1 Candidatus Moraniibacteriota bacterium | reverse complement strand
GGTCCGATTCGACCGTCCCGTCCGCATGCGGACCGCCGTTCTCTTTCCGGAACGCTTCCATATCGATCCGTCCGTCCGAAAGCAGGACCTGACGCTCATCGAGCGATGGCAGCTTCTCACGGATCGTCCCGTTCAGTCGTTCGACAGTCGCGACAAGAGCCGCCGGCAACACCTCTGCCGCCCGTTTCCTCGATTCGAGACTCATCGTCTTCGGTATTTTCCTCTCCGGAATAGATATTTCGCCGAGTATCTTCAGTCCGGGTCCTTCGCTCATATGACGTACAAAACGGATAATCTTCCTTCCATGATATCAGATATGAAGAAATTCAGCCTTAAGCTGTACATACGCGCCCTCTGTCATCAAACCATACCCTTTAGCTTTCGTTTCACGTCCTCTCCTCCGCGGTTCTATTTCCCCGCCCGACCGTCGGACCGAATCACCCGATGACACGGGATTTCCGGATCGGAATTCTTCCTCATGAGCGAACCGACGGCGCGCGCGGCACCCGGACTCCCCGCCAGACGCGCGACTTCACCATAAGACAGCGTCATACCACGAGGAATTCCCCGTACTATTTTATATACCCGTTCGTGAAAATCGGTTTCACTCATGAGATGCATCCTAAAAAAACGCGAATCGGTAACGAGCGCACGGACTATTGGGTTACGGTGGCCGTACTCGGAAACGATTTCTTCAACTCGGCCGATGCGACATCAAGTCTCGATTTGAACGTATCGACCGCCTTCCGGATCACCTCATTCCTCGTCTTTGCGAGCGCGGACACCTGGTCGCCGATTCCGGACTGCTTATCGCGGTTTTTTTTCATCGCTGTTCGGGCGGCCTCTATGGCGTCCCGAAACTCCGACCGGACGGTCTTCGCGTCTTTTCCGTTATCGCACGCCTTCTTCGCTGCCGCAAATGCAGCATCGACGGACGACTGAAAATCGGATGCGATTCCGTCGATGGCGGACTGCCGACTGATCGAAAGTTTCCCGACCGCCTCGCGGAACGCCTCATTGGCGGAATCCACCGATTCCCGCCGGTCGTCCACGGCGGCATCGACCGTCCCACGAAACTTCTTCAACGCGCTCTCTTGGGCATCGGTCAGGTCGGTCGAATCAAGTTTCGCATACCATTCCTCGCGACGTGCGTCCTGCTCGGTCCGGAGCTGCCCGAGTTTGGCGTCCTGGTTTTCCCAACGGGACGACCAACTTTCCTCACGCGTATCGCGACGATCTTGGAGCTTTTTTTGCGCCTCATCGATCCGACCGTTCATGTTCGCGATCGCATCCGCGAATCCGGAGCAGAACTTCTCCTGAAGATTCGCACCGATACCCGTGGTCCGGTCGATCGACTGGAGATTCAATCCTTTCTGTGCGTCTTCCTGAATCTTGACCGTATCCTTCACCTTCGCCTTCAGGTTCTCAAGAAGAGGAAAGGCATCCGCCTTTCCCGAAAGAAGAATCGTTCCGCAGATGACAGAAACGGCAAGCGCAACGAGGCTAGAACTTGTCCTGTTCATACGCATTGTCCAAATCATTAATCGCGTCACCCTGATTGTCCAGCGCCGACTTGGTTTCGGCTACCTGAATGTCGAGTGTTTCGGCTTCCGCATCGAGATCGGACGCGATACCCGCAACGACCCCGTCCACGGATTCCTTGCCAACAGGAACGATCGGGAACGCACCGGAATCGAACCCGTCATTCTTCATGTCAGTAGCCTGTCTCTCCCGTGCGGCCTGTTCCCGAAGGTTCCTTACGAGCCCGCGTGATTCGGTTGAACCGACGAATTGCCGATATGTGACCGAACCGATCGCGACCGCGGCAAGCACCGCTATCGCTCCGACAATCCACTGTTGCCGTTTTTCCATATGATGTCCATGTTACGTTTCCGTTTCGGATACCATTATACCACGAAAAAACGTCCCGGATCGACCGTTCCGTCATTCGGCTCCGATCCTTGCCTCAAGCGCGCGGATCTCATCGCGCAATATGGCCGCGGTCTCGAAGTCGAGTATTTTCACCGCTTCTTTCATTTCTTTTTCCTTGCGACGGATGGTCTTGCGCGGGTCCTTATCGAATCCAGCCTCATCGATCGCGAGTATCGTTCGCACCGCCTTGTCGTGTTCGCTCTCAAGATCCTCGGTGATGTCGTGAATGATCTTGCGAATCGTCTCCGGCGTGATACCGTGCTTCTCGTTGTAGGCGACCTGGATGGCCCGGCGCCGGTTCGTCTCGTCGATCGCGTATTTCATCGAGCCGGTCACGGAATCGGCATACAGCGTTACGCGCCCGGCCACGTTTCGTGCGGCACGGCCGATGATCTGGATAAGCGAGGTCTCGGACCGAAGAAATCCTTCCTTGTCCGCGTCGAGGATTCCGATGAACGACACTTCCGGCAGGTCGAGTCCCTCGCGTAAAAGGTTCACGCCGACCAGACAGTCGAATTCCCGCTTCCGGAATTGGGTGAGTATCTTGATACGCTCGATAGTCTTGATGTCGCTGTGCAGATACTCCGCTTTTATACCCTTCTCACGGAGATAGCGGGAAAGGTCTTCGGCCATTTTCTTCGTGAGCGTGGTCACCAACACGCTGCCGCCCTTGCCCACCTCGAGTTCGGTCTCACGGATGAAGTCACCGATCTGTCCCGGATAGTTCCCCTCCTCGCGGACCGGGCGCACGGAGATTTCCGGATCGATAAGTCCGGTCGGGCGGATGACCTGTTCGACGATCCGTCCGCTCGTCTCGCGTTCGTACGCGCTCGGCGTCGCGGACGTATAGATGACCGCGCCGACGCGCTCATCGAATTCCTCGAAACGGAGCGGCCGGTTGTCGAGTGCGGAAGGCAGACGAAACCCGAATTCCACGAGGTTCTTCTTGCGTGCCTGGTCACCCGCATACATGCCGCGTACCTGCGGAAGCGTGACGTGCGATTCGTCGATGACGGTCAGGAAATCAGGCGTGCCGTCCGGAAGGTGCGGAAAGTAGTCCAGAAGCGTCTCAGGCGGTGCGCCGACAGGACGAAAAGAGAGCTGCCTGGAATAATTCTCGATGCCGTTACAATACCCGATCTCCGCCATCATCGCGAGGTCGTAGTTCGTGCGTCGCTTGAGTCGTTCGGCTTCGAGCAGCTTCCCTTGCTTTTCAAAGTGTTTCAGCTGCTCCGCGAGTTCCGCCCGGATATTGTTTATCGCCAGTTCCTGCTTTTCTTCGTCCGCGACGAAATGTTTTGTCGGAAACAGGAATATCGACTTCGGCGACCCCTGGATCCGCTGCGAGATCGGATCGATCTGCGTGATCGTCGAAATCCTGCTTCCGGAAAGCTCGACCATATAGACGGTCTTCTCGGACACCGGCATGATTTCGATACGATTGCCGAGTGCACGGAACGTTCCCGGCTCAAGATCCGCGTTCGTCCGCGTAAAGAAGATGGAGACGAGTTTCCGCAAAAGTTCCGGTCGCGAACACGTCTCGCCGATCTCGAGTACGAGATGGTTCTTCTTGTATTCCTCGGGCGAGCCGAGTCCGTAGATGGCCGACACCGACGCGACGATGATCACGTCCCGACGGGTCAGGAGCGACTGGGTCGATGCGTGCCGCAGACGGTCGATCTCCGCGTTGATCTGCGCGTCTTTCTCTATATAGGTGTCGGTGATCGGCAGGTACGCTTCCGGCTGATAGTAGTCGTAGTACGAGACGAAATAGTGAACCGCGTTGTCCGGAAAGAACGTCTGATACTCCTGCGCGAGCTGCGCCGCGAGCGTCTTATTGTGTGCGATCACCAGAGTCGGTTTGTCGTAAGCCCGGATGACGTTCGCTACGGTAAATGTCTTGCCGGAGCCGGTAACGCCCAAAAGCGTCTGCCGCGCAATCCCCTCTTGCAGGCCGAAAACCAGGCCCTCGATGGCCGTAGGTTGGTCTCCTGCGGGTTGGTATGGTGATTTCAGTGAAAAAACGGGCATAGCGTGACTCAATGGCGTTCTTCGGATGGACGACGATGATAGCATACACCCAATTTCTTGGGAATAGAAAAAAGGAGACGTCGTTCGGACATCTCCCGTGTTTACAGGGTTTCTTTCGGGCATTGCCCCCCTTATCAACGCCTGATATGGTGCGCTATCATTATCGCCAGGTATATCAGGGAAATTACCAACAATATCACGACCATAACCTGAGGCGACACGACGATTCCGAACCATTCGTTCAGATAATGGCAGGTAAACGATCCGGTATAGGACACGCTCGGGTCATACTTCCTGCGAAGCGCACTTTCCAAAGCGACAAGCGGACATCCGAGAAACAGTATCTGTCCCGTGATCGTCGTCGCTATGATCAGCCCATGAAATGGAACGTACCACGGATGATTGATCGAGAAAAAAATACCCCCTAGCATCAGCGCTATCCAGAACCAATGAAACCACATTACGGAATCCGCGAGAATCCGATATATTACCATGTTTCAACTGTTTTTGTTTTTCAAAGATGTATGATGTGATCGGATTATCTTCCGGCATCATTCGGTCACAAACGGGGTAAATCGACGCGTGAAAGACCTTTTCATCTGACCGATGTTCCGAGCGCAGTGACGTACCGATACCCTTCACGCGGTCTTAGTCGTGAATATCCCGACTTCGTACAGTTCATTCACCTGTTCACGACGATCCGAGTACGCCTCGAACATCAGTTGACGGATGTTCTCTCCCGTCCGTACTCCCGTTCCTTTGCCGTTCATACGATGTGCCGCGTCATAGAAATCGGTCATGGCAAGCTGCCTCCCGTATTCTTGTATCTTTTGGAACGTCTCCGGTCCGTAAGGATGAAGGATATCGGGAAGCGTCTTCGGATAGCCCCGTGCCTGGAACGAGTGATGCCGAACGATCACGTCGGCCGTGAAATCGAGCACCCCACGCAGCATACGGTACCCATCCATGACATGCTCCTCGATCATTCTCAAATCATTCTCATCGAATGCTTCCCGTTTCCGGAGCAGTCGCAGATCCGTCATGCATTTCCCGGTATCATGCAGCAGCCCTCCATACAGCGACGATTTCGGATCCATCCCCCGATATTCCGCGATACGCGATCCTATGATACCGACCCGGAGCGAATGCCGGTACGTCTCGACATCCTTTTGTCTCAGGATGTCGAGAAACGGCGTTATCGTCCGCCTGACATGCGGAGCCACGTCGAACGCGTCGTAACGTTCCTCGACGATCGCTTCAAGCGGGACCGAGGAATCGAAATATTCCAGAAATATGCGTTCCATCTTTTCCCTTGGTCTAGATTGTTAAAAAACGGTTACACGGGAGTATAGCACCCGGGTCTGAAAAATCAAGCAGGGACTTATCCGTGCGGAAAAGGAAAAGCAGGCTCATCGTTAGATGATCCTGCTTCATTGAAAAATCGGCGACCGTTTCACGTTCATTTGGAAAGAAACATGATCGCTCCGGCGGCACAGATATATCCGAACACATGGCCGACCGTCAGATGTTTCCCGCTGAGCGCGTACTCGAGCAACGGCGCGATGGCAACCATGGCGATCGATGTGACGACGACGAATGCGGCTGTCGGGATATCGGGCTGGGAAAGTCTGTCCGAATAGCGGATGACACCGAACGCGTTGAATATCCCCAATACTGTCAACAAAGCGATGATTTTCCAATTCAGAAAATCCTCCGTACGAATGTTCCTGAACGAAAACAACGTGACGGCCACGGCTGTGACCAGCATGACGACCGTTCCGGTCAGTGGACCGCTTGCGAAACGATTTCCGACGACGGA
>JAAXTX010000029.1 GCA_013336285.1 Candidatus Moraniibacteriota bacterium | reverse complement strand
ATGATGATGACCGACCGGAATTTCCCATTCATGACTTCCGGGAGATAGCGCGGATCGCGATCACGAAGCTCCTTGACCGTAAGCGCGCGGCGATCCGGCGTGAATTCCCAAAGCGACCGGGTCCGGATGCCGTTTTGCTCCCGGGTCTTGAGGTAGTACCGGGCATACGTCGGATCGAACTCGCTGAAGAAGTTTTTTTTCGGGGCGATGATATCCCAGGAACGGCTCTTGCAGTAGAGCGCCTCCTCGACGACGAGCTTCACGCCTTCCAGACCTTCGAAATGCGAGACCTTGAACGGTTCCTCTTTCCGTTTCGTGCGGTCGGCGAGAAGGGGAATGAGCATGTCGATTCCGACCTTCTTTTCGTTCAAAAGGGAGATTTCCTGATCGAGGAGTTTTTTTATGGCTTCCGGGGGCGCCATCGTGAAGAGTCTCTTCGCGCCGGTGCCGCTTTCGCGCTTGGAAACGAGGCCCTTTCGTATGAGGGTATCGAGCGCGTGATAGATCGTCGTCCGATTGATCCGGGTCGCCTTTTCGAGCTCCTTCACCCCGACGGACGAATACGACAGCCCGGCAAGGTAAAGCTCGGCCTCGGTGTCTGTCAGTCCTATTTCCTTGAGCGTGTCATTGATCTGAGACATATGTTTCTCGAATGGTCGGCATCTGAAACAATCCTATGAGATAATCTACCTGATGTCAATGTAAAAATGACAAATACTATGCCTTTATAAGCCGA
The DNA here is from genome assembly GCA_013336285.1 of Candidatus Moraniibacteriota bacterium. Classification (GTDB taxonomy): domain Bacteria; phylum Patescibacteriota; class Minisyncoccia; order Moranbacterales; family UBA1568; genus JAAXTX01. Next base: position 16,299 of record JAAXTX010000029.1, on the reverse strand, counting down.
AAATTATCATTGTCATTCATTCGTTATAAACACACATTCACATTATTTCCGTAGGGGGTAGGATGAGACCGAAAGAAGTTCATTCACAAACGGATTGTCCGATAAACGATAAACGCATAGGAGCGCATCATGAAAAAAGTACTTGTCACCGCGGGGAGCACGAGAGTGCCGATCGACCAGGTCCGGGCGATCACGAACATATTCCAGGGAAAGACCGGGCATGATATCGCGAGATACATGGCCAGGGAGGGCGCGGATGTCACGCTCGTCACGTCGAACAACGATGTCGTCGGGGTCGATCGGTTGCGGGTACTGCGGTATTCCACCTTCGACGAGCTGGCCGATATCATGGCGATGGAAATCACGGACGGGGCGTACGACGCGGTCGTTCATTCCGCCGCCGTGAGTGATTACAAGGTGAGCGGGGTCTTCGCGAAAGACGATGCGGACCGTCTGGTGCCGCTCGACAGCGCGAAGAAGGTATCAAGCGCCCATCCGAACCTGTATTTCGAGCTGGTTCCGACCGAGAAGCTGATCGACAAGATCAGGGCGGACTGGGGATTCGAAGGGATGATCGTCAAATTCAAGCTCGAGGTGGGAAAGACGTACTCGGAACTTATCTCCATCGCGACCGCGAGCGTCCGGGCTTCGAAGGCGGATCTGATCATCGCGAACAACCTCGAATGGTACCGGAGCGCGGCATTGTTCATCACGCCGGACGGTATGTCTGTCACGGTGGGACGGCCTGAGCTCGCCGGCGAAATCTGGAAAAAAATCAACGTAACCGAAAAAGGAAAATGACCATGAAAAAGATACTCTTGGGAGTGACCGGAAGTGTCGCGGCAAAACTGACGCCGAAGCTCGTCAGCATGCTGCTCGAGTCGGGGTACGAGGTGAAAATCGCCGCGACGCAGGCATCACTTCATTTCTGGAAGCAGGAATCCGTTTCCGTCCCGGTATATCTCGACGCCGACGAATGGCCGGAGGAGGGGTATGCCGACGGCAAGCCGATCATGCATATCGAACTGCGCGAGTGGGCGGATATGTTCCTGATAGCGCCGGTCACGGCGAATACGCTCGCCAAGATGGCGCACGGTATCAGTGACAACCTACTGACATCCGTGGTGCGCGCGTGGAACCTGGAAAAGCCGATATTGATCGCGCCCGCCATGAACACGCAGATGTGGGAAAATCCGCTGACCGGAAAACATATCGACGTGATAGCGGAAACCTATGACATGACGCTTGTTCATCCGGTGGAGAAGCTGCTGGCATGCGGCAAGTACGGCATGGGAGCCATAGCCGACCTGTCGACCATCCGGGAGACGGTACGGGAACGATTCTTGAACCAATAAACCGAAACGGGAGGATGTTATGAGAAACGTGAAGATAGCGGTTTTCGGCGGTCCTGTTCCGCAACGCCTCGATGCGGTGACGAATCTGGTGCCCACGGGAAACGGGAGACTGGCCAGGTCGATCGCGGACGAACTGTCGGGGCATTTCGACGACGTGGAGTTCATCGGGAATACCGACGGCGTCATGAAATACGACTTCGACATGATGGAGCAAGCGGTCGATACGACGGAAGCCGACGTGATCGTATTCCTGCCGCATCTTCCGAACGTGCTCGTCACTCCGGTGGAGGGAAAGATGCGGGCGGCCGATCTTTCGAACGGTCGGACCCGTCTCGATTTCAGACCGGCGCCGAAACTCCTGCAAAGGGTGAAAAAACTGCATCCCGAGGCGCTGTTGGTGCCGTTCAAGATCGTCGAGAAGGGGACGCCCCTTGTCGAAATAATCCGGTTCATGCTGCGGGCGCATGCGGCTCTCGCCGTGTATTCCTATCTGGGTGATTCACGGAATTTCACGATCGTAGACGCGTTGGGCAATGAGATCCGTTGCGAAAAGGAACGGTTGCCCGGGATGCTCGCGCGGGAAATCCTCCGTTTCGTCCGTGCCGTACGGCGGCGTTCCGTACGTGTGGGGGAGCGGATACCGCCCGTGCCGAAGCTGGATACGTTCGTTGATTTTTCCAGGGCGATGCAGCCCGCGTTCGCGCAGATCGTCGAGAAGAACGTCGGCAGCGGGCGGTGGCCGGGGAATTTCTCGTTCCGTTGCACGCACGGATTCTCGTCCGTACGGGCAGGGGAGGGTTTCGTCATCACGAAGCGGAACGTCGCGAAGACGGGCCTCACGGAAGAGGACTTCGTGTATGTGGACGTCGGACTGCATGAAGGCGCCCTGCGCTTTTTCGGTCAGGTCGAAGCCAAGCCGAGCATAGACGCTCCCGTGCATCGCGTGATCTATGAGCATCTGCCATGGGTGAGCGCGATCGTACACGGGCACCTGTTCTGCCACGGGGAGCATGTCCATCCCGGGAATCTGGAGCGGTGGCCGTGCGGCGCCGAGAACGAGGCCTACGACATCGTCGCCCGCGCTCCGCGGGAAACGCGCGACCTGTGGGTCGCCAATGTCGACGGGCACGGATTCGTCGCCCTTATCGGTTCGGATCCGCTTGAGACGGGCTTGGACATGTTGAGGCATTCGCGATATGCCATGAATCATTGAAAACGGACGACCCGCCTTCCCAGCGTGGATGGCGGGTTTTTTTATATCGATATGTCGGAACCGATACCCGTTTTCGGAAAGATGTCACGATACCCCGACGCTGAATCGTTTATCTCCTATTTTTTCGCGACGCCCCAGAGCGTGTCGAACTGCATGCTCATGAGGTCGGCGAACTCGGCACTTTCCACGATGAACCCGAACGATTCCTTCTGCGAGCTGATGAATGCGACCTTTTTGTCATAGAGTATGTAGCTCATCGTGGGCGCGTCCTTTCTGGAAAAGTACCGCCGTTCGACGTCTTCACCGTCGTCGAAGATGGATGTCTTGTTCTTTTCCGTACTCCCCCAGATCGTCTTGACAGGTATGTCCCGAACTTTTCTGCGTTCATTGAACCAGAGAAGAAAATCTTCCCCGAGCACATGAAGCATCTTTTCGTATGACCAGTAGATACGGAGCGTGATGTCGTCATACCAGAGGATATCCTTCATGAGTTGTCGCATGCCGTCTTCTCCCTCGAAGAAACGTATTTTCGGCTGGGAGAACCGCGACGTGTTCATGAGGGAGTGGAGCGTCTCATCAAGGGAATCCTGCTGCGAGGAAAGTCGATCTATCCGGTCGGTCAGAAGGAGCGACAATTGACGGGTGTCGCCTATCGCGAAAAAGGTCGCGTTCCCGACGAGCTTCTCTACGACGAGCGCCTTGCCGCGAAGGATCTTTATCTGGTCATAGACGGATGTCCTCGTGATGCCGGTCCGCAATGAGAGCGTCCGTGCGGTCGCTTCCCCGTCCTTGAGCAGCGTGACGTAAATTTTTTGTGCCGGATCGGGAATGCCGATATCCCCGAGTGTCTCCTCGATGGTGCTCATATCGTAGTGTGTTGTCGAATGTCGTCGACATATTAACACATATGGAACTTCCGCGATATAGTACCGACAGTTGATTAACACTATAGCTTCGAAACACGATAGATTCCGCTCGGAGGGCGAATAAATGACTCAGACAATTACACGTATCAAGAAAACCGATACTTCGGTACCTTCTACCATCGAAGAAATCGGCGCCCTGCTGAACGAACTCGGAATGTCACAAGATGACATCAACCAGATTGAACGGGATCTTCAGGAGAAGGTCCGTCGGTTGAAGGAAAAAGCGTTGAGACAGTCGAAACCGTCGACAATCCTGCGGGATCGGAAGATGAATTCGCTGTTCATGTTCGCGGAACCGCGTAAGGACGAATTGACCGAATATAGAAGGTCCGTCGTTCTTGGTCAGGGGAAATTCGGTTGGAGAAAGACTCCGCCGAGCGTCGCGACGGACAAAAGCGACGAAAAAATCATCGCATACCTGAAGAAAACGGGTAACGAAAGGTTTATTCGCACTAAGGAAGAACTCGATCGTCGCGCGCTTCTTGCCGAAAAGCCTGAAATTCCCGGTGTCTCGTACGTTCAAAGAGAGGAATTCTTCGTCGTTCCGAACCGTGTTTCAAGGTTTTCGAAAACGTTCACGCACGCGATCGATCGCTAGAGCTACCGTGGACTTCGGAGGACGTTGCGGCTACCAGTATTCACTGGGGCCGTTTTTTTTCATTCCATTGACCATTTGCGGGATGTGACGGTTTTGCCGGCGGCTGCACGAGGGTCCGTTCGTGATAGAATACGGGTGTAATCCCGATACATGACAACCATGACCATAGTATTCTTGTATGCCCTGATCAACGGCTTTTCCCTCGTCGCAGGTGCGTTCATAGGGATATATTTCAAACTTCAACAAAAGGTCATCGCGGCCGTCATGGCATTCGGGTCGGGCGTCCTTATCTGCGCGCTGACGTTCGGTCTTATGGAAGAAGCGTTCGGTCACGGCGGGTTCGACTCCGTCATCACCGGATTTCTCATCGGTGGAATCCTCTATATGGCCGGCGACTATGCGGTTCATCATTTCGGCGGCAGAAAACACAGGCGTCACCAGCATAGTCCGGCGAAACACGATGCGAGCGGGCTTATGATCGTGCTGGGCTCGACATTGGACGGGGTTCCGGAATCGATCGCGCTCGGGATCGCGCTCTTCGCGAACCAGACGGTGGGAATGATCATGATCGCCGCCATCGTCATTTCCAATATTCCGGAAAGCATCGCGTCAATCGGCGGATTGAAGCGGGAGAAATTCCCGACGATCGCCATTCTCGCTATTTGGATCTCGATCGGCATCGTTGTCGCGCTCGCCACGATACTCAGTTTCGTGTTCCTGCATGACCTGAATGCGGGAACCGTAGGAATCCTTGAATCGCTGGCCGCAGGGGCGATACTGGCCATGTTGGCCGGAGGCATGATGCCGGAGGCTTATGAGGAAGGAGGGTACGGCATCAGTATCCTGACCATCGTCGGCTTTCTGGTGACGTTCGTCCTTTCTCGGATCTGAGTCGATGGGCCTATGATTATTTCGGGATATCTTTCACGAGGATGGAAAACATCCATGTTCCGAACCCGCGTATCGCCGAGAAAATGAAGACCGGGCCGCATCTCACCGGGGTCAAGCATATTGGGTTTCAACGGACGTCCGCGATATTTAAAACGAACCTGGTCTGTACGATACGGTGCGTGTCTATCTTCGCGGGAACCGCACTTATCAGCCTGTCGGCCGCCATCGAAAACTGAAAGGAAGCGCATATTCCGTTGATCACTCGGACTTTCCCACAACCCGTGTTGCTTTCCGTGATAATGGTACGCCGGAAGGTGGCTGCAACCGCGTCGGATAAGCAGGCTCTACAGACATATGAGGTTTCCCGTTTTCATAACCGGTCGGGCGACAGTTCCTTCTCCGACATACGAAAGCGACCCGATATTATAATGTCTTCCCGAGTGAAGGGATTCTGTACAAAACGACCAAAAGAGTATATAATCCGTTAACCCCTTTCATGAATGGTTTTGTCTACGGATATCGTTTCATTGACGGGGGAGACATCAGTGAAGCATCGTTCTTATGAGTGAAACCGGATTCAATCCGGAGATGTTCGTACGGATAGCACGCCATATCGGTCTCGGGATCGCGTGGTTTTTTGGTCCGTTCTTTTTGATCGGAATCCTGGCATTTTCAGTCCTCTACTTTTTCGTTACGCCGAACGCGTCCACGTTGCCGACGCTTCCGTTGGCGCAGGCGTCCTACATATACGACCGCACGGGGGATCATGTCCTGTTCACGCTCTACGGTGAGGAGAATCGCAAGGTCGTTTCCCACGACCAGATATCGGACATCGTACGACAGGCGACGGTCGCGTCCGAGGACGGCGGTTTTTATGCTCATCACGGGATCGATCTGAATGGGACGATACGGGCTCTTCTCGTGAACGTTCAGGCGGGAAAGATAGAACAGGGAGGGTCGACTATCACGCAGCAGCTTGCCCGGAACGCTTTTTTCAGCCGGGAACGGACCGTGACTCGGAAAATATTGGAATCGGTCATGGCCATCAAGATCGAGAATTCCTTTACGAAGGATGAGATTCTCGACATGTACCTCAACCGCGTGCCATATGGTGCGAACGCGTACGGGGTGGAGATGGCCTCCGAGACGTATTTCGGGAAACCGGCAAGCGAACTTTCCGTGGACGAAGCGGCGTTGCTCGCGTCTTTGACGAAAGCACCCAGTCTGTATTCGCCGTATGTCGCGTCCCAGTCCGATATGATGAGCCAGAAGGATACCGTCGTGCGACGGATGGCCCAATTGGGATACGTATCCGATCCACAGATGAAACAGGCACTCGCAGCGGATACCCCCTCGAAGATCGTCCCTTTCTCGAACCCGATCCAAGCCCCGCATTTCGTATTCTATGTCATCGATCAGTTGAAAAACACATATGGTCAGGACACATTGGAAACGGGGGGCTGGAAAATCTATACGACGCTCGATTGGGATATGCAGCGGACCGCGGAGCGTATCGTATCGGAAGACGCCGCGAAGAACTTGAAATACGGCGCGACCAATGCGGCTCTTACGGCCGTCGATTCGAAGACGGGCGAGGTCCTTGTCATGGTCGGAAGCAAGGATTTCTATGACAAGTCCATAGATGGCGAAGTGAACGTGGCGATGCGGTTGCGGCAGCCCGGAAGTTCTTTCAAGCCGATTGCTTATGCCGCAGCTTTCGAAAAGGGATTCCAGCCCGAAACGCTGCTTACCGACAAACAGATAAATTTCGGATCTGACGGATCGGGCAACGAATACATCCCGCAGAACTACAACGGACAGTTCCATGGCACCTTGTCGATGCGGGAATCCTTGGCGCAGTCGCTCAATATCCCGGCGGTACAGACCCTGTATCTGGCCGGTATCGGGCAAACGATCGACATGGCGCATCGCTTGGGTATTACGACGCTCAACGAGCCGTCCCGGTACGGACTCGCCCTGGTGCTCGGCGGCGGCGAGGTGAAACTGCTTGATATGACGTCGACATTCGGGGTATTCGCGAGAGAGGGTATGCGCGCGCCGTCGCACGGCGTCCTGCGAATAATCGATCAGTCGGGAAAGCAGGTTGAGCCGGACGCGTCGCTTTCGCCGAGGTCCGTGCTGGATCCGGAAGTCGCGCGGAAGATAAATTCGGTACTTTCCGACAATCAGGCCAGGTCGCCGGTCTTCGGGTCCAGGAGTCCCTTGATCCTGCCCGATCGTCCCGTGGCGGCGAAAACGGGAACGACCCAGGATTTTCATGACGCGTGGACGATCGGGTACACGCCGTCTCTCGCGGTCGGTGTCTGGGTGGGTAACAACGATAACCGGACGATGAGAGAGGGTTCCGACGGCGTCTACGCGGCGGCCCCGATGTGGCATGATTTCATGGTGGCCGCCACCGAGGGTACCCCGGTGGAAAACTTCACGAATTACACGACCGTAATCTCGGACAAACTGCTTGTCACCGGAAACAGGGACAACGGTTCCACCAAATATTACGATATAAACAGCGGCAAGAAGCTGTCCGAAAAAAAAGCATTGAAAAAGGACCCGTCGAAGGTCCGTGTCTCGGTCGGGGATTCGGAGCACAGCATATTGTATTACGTGAACAGAAACGATCCGCTCGGCCCCACCCCGCCGGATTATTCGGATCCGATGCTTGCCCGATGGGAAGCGGTTCCTGAAGAGCCGAAAAAATGACGCATGACCATGATTCGGATCGGGTACGATGAATTCGGTAAACGTCCGTAGCGGAGGATGTGTTAGGATTCGTCTATGAAGTTCCGCATATCAGGCACGGTTGCCATCGTCATCTTCGCCGTACCCATACTGTCAGTCGGTATATTTTTTTCGCGCGGCCGGGAATGGAATTTCGAGGCGAGACCGGAGCAGTCCGTCGACCGGGAAAACGGAAACGATGGGGAAGCATCGATTTCCGGCATATCGACGGGTATCGGTACGCGGGCATTCCACGTGGCCGGCTGGTTGCCGTATTGGGCCAAGGAAACGGGGGCTGCGTCCGTACGGGGCAGGCTGGGTCTCTTTTCGGAAATCAATCCGTTCGCCTACGGCGTCATCGGGGATGGGATACTTGTCGATAAGACGGGAATCGGACAGGCACCCTGGCCGCAATTGATCGCCGACGCGAGACAAACCGATACGGCCGTCATCCCGACGATTCTCTGGGGCGATGCGGCCGCGATGCATAAGGTCTTTTCCGACGGTACCCTTCTGGAACGGCACGTGGACGCTATCGTTTCCATGCTCGACGTCAATGGCTTTTCCGGCGTCGATATCGATTATGAAGGAAAGGATATCGCAGATCGGGATGCCTTCTCGACGTTTCTCGGAAGACTTCATGAAAAATTATCCAAGAAGGGAAAGACACTGAGCTGTACGGTCGAGGCCAGGACACGGGACGATCCTCCCGCGGGAATTACGGGAACGAGGGCGATGAGCTTCGCGAACGATTACGTCGCTCTCGACGAATCGTGTGACAGCGTACGGATCATGGCATACGACCAGGTATTCCAGATACATCGGGCGAATACGTTCACGGCTGCGGGATCCGTACCGTCCGCACCGAACGCTGACAGCCGGTGGGTCGAGGAGGTTATGCGATACGCTCTCGGATATATATCATCCGACAAGCTTATTATCGGCGTTTCCACGTACGGCTGGGAATTCAAGATCGAAAAAGTCCCGGTCGGATATCGCTATGTGCGGGTAAGAAGCATCAGCTATCCGGATGCGCTTGAAGCGGCACGTTCCGCGGGCGCAGCGCCGGTCCGTACGGATGGCGGAGAACTCTCCTTCACGTATCGGACCGCCGACGGAGAGCATATCGTCACGGTGGATGACGGGGAATCCGTCGGACAAAAGATCGACATCGCGGGGAAACTGGGCCTCAAAGGCATAAGCCTGTTCAAGATCGACGGTCTGACGGATCCGGATCTTTTCGATATTCTGAACGGTAAACGTATCGAGGCAGTTCTATAGGAATCACAAAACAAGGCCGGTACGCCTTGTTTTGTGATTTCCTGAAACCGTCGCGAATTTCAGCCGACGACCGTTTCCGTTTCGTGCTTCCCTTCCGAGATGAGTCGGAGCGAGAGAACGAGAATCGTGACGATGATGGCGGTGCAGAGGAGACACAGGGGGCAGAAGCTGTGAATATATACCGCTTCGCGATAGATGATGAAACCGTTGAAGCAGGTTCCGAGTCCGGATAATATGGCGAGTGACGACGCCTGTCGATACGATGACTTCTTCAGGCCTACCGACGCGATGATCAGCAGTACCGGGTAGATGACGAGCGCGATCCAGGGGAACGGGATGCCGAAGATGAGGGAATACGGGCTTGCGAGGACATTCGAGCAGGAAGCGCTTTCCGAAAAATTACAGAAGGTGCCCGCGGCGGATGCCGCCGCACAGCGGAATTGATAGGCCTCGTAGCTCAGGTAGGCGGCATTGACGATAGCAACGGCGGAAAGGACCATGATGACCGTATATTTTTTCATAGCGACCGTGGTCAAGTGATGATTCGAGTCCGATTCATGATATCAGATTCCATTTGTTATCGCTACCGAACGATCGTTTCGGGTGCGGTACGGCGCATACGTTGACGGGTATGATTACTTCATATATACTTGACATATCAAGTAATAAATGAACGATACGTATATGAAGAATATCGATACCACGGTACGGTTCTTCGTCGATCTGGCCCGAATCCAGGCCATCATGAACCGTCGGTTCGACAACGGTCTCGGAGGGCTTGGGTTCAACGAGTTCATTATCCTGATTCATCTCAGTCAGGCGGAAAACGAGAGGATGAGAAGGATCGATCTTGCCGAGAAGATCGGACTGACTGCTTCCGGTGTGACCCGCATCCTTCTTCCCATGGAGAAAATCGGCCTGGTGAGCAAGGAAGTGGACCGGTATGATGCGCGCAGCAGCCTCGTAATGATCGCTCCCGGCGGCAGACGCAAACTCGAGGAGGCGATGGAACGGGCGGAATCGTTGGTGAACGAGATCATACCCGCGGACAAAAGGAAGAAAACGAAGGAGTTGGTCGAGATGCTCTCGGACCTCTGCGGATTTGTGAAATAGGGCCGGGTTCGTTACCGGACTTGTTGATTATCCTTTATTGAAGCTATTTTTTAAGGATATGTCTGTAATCGCACCTTATTTCATTGACGATATCCGAAATTCATCCATTCTGATTTTCTGAAGACCTCCGTTCATCTGAAACGGAAAAGTTGACTAATTATTAAAAATATTGTATTATCAATATCTTACGGTTCGAGCAGGATTAATGAACATATCGCGAACTGTAATACGATCTATGATAAGAAATCTTCAAGTCATCAAGAAGGCCATTATAGGAATGGGGGGATCCGTAGAGGAGCTTGTCCCGGAGAGAGGGTGTTTTTATGCCGTCGTGTTGGGAAAACGTATTCTTATTGAGCGGAAAATGTCCATTACACGACAATCGTTCGTCAGCGGTGAACTGACAAGATGCAAGGATATCACCCATCGACTGCTCCAGATGCACGATTTGCCGACACCGAAAACGGAGAGTTTCTATAACAAGAGCTACGATCGGAGCAGGGCGGAAACGGCGTTTGCTTCGCTCAAATACCCGATCATCCTGAAGGACGCACAGGGTTCCGAAAGCAGGGGAATTTTTCCGTTCATCGGGAATGCCGCAGACGCGATCGACACGCTGGAAAGGGAATTGCCACGCTACAGGAGCATGATCGCCCAGGAGATGGTATTCGGAAAGGAATATCGGGTATTGGTTCTCGGGGAAAAAGTGATCGGTGCGCTTGAGATGATACCTCCTTACGTCAAAGGCGACGGCGTTTCCACGATACGGGAGATTATCGGGAAAAAACAGGACACTACCCGGCGCAGGACGGAATTCGATGAGGGACTCGAACGGATTCTGGAGGAACAGGGGGTTTCTTTGGAGAGTGTCATGCCGACGGATACGATCGCATTTATCAAGAGAAGTTCATGCCTGGCTGAGGGAGGGGAAACGAAGGATGTGACGGATAGCGTGCACGGAAAGATCGAGAAAATCTGCGTAGAAGCGTCCAAGGTCGTCGGAAAAGAACTTGTCGGGATCGATATCATGTGTGAGGACGTCTCGGTGGATCCGGACCGACAATCCTTCAACATCATCGAGATCAACGGCAAGCCGGACCTGTATATCCATTATGATCCGACACACGGGAATACGAGAAATGTCGTCGAGGACATAGTCCGGTTCATGGCTGAAATCGCCTGATTCTCAGGATCGATAATCTTTCGGATATGAGAAAAACATCCCGCTGAGGGATGTTTTTTCGGACCGATCGTCTCGGTGCGCATTCAATCCCCGTAGACGACGCATCTCATCGATATCGAGCCGGCGAAAATCATTTCATTGAGGAATCGGGGATCATTGTCGCCGGCCGCCCCGACGACATAGAGGAGCGGGAGAAAATGTTCATCGGTGGGAAGCGCCATTTCCGCGTCGGGATGACGTTCGTATCCGAGCAGGGAATCGGTGTCCTTTGATATGAGGCATTCCTTCACGAAAGAATCGAATTCGGTCGCCCACGGGTGCGTCTCCGTGGAAAGTGCCGACAGGTTGTGCACGACGTTCCCACTGCCCAGGATGAGGACGCCTTCATCCCGCAGTTTCGAGAGTTCCTTTCCGATTTCGAAATGAGATTCCGGCGAAAGACTTTCATCCAGGCTCAACTGCACGACCGGTATGTCCGCATCCGGGTACATCCGTGCCAATACGGACCAAGTCCCGTGATCGAGTCCCCATTCGGAATCCTCCTCGATACGTACGTCCGTGACAAGATCACGGATCCTTCCTGCCAGCTCAGGGGAGCCGCCGGTCTTGTACTCGAATTCGTAATAGTGTTCCGGAAATCCGTAAAAGTCATGGATTGTCCGGGGTTCCGGCATGGCGGTCACCGCGGTTGCTCCGCGGTTCCAATTCTCCGACGTCGTCCAGTGTGCCGACACGGAAAGGATCGCCTTCGGGGTCGGTAATGATTCGGCAAGAGCTGACCACGATTGGCTGAATACGTTGCTTTCGAAAGCGTTTTCCGGTGATCCGTGCCCGATGAACAGGACGGGCATCCTTTCTTGATTCGCCATAAATTTCCATGAATAACGTATGTATGAAGGATACCCTGTCGAAACGAATGTGGCCATGGCAGCCGTGAACAAAAAAAGAGCGGAGATTTCTCCGCTCTTCGATCAATGCCGTAACTTATGGATGGAACGGTAGAGATTTTTTCTCGCCTGTTTTTCGTAGAGATCCCGAAAATAATCCGTAAGGAATATCGACGGACGTTTCAGGAAGAATCCAAGAACTTCGATGCGTCTCTTCCGGTAAACATCCTCGGGAACGAATTCATACTCCTTCCGGACCGACCGTTCGTACCCATCGAACGTTATTCCGTCCTGTCCGAGAATCGCCAGATCGATATCGACCACCAGGCGGGAGTCGGGATCGTCCGGCATTCCCGAATGGTCGGTGCGGAGTATGTGATTGCCGACATGTTTTTCGAACGGAGCGGGCAGTCCCATTCTCCGACAAAGATCCGCGGAGAACAGGGCGCTTTGCAGCTCGTTGTCTTTTCTCGTGAAATCAATCCTGCTGTCGTGCAGGTCAAGCGCGAGTTCGACTTCGTCGATATTTCCGACGATTCCGACAGGGAGCCGGTATAATTCCCGGATACAGAAAGCGACATGTCCGTGGAAACTGTGATAGGAACGCGGCGGCATTCGGTACGCATCCTCGATTTCACGATATATGTCGTACCAGTCGCCCCGAGCTCCCACCCTCCCGAACCATTTTCGGAAACTGCCTCGCATGAATTCCGTGTTTTCATGTGATGGGGTCATCAGAAGCCTCCTTTTGAGTCGATGGTTTCAAGGAATTGTACGGCCCGTTCCCTCAACGTATCGAGTTCCCCGCTTGAATCGACAGAGAGAAACTGAAGGCCGTGATTTCTCGCGATATCTGAGGATTGATCCTTGTCCGGTATGCTTTCGATAAAACGGACATGCTCCGGATTTCCCCGCCTTACGATCCGCCCCGCATTTTCCTGAGGCGTTTCGCATCCGATATAGAGAACCTTGCTTCCGACATATCGGAACAATTCCTTTCCCGGATTCAGTCCGTACGGGATTTCCAGGAAAACGTTCGCGCGTTTCGGAACCGTTTTGAGCGTATCGGCAAGGATCCGGAGCCATCGTTCCGCGATGAGGTCGTTCAATTCCCGCTGTCGATCGATGGCGAGAGCGACGAGATCCGTATCGGCACCGAAGCGCTCCGTTATCAGCGGGCGTACCGCTTTTGAAACGATATCGGTGTCGACGTGTACGTTCTTCCCGTTTATTCCGTTGAGGAGGTTGAGAAAGGTGGACTTACCGGCTCCGGGTCTGCCGACGACCATGAACAGGTTGTCGATGTCGAGTACTTTTTCCAACAGCATCGTCACGATCTTCGGAGGAACGCATTTCGCCAGCGATATCAGATCGAGTTCCTGCGCCGCCTGCCTTGCTTTCGAGGAAGAGATATCCGCAAATTTCTTTTCCGCGAAGATATAGAAGAAATGATCGATACCGTATTCTTGGTTGTTGAGTTTCATGACTGCCTGTTCGTGCGGCATGTCTTTCTCGTCCCGAATACCGCGGACCATCACGACGGGGTCATATGCCACGCCTTTATTTTTCCGTTCAGTAAGCGTTTCGACGGTTACGTTTTCCGGAAGATCGTAGTTTTCCCATAGCGCCTTGCTTTCTTCCTGGGAAAACCATTTACCGTCGGTCTTTTCAGGATTGCTTGAGCAAAGGATGGTCATTTCCGGGAACAGGGCCGCAGCCCGCTGTACGATCCGATAGTGACCATAGGTCGGAGGAGAGAATGTGCCGGGGTATACGATATGCGGTTTCATGGTGAGCCTCCCGTTGTCGTTATATTGTTAATGATCCCATGCGAACACTCTACTTCAGAAATGGAAATATATGACGAATAAATACGATGTATATTGACTATATTGAACAAAATACCTTATATTAAGGTTAATAATATATAAGAAGTGACGATATTTTTCGTCAACAGTAAGTATATGGATACAATAAAAGCTATATCGAAACGTTTGAGGGAGCTTGGGTTCAACCGTAATGAAACGTCGGTCTATGTCGCCTTGACGCAGCTCGGCGAGGCGAATGCGACCGATATAGCCAAGAAAGCAGATCTGCCAAGGACGACGGCAATCAGTATTCTTAAAAAATTGGAAAGTGAAAAGTATATTTCCATACAGCGATACAAGGGAAGAAGTATGTTCTGGATCGAATCGCCGAGGATGTTGAGGGAAGCGTTCCTGAACCGGGTGAGGCAGGCTGACGAGTTGGGTGATCTGCTGGCGGACCTTTATCGTTCGGAAGCCGATTTTCCCTACGCGAAAATTTATGATACGAAAGCCGGAATAAAATCGTTCATCGAAAAGATAATCCTTGAAGCGGACAGGAACGGTGAGATTCTCACGATCGAGAATCCGAACGCCGGAAACTATCATCGAATACTCTCGAAAGACTATTTTTATACGATACTCGACATGAAGCGCGGGAAGGGAATCGTCACGAGAACCCTCATAACCGCTGATTCCGCGAAAGATATCGACCGGGAAAAGATAGATCGACAATCGATAGTCCTGCGTGAGATGCCGGAAGGCGTCGATTTCAAGGCATCGTTCTGGATCGTAAAGGATACGCTCGTGCTGTTTTCCGGAAAATATCCGTTCGTGGTCGCGGTCAACCATCGGATCATCACCGAAAGCATGAAAAGTATTTTCGAACATCTTTGGAAAGTCTCATCCTGACGTTTAAGGTGTTACGCTATCCTATTCGCGTGGACGGTCGGTTTGATCTATACTGTGGATACTTTTCGGACACTCGCCATTCTTTCGCGATGTCCCTTCCTTCGGGAAACCGAATCTTGGTCGATGATGGGACCGGCGTAACCGTGTCCGTGAGGAAATCACGAAAAATAGCGCGAACGTTCGATCAATTCTTCAATAATAGTATGAAAAAAACGCTTATCAGGGGTTTGGACAAGGAACGTGAGACGAAAGAACGCATGCATACCACCAGGCCGCCCCGACTTGAGGGAAAATCGAAAAATGCCATGATGAATCCCGTAAAGAAGAAGAAATCCGGTACGGGACACGCCGACAGGCAGGTATGATGCACTCGTCGGGTTTTCGCTCGGATCGTAATCGTACGGAATCGGTTCGATATCCGGAGGAAAAAAAGGCTCAGGCTTGATTTGTTCGGAAAAATAGAGTATAATGGCTCTATAAGGGTGAAGTTACCGCGATAGCGGTGACCTCACCCTTTCTTTTTCCCGACAATGCATACAGTACATACAGTACGCATGGTGAAAAGAAAAAAATAATCCGTGTTGCACGATGATGTTCGGCAATATCTATCGGGTCAAGGAAGTCACAAAAATTCTCGATCGCGATCGGACGACGATTTTCCGATGGGAAAAAGAGGGCCGTATCCCGGCTCCCGGCCGAGACAGTCGCGGATGGCGTATCTATACGGATGGTGATCTTGAAAGGATGCGGAAGCTTATGCAAGAGCTTTCAGGGATCATGGAGCGGGATTCGTTTGCCGGGTAGTCGGTGTTTCGGAGAAAAGAAAAACAAAAAAGCAACCGGGGGTCTATGACAGCGCATCAGGAAACAATTCGAAAAGCCGAAAAGAGGAACGGTATGACCGTTATGAAAAAAAGCTTCAAAGAGAGGCTTTTTTCCGTGTTGTTTCATAGCGGTAAAGCTTCGAAGGAAAACGCATCTATCGCGAAGGTCGCGAAAGGCTACGTCAGTCTGTCGGATTTTCTCGAGGGTTACGAACTGCAAAGCAGAAAAAGTCTGGGGCGAAAATATCGTACCCGAGAGTCCGTTCATCTGATTTTGCGGCCGCTTCGTATTTTCCCGTGGAAAAAGTGCGTGACTTTTCTTGGAGTGCTCGCTTTTCGCTCATTTGCGGTATTATTGATAGCTGCAATCGTGTACGGAGTCACTCCCGGTGTACTTTCCGCTCCGAAGTCGGTCGGCATTACGACATATGAAGAGTGGAATAAGGGGGATGTCTCGTCTCTCGATAGATCGGATCCGAACGGCGCCATTCAGCTTCAGTCTGATGGAACCTGGAACAAGCGCGTATGGGGTGTCCCGCAGGAGGGGTATCTGAATGGCGGGTTTGGCTCCG
>JAAXTX010000028.1 GCA_013336285.1 Candidatus Moraniibacteriota bacterium | reverse complement strand
TTAAAATTGGTGTAAAATATACTGTTAAGAAAAACTGAACGAAATTTAAAAAAGGAGCATACCATGAATATCACATTTCACCAGATGGGCACGGCGGAGTGGACGCTGGAAATGTTACTCATTGTTCTGGCGGTGATTACGGTAATCACGGCCATAGGCGCGATCTTCCTCGCCTTCGATTCCTGGTTTTTGCAGGAAAAGGAAGGAACCGGAACCGTGATCGACATGAGATTCACGGATGAGTACTTCGCCGGCAGGGCATATATCCCGGAAAATTGGGAGCTGCACCTGCAGGTCGGAGATCTTCAGGAATGGATTTCCGTGAGCAAGAAATTCTACGGATCCGTAAGCAAGGGGAAAGTCATTCCCGTGGTATACGGCTCCGGAAGATTTTCCAACTATACCTACCTGAAGGGAGTATAGCCGGGAAGACCGCGTGCGGCACGAACGAAAAAAGCCACCTCATCGAGTGTGGCTTTTTGATTTGATATCAGAATCATTCCGTGCACCTTCCATTCCTGATCGACATGATACCGCTTTCGGGGAAAGCATGATTCCCCGTTCCTATGCACTCATGAAATACCGAGGTCGTCATCACGCCTCTCCCAGCACCCGGACGATGGAACAGTGTGTCTTCATCTCGCGGAGTATATTCTTGAGCACGGGGGCATGAGAGCCGCAGTCCAACACGAGATAGAACGAGTAATCCCAACCGCTCGCCACGCTTTTCCTCGAATGAAGTTTTGTGATATTCACGTTACTCCGGTAGATGACGTCCAATATGTCCCTCAATACACCGGGCCGGTCGTATACCGTCACTATCAACGCCGTCTTGTCGCGCTGCAGTTTTCCTGCCGCCTTCTCATGACGGGAATTCGCTATCACGTAAAATTCCGTCGCGTTGTCCGGATTGTCCTGGATATGCTCGTGCAATATCTTCAATCCGTACAGTCTTGCCATATCCCTATGCGCCACGAACGCGACATTCGGCTCCCTCGAGGACTCCACCGCCTGAACGGTGCTTGGGTACGGTTCCAGCTTCGCATTCGGGAAATGTCTGACGAGCCACCGTCGACACTGGCCCAGCGGCTGAGCATGTGACCGGATTACGGTGATTTTTTTCGCGTCGTCCGTGGAGGCGAGCAGATAGTGATCGATGGGAAGCGTCAACGAGCCGATGACCTTCATCGGATACTCCAAGAGGGCATCCAGGGATTCCTGCACTATCCCGTTTATGGAGTTCTCGACGGGAACGATGCCGAGACCGACTTCGGAATTCGCGACGGCATCGAATACCTGTCGGATGCTGTCCTGAACGATGATCCTCGTCTTGTCGGAAATCTCAAGGGCCGCGAAATACGAATACGTCCCGATCGGCCCCAGACATGCGATCCTCGTTTTCGATCTCGAACCGCCCGGCCTTCGATTCGAAACGTCCATGCCCAGCGAACGATGTTCCAGGATGTGCGCTATCTCGGTGGTTTTCACCTCGGCGATCGGAATGAAGTCGGACACATACCGAGAGGTTTCGAGGAAGAGCCGCTCGAGGTCGTCCCCTTTTTCGCGCAAGACGAGATCGGCCATTTTTCCGGTTTCCTTGAGGTATTCTTTCAGCACGGAACGAAACCGGTCGCTGTATATCTCGATATCGGAATAGACTGGCAGATTCGATCCGAGGATTCTGCCGGCCACCAAACTCTGCCACCGGAATACGGGCGTGGAAAAGACCGTATCCGGACGCACCCCCCGCCTCTTCAGCATGCGGACGAACGCGATGTTGGAAAAATGTGTCAACGCCTGGACGACCGCCATCGTCTCGTCGTGTTCGCGGGGCGTCATGAATCGAACGAGGCCCTTGTTTTTCAGGAAGAACTCTTTCAGGAAATCGACCCACTTGTCGTGCCTGCCGATGCAAAAAACGATGTTCTGTGTCGCCATCGACGGAGTCAGCGGGCCGAACAACGGATGTATGCCGAGCACCCCTCCCCGCTTCCTCTTCATCATCTCCCTCATCGGCATCTCTTTCACCGACGTGAAATCGCACAGGAGCGCCGTAGGTTTCATGACGTCCCGGATCTCCCGTATCATGGCCGCCGTCGATCGGATCGGCACGGAGACGATGACGATATCGCATTGTCGAGCCAGCTCGATCGGCGTGAGCTCGGTCTTCCTCCCCGCGACCACGCATTCCAATCCGTTTTTTTCGAAGAGATGCCTGAACCATTGTCCGAACGCGCTCGTCCCACCGATGATTCCGATTCGCGGATTGATAGCTTTCATATTCGTTTATTCGAATCTCACGTTAGTACCGCACACGTACGAATGCCGCTTGTCCCGAACCGTCGGAAAGTCCTCGCGTATGAACGCGCCGACGGTCTCCTCACGCAGAAGCGAAGCGTTCACCATCGCGCCGATCAGGCGTTCTTCCGCGGAAAGCGCGTTGTCACGAAGCCACTTGCCGGCGGTCAGGAGGTCGGGCCCGTTCCGCACGGGACCAAGCGCCTTCCAGACATAGGCACGCGCCTCGGACGATACTCCAGTATGCCCTTCGGACGTGCGGACGATATCGCGATTTCCTTTCCACGCTTCGCGCCCGTCGGGTCGGTCGTTCACGTGCTCCGCGGCCCGCCGACCGAATATCCATCCTTCGATCAGTGCCGTCCCGCCCACGCGACCCGCACCGTGCAACCCGCCCGCCATCTCACCGACGACGTATACGTTTTCCATGTTCGAACGGGAAAACGCGTCGACACGGACCCCTCCGAGGGTGAAATGAAATGCGGGATGGATCTCGATCTTGCCGATGTCGTCCAATGAATGTCCGGAAAATACGAATCCGAATTCGTCATCGGATTTGAAACGCTCGAACCATTCCCGATCGGCGTCGATCACGGCGAATATGCCGCCCCGAAGCGATTGGAGATAGAATTCCCGCGTTATGAAGGAAAACATCCAATGATGACGGTTGTTCCGAAGGGCGTCCGCGGCGACCTCGGAAAGGAACGGGTGACCGTCCGCGTCCGTGAAGTTCATCCTGGTCAGAATCTCTCCGGAAATCAGGTGGCGGGGAAACCGTGAGTCGACGATAAGGAACGGGTGAAACATCGAGAACTCGATATCTATAAGTTCGATACCGGCATCATAGGCAAGCGCCAAGAGACTTCCGTTCACCCGGCTCTCCCCCGTGCTGAACGGGTATATCCCGGACATACCGCCTCCGGCCAATATGAGATGCCGGCAGAATACCGATATCTCACCGCCGTCTTGAGTCAAGACGACGACTCCCTCGACATGTCCCGGATTGTCGCGTCCGACCAAAAACGATACGACCCGGCCCCGAATGATTTTCGGTTCCTTCCCCGATACGTGAGATCGGAGAATGGCGTGCATCCCGGCCCCGACGGAGCGGAGTTTCGGGATGAGCCCGATATTCGATTTTCGAAAACGCACGCCGAGCGATTCCAGTTCCGAAACGGCCGATGAATGACGGTCGACGAAGACCGATAACAATTCCCGATCGTTCATCTCCTCGCCGGCTCGCAGCATGACTTCGGCAAGCTGATCGGCATCGCGAATCATGATATTCCATGCGGCGACGGCAGTGTTCGACCCGGACGACTCTATCAGTGTCACGTCCTTCGATCGAAGATGCAAGATCGCGCTTGTTCCCGCGACCCCTCCACCGACAACCAGAACCTCGGTGAAAAATTGGGTATCCACGGCGTTAAGAGTCACGTATTTCCCGATGCCTCTTCCGTACGAGTTGCAGGATGCGTTGGAATACCGCTTTCCCCGTCTCCGGATCGAATCCCTCCGATTCGCACATCCGTTTCCGCCGTTCCGCGATCTGTATCTCGCGGATCCGGTCATACGCCGGAAGCTGATTCTTCTTCTTGTATAGGCCGACCTGTTCCGTCAGCCGGAACCGCTCGGAAAGCAGCCTTATCAGTTTCGTATCGACCGCATCTATCTTGGTACGGAGCTCGCCCAGTCCGACGGTACCGTTCTTGGAAGCCATACTCATGATGCGGCATTAACGATTATTTCCTGCAAATGGTCAGCCAATCGGCATATTCCGGAAGCTTTCCATGCACCGCCGCCTGATAGCGTTCCCGTATCGTACCGGTGACACCATTTTCCGAAAGCCGGAATTCCGCCGTGTCTATACGGCCGATGGCATGCACCTCGACCGCCGTACCGACGAAGAAAGCCTCGTCGAACGTCGCGACGTCATCTCGTCCGATATCCGTCTCGTGCACGGCGTATCCGAGATCTTCCGCGATTTTCAGTACGCTCGCGCGAGTGATTCCGGGAAGGATGGATCCTTTCTTCGGCGTATACAATTCCTTTTCCCGTACGAAAAAAATATTCTCACCCGGACCCTCGGCCACGTGACCCTCGTAATCCAGAAACAATGCCTCGTCGAAGCCAGCCTTCTTCGCCTCGAGCGACGCCATCGCGGAGTTCGCATAGTGTCCGGATATCTTCGCCTCCATGACGCTCGACTGCGGATGAATACGCATGAAACCGGACGTATGGACGGATACGGAAGCGTTCTGGAGATATTTCCCCCAGGGCCAACAGGCGATCGAGACATGCGTGTCGGCACAATCGGGAAGCAATCCCATCTTTTCCCCGTAGTACGCGATCGGTCGGATATATCCTTCCGGAAAACCGTTTTTCAGTACGAGCTCGATAATGACTTTCCGTATATCCTCGGGAGCATACGGGACTTCCATACTCATGGTCGCCGCGGAAAAAAACAATCTGTCGACATGCTCGTCCAGACGAAAGATCGCCAGCCCCCGATCGGTATCATAGAAACGGATACCCTCGAACACCGACGTACCATAATGCAGGCCGTGATTCAGTATGTGAATTCGTGCACCGTCGTAGGGCAGGTACTCACCGTCCATCCATATAGATCCGATTCGGTTGCTCATAGGCATTTCTCATCAACATACCCCATTTTACACGTAAAATCAACATGCCATGACGCGCCGGAAATCGGTCCGGCACCGTTCATGCCCTTTCTACTCCGATACGGATTCATTGTAAAGATATCGGGAAAGATGAAAAAGGGCTCGTCTCTTACAAAACGGGGCTTCCTCATAAGATTGACGCATGAATTCAGTAGGTACGTCGCCGACCGCGATTATGCATCTTATGATCACCCGAAGTGCTCATATCCGTGGCACACATCGATCAACGCGTTATTCCGGCGGAGAAAAAGCGGCGGGGTCGACTGACCGCGCCGCAACGTCTTTACGATTCTACAAGGGATAGATCACCGCGATCTCGTCGCAGAGATGCTTCCCGTCGACGAGGACGTTCTTGGGACATTTGGAGCAGACTTGGACCACCTTCGGATCGAACATCTGGATGCCGACTTCCACGAAGCCTGCCTTGGTGAAACTGCCCGCGAACACCTTTCTCGTGGTAAGCGAGAATATCCGCTTGACGGTCTCCCTCTCCTTCAGGAATTCGAGCTCGATATTCAGGAGTTCGGCGCCGATACCGATTCCCAGGAAATCCTCTTTTACCCGAAAGGAAATGACCTCCGCATCGTGACCGTACATCTTGGCGCTGATGCAGCCGATGATCTCCCCGGTCGCGACGCTTTCCGCCACGTGATAGCACGGGAGCAGGATCTCCACGTCCTCCGGCGAACGGAAGAGGAGGTTTTCCGCCCGGGTGAGTTCGCTGATCGCGTGGATATCCCCGTCATCGCCTCTCCTGAATTTCACGTCGCCCTTCGGCGTGGACATGATGTGCTGTTCCGACTTTTTCATAGGTCGTTTCCTTGTATGGATTGATAATAATTGACGACTCCGGCAACTTCAGGCCGGATGGAAGGATTCAAATCGGTGTGAACATGCAAGCACTCACAAACAGCCATAAGTTTATCTGCGGCACGTCGACGGAAAAACTTGTGACTGGTCATGTAAGGAAAGATTCGAGCAGCTCACAAACGAAAAACCCGTCCTCAAATGAAACATGACGTTTCATCTAGGGACGAGCACATTACCCGCGGTACCTCCTCGATTCCCCAATTCTCTTTTTTCGGGTTTCCAGCGACCCCGACTCACTCTGAATGAGTGATTCCCTACTCTTCCGCGAATATGATCGGATGGGTTGTAAACTACGACTACTGTATAAAAAGACATCATGGCTGTCAAATCTTTTTCCGAAGCTACACCCCATGCAATGTCGCATCATCCGTTCAGTAGTATAGAAAAAAGGCGATGCATATGACTGCATCGCCTTTTCATTCTTTTATTGACAGTCATCGAGAAATCCGAGACATAATCAGTGCCCTACGATATCCGCGGAACCGACCAGCTCGCGTTTCCCGCCGATTCTCATTATAAGAGACTCAACGGTGAGGCCCTGGACCAAGATGGAGAACGCGACCACAAAATACGTTATCGTGAGTATGAGATCACGTTCACTCCCGTTCGGCAAAGAGAGCGCCAAGGCGATACAGATACCACCCCGAAGTCCGCCCCAGGTCATGATACGTACGGCCCCGTCCGAAAACCGACGACCAAATAACTTCATGACCGCAACCGGCAACGAGACACTCACGACCCGTGCCAAGAGAGAAATTACGATAGCGATAACTCCCGCCACGGCTGTCAAAGGAGTAATCCGAATAACAAGGATCTCAAGTCCCATGAGCACAAAGAGTACCGCATTCAACACGACATCGACCAGCTTCCAAAAGAGATCTACGTGTTCCCTGGTCTCATCCGACATCGCCAGTCTACGGCCTTGATTGCCCGTCATGAGTCCAGCGACAACGATTGCGAGCGCACCGGAAATGTGGGTCCATAACGAAAACGCATATCCTCCGATCACCAATGCGAGCGTAATCAGAAGCTCCGTCTCGTAGTCGTTGATGCTCTTGAGCGCACGGTAACCGACATACCCGATGATAAATCCAAAAAGAACACCGCCGATTGCTTCCCGTAAGAACAACAACCCGATTCCCTGAGGTGTGGTCACATGTTCGCCCGCGCCTGGGATCATGCCGAGCAGAACCGCGAATACCACCACTCCGATACCGTCATTGAACAATGACTCACCGGCGATCTTTATCCGCAGACTGTCCGGTACTCCAGACCTGCTCAGGATACCGATTACCGCCACCGGATCGGTTGGTGAGATAAGCGCCCCGAACAAGAGACAATAGATGAACGGCACGGGATGCCCGATAATTTGTAAAACGAGATACATGCCAGCTCCAGCAAGTGCCATGGAAACCAGCACACCTATGGTGCTCAGAACAAATACCTCCCACTTCTTCGCAAACAACTCTTCAAGATCGACATGTAATGAACCCGCGAAAAGCAGGAAACCGAGCATGACTGTCATCAGCGTACCATTGAAATCAATAGAGCCGACAATCACTTTCGCCTGCTTGCCGATAGAAGATATGCCAAACGCATCAAGCAAGAGCATGACCGAAGAAAAAATCATGGCCAGAGCCATTATTCCTATGGTTGAAGGAAAACGCACATATCGATGATTCAGATACGCAAACACCGCTGCACAGACGACCAGTACGGCAACCAGATTGAATAAGGTCATTTAACCTCCATTTTTAAAGATTTTTTGGAATTTTGTATTAAAGGTAATACTATAATTTATTTTTAAAGAAATGTCAATCCTTCGCCTTTCAGTACTCCCAGAAACAACAAAATGCATCATGTCTTTTATCTAGAAAACTCCATCACATCTACCTAAAGAGAAATTCAATGTTCTGTGACGAAAATAGAAACTCCTTCACCGGCGACAAGCCGCGCGGTACCCCCTATCGGGAACGTGAAAAGTGGGTCCGTATGCCCGAAATCGGCGCCGACGACGACAGGGATATTTCGAAATGCTTCTTTCGTCCCGATGATATATCTGAACTTTTCAGTGTTCATATTCGAGGACTTCTGAGGCCTGCCGATGACAACGCCGCGGACCCCGTCAAATCCGGGCTGATGGATGAGCGACTGCAGGTTCCGATCGAACTCCACCGCGAAATTGCCCCCGGTATCGCCGTCATCCTCCAGAAACAACACGGCTCCGGAAAGGTCCGGCATATATGGGGTCCCGTGGAGCAGATTCAGCGTGCAGAGATTACCGCCGACTATCCTTCCCTCGGCCCTACCCGGATTCAAGACGGCGTATCCCTCGTTCCCGATGAAGTCACGGCTCTCCTGGTCCAGATACCATGCGTCGTCCGACCACCGCTCAGACGGCTCCACTCGGTATTCCCCCTCCTCCATAAGGCACTTACTGAAATATTCGAGGTCGTACTCGAACCCCCTTCGGATCGCGAAGGTCGAGAAATGCGGTCCGGAGTACGTGACAAGTCCCGTTTTTGCCGTGATAGCATTGCAAAGCGCGGTGATATCGGAGAAGCCGCACAGGACTTTCGGGTTTTCCCGGATAAGGTCGTAGTCCAGGGAATCGAGCAGTTGGTTCGAATTGAACCCGCCGATGACGGTCAGTATCCCCTTCACGTCAGTATCGCGAAACGCCGCATGGATATCTTCCACGCGCGATGCGACGGAAGACGACATGAACATATCGTTTTCCTTCGCATGTTCGGAAAACGACACTCGGAACCCGAGATCCCCGAGCCGATCAAGCGCCGCCCGGAAAATCTCTTCGGACAGCAGGGAAAGGCTCCTTGCCGGAGCGATGACGCGAATCCCGTCTCCTCGTTTCAGTTTCGATGGAACAATCATGGGTGGTAGAGAAATATCTGATTCATTCTCTCGCTATTCACATCCGTTGTAAAGCGGATTTTGAGCGATGTCGGGATGACTTATACGATTTCGCCGAAAAACCATGGCCCGGATAAGCCACGGTAACAAACTTCTTTCGGTTTCACGGTAAGTCACTTAAAATCGTCCGATATGATATGATGTCGAACGTCGTGAGTGATCACACTCATTCCGGCCGCCGAGTCAACGATTTCTTTTTCAGATGATGAACGAGGGCGAACACGAACACTATCGGATAGTACAGGAAAAGACCTACCAGGCAGCCGAGAATTATCAGTCCATGAAAAACGGTCGTGTCGCCGTCCGGTACGACTCCCGCCAACAGACCGAACAGGATCAGGAAAGTAGCCAGCGGTCCGAGCAGGATTATCACCCAACGTTTCGTAGCTTTCCATTTGAAAGAAAGCCAGGCGGTCATCGACAATCCGAAAACGATGAAGACTATCGGGGCTATCAACAGGAAATTCGTGGACATACCGCTTTGTATCTAATGACGGACCGTTATCGACGAACTCGCACCCGATCGGATTATCGCCGATCAGATATTCATTATACAACGTTTTCCGATATCGGTCACCCCCTTTCTACCCCGATACGATCGAGATGTAAAGCAGGGTCGGCTTTCATGCTCTTGCGACCCGCCCCGATGACATGCGCCGAAAAAAAACTGGCCGAATTCAATCAGCCAGTTCCATTCATTCTTCGATCACGACATCGCCTCGCGACAAACGATCATGATTTGCGCCATTCCCGTCAAATCGCCGTCGCACCGGCGATATATGCCAACCCCAACGCTATCATGTTATACAAGAAATGGATCACCGTCGAAGCGGCGAGTGCTTTGGGGTAATTACCGCTCATCCCCCCGCATTTCAGATAAACGACGGAGAACAGGGCTCCCACGACACCCTGCATGAAGATGTTCGCCCACGTACCATGCAACAGGCCGAATATTATCGAGAATACCGCCACGAAGATCATGATTACCGGGACCGACAATCCCCGCCTCACCGGGATCGACAGCGGGAATCGGAATATCAATTCCTCGAAGAACGCGGCGACGAGGATAAATAACGGGGTCGAGGGAGCCGCGATCGTTATTCCGATCGGAGTTTTCGATAAATGGTCGGCTAATCCCGGAAAAGCGGTACCGATACAGAATATATACCAGTATGCCGCGGCCAGCATCACGATAATGAGAAACACGGATTCCTTAAACGACGCCTCCTTATGAAACCATTGTTCCACGACACCCTCCTTTTATTTTTTTGAAAGATCGAACATATCGGAACATCATAAGCCTTTTTCGTCGATTGTCAAATATCGATGTCCGGGCGACATTCCGATAACCGACATGGATCAAGTGAATAAAAGGAGCCCGTTGGACTCCTTTTCTGTCGATTCATTCGTTTGGATGGGGGCCTTCTCATGCCCGGTGACCGCGAATGACATCCACCATTTCCTTCGTACGGAAAGGATTGAGCATGACCTCGTCATAACTGATTCCCGTGGAAACCAGGAAAGCATCGCACGGCGTCAGATACGGCTCCACGTTTTCAGGCGTGATTCCGCTCGCGATCGCGAGCGGCCAGTCGCCGATCGCCTGGCGCATCCGAAGTATCTTCCCGATGTCCGGCGGAGATCCCGTCGCGTCACCGCTTGTCGTTATGACTTCCATTAATCCGACGGATGCCGCGGCGACCTTCTCGAGATCATTCACTTTCCGCTGGTACTTGAAGGCGACTCCGCCGAAATATAGACCGTCCCAAATCGGAGGATGACGTCGTTTCCCGAGTGACTCCCAGAATTCTTCCGCGTGTACGGCGGGATTCATAAGGTCTTCCCGCAGTCCGGCATCATCCCGCCAGAGACCGTCCACTTCGGTCTCCTTTACGAGCTCGGGGATCCTGTCGCTGCCGACACCGAGAAAATTCAGCCCGATCCACAACCGCGGAAATTCCTTCTTCACGATATGATAGATCTCGACCAGTTCGGGATACCCCATTGCGTGATTGATGAGAAAGACGCCGTCGGCACCGGCCTGGTGAGCGACATCGATATTCTCCCTGACCTGCCAGATATCCGTCGCATGGATGACCGGCAGAAGAACTTTGTGACGTCCGAATGTCTTTTCAAGAGGATTCATCCCCCCTCCTTTTTTCGCGTTTATTCTCTTCTCTGGGTCTAATACCCCGCGGCTTGCCGCGGATAGGTCTCGCGAAGCGGGACTGGATTCCGGATCAAGTCCGGAATGACAAAGTCGGGGGATACCTCGCGGCTTGCCGCGAGGAGTTTCATTGATGTGATATTTAAAAATGACTAATACCGTAAGGCGTACCAACCATTGAAACATGCCGTTCCCAGACAGTCAATTTCGGCATACGGCCGGAACATAGGGCAAGACATCGGAAAAAACGAAGCGCGCGAACAAGATCCGCGCAATAAAATATTCCAAACGGACTTAACCGAAATGCCGCCCCCGATAAGGACTTCCGATTCCGTTCCATCCGCTGAAAGGGTCGACGGGAATAGCCGAGTCCGACGTAACCGCGTCGCTTCATCATGAGTGAGACGTCCCGCCCCTGCCTGATGTATGAACGCGAAAAAACCTCACTGGATCATGGTCTGTCATCACATCGCGACGTATCGGTTCGACCCCGCAGTCGGAAAAACGGAACGATCCACAACTGGAGCCGGCCGTTCGAAAAACAATGTCTATTCCCCCGTATCGGTCCCGACGGATGCGACGGCACTGTCAAGATCAGTGAGCTCTTTCGTCGCCTCGGCCTTGCTCGTGACATCCGCGACCGGCGCATCCGGAACCGCCACGACCGGTTGTTGCACGGCTGTTTCGCTTCCGTTCGTCTTCGCCTCATTCACCGAAACGGGGATTCCGGTCGGCTTTATCCCGGAACTTTGCTTTTTTCCGGACATCACCGCCCAGGAACCCACTATCAGTGCCAATAACACTACGGCTCCGGCAACGACTACGGCGACCTGTTTCTTTTCCATAATGTTTGTTTCTCAGTCCTTCAAAGTATCGACGGCCTTCTTGATTTCCGGTCTAAGCGTATCATGAAAGTAGGTGATCATATCCTTACCCGCGACTTTGACCTCAGCCCTTTTTTCCTCGATATCTCTCTGACCGGGACTGTCGGTCTTGAGAAGTGTCGCGAGAGCATCGACCTTGTCGAGCACGGTATTCGCCTTCCCCTTGAAAATTTCAAAATCGGATTCGATCGAGGTCGTACTTACGTCCTTCGATTTGAGGAAATCTATGACCTTCTGCACGCGGGTCTCGATGCGGTTTATCTCCGCCTGCTTACGCTCTTTCATGGTCGCGGCGCGGTCCGATCGGTTCCAAGACCGATCACCAGGTGCCTTAAGCCCCTCCCCGTCTTTCGACACAGGCATGCACGCAAGCGTGGTGTCGGTCGTTGCTCCGTTCCTCATACCGGGAGCTTTCCGGCAGGTACCGTCGATGGTAGTCTGTGCATCGCTACCCGCTTTGGTCCCCGTAAAGGAACACGTCGCACCCTCGTTCTTATCCTTGCATGCGGTAACAGCCGCATCGGAAAGCCGGAACGGCATACCGCCACGTTCCGCCCCGCGTCCGTTACCCTGACGGTTCCCTTCGCCACGCGCGGGCATATCCGTCCGACCGAAACCGTTTCCACCATTTCTGGCATTATCGTTTCCCTGCGCGAGCGTCTGATTCACGACGAATGTCGCCGATAACATAACCGCCGCAGCCGCTATTCCCAAAGATACTTTTCTCATACTCATATCGTTTTTCGCCGGATTTCCGGCATGTTCTCGGGTTATGAATGACATTGCACCGCCCACGACGGACCGGCAGGCCCGCCATCACACATTATAACGGCCCTGCAAACGGATTTCTTTCATCCAAAACGGTGCCGTCCCTTGTCATCGCGCAAGGAAATACGCGCCCACGTAACTCGTGACCGTTTTCCCGGTTCCGCCGAAATCCGCCGAATTCATATTCTCAAAAAACCTGAACGGATATCGGGCATCGTCGCCCAAAAACCCCAACATTACGGCCATACACGACCGACAGTCGCAACGTATCCCGTTCAATTCCTCTTTCCGAAGATCACTCAGGATCGATATACTCGCTTCATCGCTCTTTTTCGCTTCCTCAACGGTCGCCTCATGCGAGAAATCGCTGCTGACGATCAAGACCGTCTTACCTGGCGAGATGTCCCTCAATGTCTTCCCGATTCCGATGAACGCGTCATACTCATAGATATCGTTCACGACGATCGGTACGATCTTGGCATTAGGAAAGACTTTCCTGATGAACGGTACCTCCGTATAGACGGAATGTTCGTTCATGAATACGTCGTCATCTTCAGGAATGCCATACGTATCGCCCAATACGGCGACCGTTTCCAACTCGGCATGCACCGTGCCGAATGAGGTGTCCCATGAGCGTCCGGTAGTGACGGCATCACGTCGGGGGTTTCGCAACCGGTTAAAATGATCCGGACCGATAACGATCACGCGTTCCACGGAATCGTCCGCGATACCCGCATAAAACCGAGCGATCAGATCCTTCGCCAGGAAGTGGTGCGGAACGATGCCGGCAACGACCTCTGTCGTGCCGTCGTTCGCAACGCTCGAGAACGCCGTTTCGTACGCCTCCCGTTCATCGAAATAGCTTCTGAGATTCGTTTTATTCTCATGCCCCTCAAACACCGTAACCGGACCCGTAACGACCGGCATGTTCTTTCGGGAAGGCATATACGAACCACCCGCCAGTATGACCAAGGTGGACAGTGCGATGAAGAAGATGAGAAAGGCGACCGTTCTTCCGCTCATCTATTTGAAGAGTGATTTGTTCCATTCGGCAACGGCCGGCAATCTGCTTTCATCACCGGAATAGGCCCGCTCCTTCCAGTCGGAGTCGGTCAGCCGTTTCCCGAGCGTATCGAAAAACTCGTAGT
This sequence comes from Candidatus Moraniibacteriota bacterium, assembly GCA_013336285.1. Taxonomy (GTDB): domain Bacteria; phylum Patescibacteriota; class Minisyncoccia; order Moranbacterales; family UBA1568; genus JAAXTX01. The sequence goes on along the minus strand of JAAXTX010000028.1, from coordinate 3,640 downwards.
TCGAATACACGAGCCCTTTGGTCAACCGCGTGCCGTTGGCGTCCTTGACCGCCACATAGATATAGTTCGGGATACCGTCCGCCTCATACAGGATCCGGTTCTTGGGAACATCCGTATGCACGTCGGCGATGAGCGCCGCACGGGCCAGGTCTTCCGTCCCCTGCTCACCGGGTAACGGATACACGACCCAAGACAACGAGCCGGTCGCGGTTCGTAGCGTCTCGAAGTCATCATCCGAAATGGTCTGGTTGTTCACTTCCGAGATCGCTATACGTCGAAAGAACTCCAACGACGTAATGAGTTTTTCATTCCTGCCCTGGAATTCCTGATCGAGCAGTCCACGCTCCTGCAATCCGGACGCGGTCATCCGTACGAGCGGTATGATCCGATCGAAAAATTCCACGTTCGGTTCGACATATCCTTTCGGTACCGGCGGGATCTCCCCTTCACCCCCTCCACCGCCCATTTCCGCGTACGATTGTTTGGAATAGAGCAACGTATCATGCTTCAACTCGGTCCACGAACCCAAGGTGCATTGCAGGTTCTTCTTCCCCCAGGCATCGCCCTTCATGAAATTCGGATAACCTGCCAGATCGGTACCCTGCTGCGACAGGGATCGCAGCGTATAAAGCCAACCCCAATAGATGTTCTGCGTCCACGCATCCTGGCTCAAACCGCCGAAATAGCTCTTCAGGGCACTCATTCGGTCCGACAAGACATTCTTGGAATCCGGTGCATTCGCAGAAATCCAGTCGTTCAGAGGCTTGTCCGCGGCGCCGTTACCAAGGATGGAAGCCACTTCAAGCGCCGTCGGGGAACTCGGGAGACTTTGCCCCGTCTTCGGGTCCGGTTTCTCGTCACCCTGGGTCAGGCTGGAGAAGATGAACGCGTCCGGCGTGAACCGCTGCCCCATGAACCGGAATCCCTTGGTCATTTTCTGCAGATCTTCCTTGGAGGTATCCGAGACCTGACCGCCGATCGCGACGGACGACATGATCTTCGGGTTCGGCAGAGCATCGATATCCTGTTGCAACTTCGCGACCAACCTCTCCCCGATAGGAATATCGCGATTTTCGGTCATCACTTTCCCGTATTCACCCAATCCGAGATCGTCGCTCTCTCCGACGAAAAACGATGTAGCCGCATAGATATCCTCCCAATTCTTCATCTGGTCCGAATGACTCATGAAAAGGACGACATTCATGGCGTCCCGCGTGAGCTCGGGACTCCTCGCTATGAAATTCTGTCGCCCATACCACATCATCGTGCGCCAATATGACCGCAGCACCGGATTCTCACCATAATGACTGCGGGGTCCGTACTGGGTATAATCCTCGGGGAACGTGATGCCTGCCTGCTTCAGATACTTTCCGAACAAGGGTGAATCCTGTACCTGATCGGCGCCCATGATCAGTTCCACCTCGCCTTTCGCCGTGTCGTATGCCTCTGCCGGGAGTACTCCTTTCATCTTCTCGAGATTGGCCAGAACGGATTCCTTGGAATCGGAACCGTCATCAATGAATGTCGCGCCTTCGGAATAGGAAGTGGCGGAATCGAGAATCGCCGACGGCACCGCGAAATAGGTCACGAGACGGCGATAGCTGTCCTTTTCCCCGGGATCGGTGGCGCCGTTGTATGCCTGAAGGGACGCGGTAAACATTGCGCCGGTTATCTTTTTCAACCTTGGATAGAATTCCGTCTGCTCGATATATTTGAACTCCTTGTCGAGCAGCCGGTGGTAAACATGGAGTAAGAAATCCGAGGTCACGAATACGGAATTTTCCGGTCGTCGGTACAACGGATCCCAGACACCGCCGATCCGATCGTATTGGTCGGTCCAGTCGTCTTTCCGGGACGTGTCCGCCTTGGGATCGTCACCGAAGAATCGGTCGGTATTGCGGGCCACGAAGAAATTCTCTTTTACCAGAGCCTGTTTCTGCGCATCAGTAAAAGACACGAGGGCTTGCGGTGAATCTCCGACTTCCAGTCTCGGGAAACTATCGAGGTTTTTCAGTTCGCTCAGCGCGATCGGCACATCGGGCACGGCCGGCGTATATTCCGATTTCACGTATCCGAATTTCGGAAACGAATATTTCGAAGATGTCACGCCGATATCCGCAGGGATGGAAAACGCGTCTGAAGACTGGCGCGAGCCAGGAATGCCCGCTTGCCCGATCATGGGCGCAGATACGATCTGCCGCCAGACGATGAATGCCATAATCGCCAACACCGACATCGACGCGCCGGCGATAAGTGATACGACCAGGACCTTCCGTCGCCGATCCGAAACCGGCTGATTCTGATTTTCCATTTCTTTTTATATCAAGAGACTCCCTGCTGTGTCGTAATATCCGAGACACGTTTCGTAAGGAAAATGTACCATGGAGACCCTCTTTTCACAACACATCGGGAACGGATATCGACTGGGGATATTCCGGAATCAGCATGCTTTTCCATCATACCCGATACGAATACGTCCTGAACGCATCATGTCCATGATTCATGAAGGTCGGCAGACCGACGGAATAAATAAAAAAGGGAAGCGGCTTGTGCTGCTTCCCATCATGATTTCCGTCGATACGAATCAACCGGCGATTTCACTGAGTATCTTTTCCCTGTGAGCCTTCACCGAATCGCCCGCGGTCAGGACATGCCGATCGATAATTTTCTTCAGCTCGCGTATCTTCGAACGCGCCGCGGTCATCTGCGATTCCGCATCATCCAACACTGAAAGCGTGAAGATGCTCATGAAATCAACGCCGTCGAAAATCATGTCGGACGCGAAATCGGTCAAGTCATCGATCTTCGCATCCACGGCAGGAACACGGCCGGTCTCAAGGAAACCGTCGTACTGTCGGAGTGCGGCTTGTAAAGAAGGTATCTCGGACCGTACGGATTCGATGGCGGAGTTCGCATCGTCATTCTGCATGTACGACATCGCCGACATGCCGATACCGCTCGAACAAAGGTCGAATGTCTCCAGAGTCTCGGCACTGCTGATACTTGAAAGTGCCGCCTCTATCCGTTCCAGGATGGAATCGACGGCCTGTCGGACTTTCACGGCCGCTTCATAGGGGACGAGAAGGTCGCGATAATCCGAATCGTTCTCCTTCAGGTACCTGCCCATAAGCGACTGAACCTCGTTTTCGGCCCGATTCGCCGCTTCCCGAAGCGTGGCGTCCTGCAACGAAAGCTGATCTCTTTTTGCCAGCAAATTCATGTAAGCCCCGACCTTTTCCCGGTCTCCGCCGAACCAGCCGCCGAGATGACGTTCCCGAAAATTAAGGGAAGCGTACATGCTCTCGACTCGACTGCGTATCTCGGATACGTTCGTACCGTTCGCATCCGCGGCGTCTTTCTTCTCGCGTGCAATACGAACGGCATTCCTGATCCGCGTTCTCAATTCCTCAGAAACTTCCGGCATGAATCCCCCTTTTCAGTGGTTATTTTTCAATATCGAATTTTTTCACGAACTAAAGTATTATTATAAACCATTATAATCATCTTGTCAATAATACGTAATGTTTCAATACCTTTGCATCACCTGCTAGACTGACCTGTTTAATGCAAAGATATGGCATACACCTCGAATCCGAATATCCCGAAGGTGCGCTGGAAAGCCGTGAAGATGCTCAGATCA
>JAAXTX010000027.1 GCA_013336285.1 Candidatus Moraniibacteriota bacterium | reverse complement strand
CTGAAAAGGAATACGTACAACTCCACCAGGACGCACTGACGTTGTTCGACTACATGCAATAGCTGCGGCACGATACCCCGTCAGCTCTGCTGCGGGGTAGTTGATTATGAAAGAGATTTTCGATAATCAGACCATTCCGATAAAGGGGACGACGGAACGACCCGCGAAGATCCGATAAAGACTCTTTTTGTCGCCGGCGGACGCACTCACCTGTTGTTGATGCGGAAAGAATGGGAGTCCGCGGTCCGTGATTGGGTATCGAAAAATCGCGATAGTATCGGAAAGACGCTACTCGTGACGGAATTCATCCATTCAGGAAACGGAATGGCTTGGCTTACGGATATCCTGAGAGAAAACGGGGTGGATTTCGAAGTGGCCTCCGTCTGTATCGGTGATATCAATAATCTCCGTGAACCGGAAGATGGAGATGTCAGGAAACAATATCTGGCTGAGAGATTGAAATATGGGGGATTGGATATCTCTGCGATAGAACCATTCTACACGGAAACGAATTTCGGGGCGTCTGGTACGGTAAAAATGGGAACTATGCAGTTTAAGCAGGCGCAGGACTCGCATCGGATGCATGCCGTAAGAAACACTTTCAGCTCGCCGGAGGTCAAGAGGAACGCCCGTGAGGACATGAAATATCTCGCTCATGAACTGGGAAAGCTCGTCGACGTCAATGTTTGACAGGGAAATTCTCCCGGAGGCACGGCGGCCTGATATGTTTCATGCCGGAATTGTGATAGTATGGCGATACTTGGTATCGATTCTGTTTGACCTGCATTCCTATGGAATTCAAGGAAAATGAAATGATGGCGGGGCATACGACCTTCCGCATCGGCGGACCGGCGAAACTCTATGCCGAAGTGATGACAACCGCCGAACTTGTAGCGGCGCTTGACCGGGCCGAGAGCGAAAAACTCCCCGTGTATCTTCTGGGTGGCGGGAGCAATGTCCTGTTCTCGGATAAAGGGTTCCCTGGGATGGTCATAAAGAACTCGATTTGCGGACTTCAGGTCCGCGATGATGGCACCGTTTCGGTCGGAGCGGGAGTGCGACTGTTTGACGTGGTGACGGCGTGCTGTTCGAAAGGACTTTCCGGTATCGAACGGTTGTCCGGTATTCCCGGAACGGTCGGCGGGGCTGTCCGCGGGAACGTCGGAGCATTCGGAACCGAGATGGGATCGTCCGTCACATCAGTGAAGGTGTTTCACAGGAAGACCGGGGAAATCAAGGAATTCGGTCAGGAAGATTGCCAGTTCGGATATCGCATGAGTCGGTTCAAGCGGGAGCCGGATCTGATCGTGCTGTCCATCGAGCTCCTGCTTGCTCCTGGTCATGAACCGTCCACGCTGCTTTCGGTGTCCAAGGAAGTGTGGGCGGATCGCGAGTCCAAACATCCGCAGGACGTCTTCTGTGCGGGTTCGTTTTTCGTGAATCCGATCGTACATGATCAGAAGCTTCGCGAGGAATTCTCACGCGATGCCGGTAAGGTTCCCAAGGACGATAAGCTTCCGGCGGGTTGGCTCATAGATCAGGTCGGTCTTCGCGGAAAAATGATAGGGCACGCGAAGGTGAGCGAGCTTCATCCGAATTATATCCTCAATACCGGTGGTGCCACGGCGGAAGAGATACTTACCATCGTTTCGATCGTGAAACAGCGTGTTCGTGACGAGCTCAATATCCAGCTTTGCGAAGAGGTCCAGTTCGTGGGTTTCGGTTCGGAAAAATCCCTTTAGAAAGCCATTATATTTTGAAAACATATCTTTCGCACTTTCGTATTCATGGTATACTTGAGTAGGAACATAATCCGTAAGTCGACGAATATGAATACCACGTTCCTCGCGAAGGATACGCATATACGGGAGAATTCGAAAGAATACATATTGAAGAGACTCGGTGAAATCGAAGATTTTTTTCACGGGGACACGCTTTTCGAAATAGAAGTCGGGGAGGATAAAAAAGGTTTCTTTCGGGTGGAAGTGAATGTGCGTGAGCCGAACAAGCTGTATCGCGCCGAGGAGACATCCGAAAGCGTGGAGGGATCGATCGATATGGTGATCGATAAGCTTCGCGTACAGATCGTCCGCGAAAAGGATCGCCGTCGGGATCTGCATGACCGCGGAGCCCGGTCTATCAAGAAAAAAATCGTCCTTGACGAGGCCGCACGTTTTTAGAATGTTCTTTGGCGCTGTTCGGACAAACGCGTAACCAAAAGGAGGGTAGTGATGGGAAACGATGGAACGAGGAAACGTCATCCGACGTCGGTCGAAGTGGAAGGAACGGGTAATTTCGATTTGGGACGTGCGATCATAGGGATGCGGTATGATTGCGTCGCGGATGTGATCGAGGGCATGCTCGCGGGAATCCGCGAAGAGATGGTCGATGACGACCGAAGGGGATACCGGCAGCTCGTCGCCCTTGAAGGAAAGGCTTTCAAATTGACACTCGCTTTGCTTGCGGTGTTCAGAAGGATATTTCGTCTCTGTCGCCCTTACATGACGGACGAACTTGAAAAATAAAATCCTCCCCGTTGGCGGCCTCAGGGCCTTTGACGGGGAGGGTTTTTGCTTCTACAATAGGATAGACCGAAGAAAGAGTGGTGATAAACCGAGTCTCGTATCCGAGACGACGCGTGATTTTGGGGACTTTTACCACCCGGTGTCCGTCCATGTCGATCGTCATCCGTTATCTGATGCCCGAAATTATGGATTTTTTCAAGAAAATGTTCGGATCGAATGAGCGGGAGATCGGGCGAATGCGCCCGATGGTCATATCGGTGAACGCGCTTGCGGCCGTGACCGAGGCGCTTTCGGATGATGCCTTGCGAGCCAAGACCGATGAGTTCAGAAAACGTCTTTCGAATGGGGAGACGGAAGACGATATCCTGCCCGAGGCCTTTGCCGTGGTGCGCGAAGCGGCGCGTCGCGTCATAAACGAGCGGCACTATTCCGTTCAGCTTCTCGGAGGACTGGTGCTTCATCAGGGAAAGATTTCAGAGATGAGGACCGGAGAAGGAAAGACTCTCACATCGACGTTGCCGGTTTACCTGAATGCCTTGTCCGGGAAGGGGGTACACGTCGTCACCGTGAACGACTATCTTGCCAAACGAGATGCGAATTGGATGGGACAGGTGTACCACTTCCTGGGCCTTTCGACCGCATGCATCCTTCAGCAGACGATTTCCTATCGCTACGAGCCGAATGTTCTCGATGATGACGAAGTGACGGTCGAGTCGGAGAATCTCGTGCCGGTGACTCGTCGGGAGGCGTATGCCGCCGACATTACGTACGGTACCAATAACGAGTTCGGATTCGATTATCTTCGTGACAACATGGTTCGCGACCGTTCCGAGATGGTCCAGCGCGGTCTCAACTTCGCTATCGTCGATGAAGTGGACTCGATCCTGATCGACGAGGCGCGTACCCCGCTCATCATTTCCGCCCCGGATACGGAATCGACGAAGCTGTATCAGACATTCGCCCGCATCGTGCCGCGCCTCAAGCCGGAGGAAGACTTCGTGCTCGACGAGAAATTCAAGAGTGTCACGCTCACAGATCAAGGTATCGGCCGTGTCGAGGAGCTTCTCGGTATGCCGAATATTTATGACCAGGGAAATATCCGGTACGTCCATCACCTCGAGCAGTCGCTCAAGGCCCAGTTCGTGTTCCATCTCGACCGCGATTACGTCGTGCGTGACGGACAGGTGCTCATCGTGGATGATTTCACCGGTCGTATCATGGAGGGACGCCGATACAGCGAAGGTCTGCATCAGGCCATTGAGGCCAAGGAGGGGGTGGTCGTGCAGCGTGAATCGCGAACGCTTGCGACCATAACGTTTCAGAACTATTTCCGTCTTTATTCGAAACTGGCCGGAATGACCGGTACGGCGACCACCTCCGCGGAGGAATTCGCGAAGGTATATAAGCTCGACGTGGTCGAGATACCGACGAACCGCGACATGATCCGCAAGGACCTCCCCGATATCATCTACAAGACCGAGGAGATGAAGTTCCAAAAGATCGCGGAGCACGTGAAGGAACTGAACGCCACCGGACAACCGATTCTGATCGGTACCATAGCCATCGAGAAGTCCGAATACCTTTCCGCACTGCTCGAGCGTGAGGGTGTGAGGCATGATGTCCTGAACGCGAAGCAGCATGAGCGCGAGGCGTCCATCATCGCCGGGGCGGGTCAGAAGGGGGCGGTCACTATCGCGACCAACATGGCGGGCCGCGGGACGGACATCAAACTCGGCGAAGGCGTGCGTGACCTCGGCGGACTCGTCATCATCGGTACCGAACGGCATGAGGCTCGCCGTATAGATAATCAGTTGCGCGGCCGCTCGGGTCGGCAGGGAGATCCCGGAATGACACAATTCTATATCTCGCTCGAGGACGAACTCATGCGTCGCTTCGGCGGAGACCGGCTCAAGAACATGATGAATACGATGGGTCTTCCCGATGACGAACCGATCGAGAGCGGTGCCATATCCAAGATGATCGAGAGCGCCCAGACCAAGATCGAGGGATTCAACTTCGATATCCGCAAGCATGTTCTCGAATATGACGACGTGATGAACAAGCAACGCGAGGTCGTCTATCGCAAGCGGCGTCAGGCGCTCGATGCGGAGGATATGTCCGAGGAAACGGAACGGCTGCTCGTCGAGGAATTCGAGAAGATGATCGCATTCCACTGCGCCGGTCACGAGGCCGACTGGGCAGTCGGGGAGATAGCGGTAGAAGCGAACGGGCTGTTCCCGTCGCTCGATGAGAAGGCGGCTCTCATGAGTCTCGAGTCTATTCGGGATGATCGGTCGAAGGACGAGGAAGAGAAGAAGACGCTCATACGCGACCTCATCATGACCGAAGGACGGAAAGTATTGACGATAAAAGCCACGGCATTCGGATCTTCGTGGGCCATGATACAGAAAGCGCTCTACCTCCAGGCTCTCGATCAGCTGTGGATGAATCATCTTGACGAGATCGAATATCTCCGACAGGGAATAGGACTGCGCGGGTATGGTCAGCGCGATCCGCTCGTCGAATATAAGCGTGAAGCGTTCAACCTGTTCACGGGTCTTTTGGACACCGTGCGGAAGACGTATCTCATGACGATCCTCAAGCTGGAAACGGTCGCGGCGGAGATGATATCGGCGGCATCGGCGGAACCCGCCATGATCTTTTCCGGCGCTTCCGATACGGTGGAATCCTTCGGTGCCGCGGAAGACAGATCTGGCGACAAAGGCGAAACGGTCAAGCGGGAGCCTATTCACGCCGAAAAGACCGTCGGACGCAACGACCCTTGTCCGTGCGGAAGCGGGAAGAAGTACAAGAAGTGCTGCGGGAAATAAAAAAACGAGGCCGGACTGGTTGCAGTCGGCCCCGATTCAACCGAGACGATGTTCTTATGCGTTACAGGTCGTTACGTACGTCGGTAATGATCATTACCGATATAAGCTGGCCGTTATTTGTCATATTACCCGGAGCGTGGCTGATGCCGATGATAGCCAGTTCAGGATGTTCCAGCCTGAACTTTGACACCAACTCGAACGGATTTTTCGTGGTGGATATTTCCCATACCCCGTTCCCGTGATCCTTGACGTATTCGTAATATGGAATGTTCTTCGTTTCAGGCATGATTCCCGCGTTTATTGTTAATGGAACTGAATTTTGGTGAAAATTATCATAGCGCAATACGATGAATCTGTCAATGTTCTTACGAACAAAAGAACGAGTCGGACTGATCTCATCGGGTGCTCCTTTTTTGTTGATTTAAACTTATTTGTTGAATATTATAGCATTTATAATATTTATTGTCAATGTACATTATAGCTTTATTCGCGGTAAATTATGATGAAAGAATCATTATTGAAAAATCCGTCCGTGAATCTAACCGATATGAAACCGCTGCTGTTGAAGGTCGTAATCTGGCTCGTTATCGTGAACGTGTTCGCGCTCGCGGCGCATAATCGGTTCAACCTGAATTCCGATACCGCCTATACCTGGATAACCCCGCAGAGTTTTCCCACGAGTCAGAGCTGGGACCTGGTCGATCTGCATGACCGATGGGATACGTACTGGTACATGGATATCGTTCGAAACGGGTATCACTTACAGGAGGACAATACGCTTGCGAACGTGGTGTTCTTTCCGCTCTACCCGTTTCTCATCAAGGTGCTCGGGACGGTCTTGCTTGGAAATTACGTGTTGGCAGGTTGGGTCATCAGCATGGCCGCGCTCCTCGCAGGCTGCGCGTATTTCTATCGTCTGGTTAAGGAATTCCATCCCGATATAGATCCGGAACTGCCGATTGTCCTGATGCTTCTGTTTCCGACCGCTTTTTTCCTGAATATCGTGTATACGGAAGCGCTGTTCTTCCTTATTTCCGTCGCATGTTTTTATTATGTCCTGAGGAAACAATTCATGATGGCAGGATTCTTCGCCTTGCTCGGGGCGCTCACGCACAGCAACGGCGTTTTCCTCGGTCTGCCGATCCTGTGGGAGACCGTCCGGTTATACGGATGGAAGGACGCCCTTCTCTCGAAACGTATCGTGCCGATGACGATGCCGGCTATCGGGATGTTCTCTTTCCTGCTGTACGACTATCTGAAATTCAAGGATTTTTGGCTGTTCTTCAAGATAGAGAGCGCGTGGGGTCGATCCTTTTCCATCAACTGGGATCATTTCTCAACGTTTTCGCATCCGTCGATCGTGAACATGTGCATCGATATCTCGTTCGCGGTTCTCATTATCGGAGCGATCGTTCTCGTCTGGAAGAAATTGTCACCGCTCTACAGCCTGTTCATGTCGCTCACCGTGCTTGCGGCGCTCACCTCGGGAACGTTGATGAGCATAGGACGATACAGTCTGGTGCTCTTCCCGCTGTTCATCCTGATCGCGAAGATAAGAAATAAGGACGTACTTCATTCCTGGATGTTCGCATCGACACTTTTCCTGGCGCTTGATATCATCCTTTACGTGAATAACTATTGGGCAGGATAGAAGTTTCGGGCTCGTATCTCAATAGCAATAACGTATGCGGAACATCTTAGAAAAATCGGAATGGGAATGGATCGAAGCGGCTATCGAGGCAGCGAAAAAAGCGACCTGTGGTCGGTCGAAGTGCGGATCCGTCATCGTGAGAGACGGCAATATCATCGGGGAGGGGTACAATTCCCCGCCGGGTGATCGTGAATCAAGACGTAGATGCGAGACCGAGAAATCGTCCTACGACCCGAAGGTGACGGACAGGACCTGTTGCGTGCATGCGGAGCAGAGGGCCATTATGGATGCGCTTCGCAGGAACCCGGACAAGGTCGCAGGGTCAAGATTGTATTTTATCCGCCTTGATGGAAAAGATGTCCCGAAACGGTCCGGCGATCCGTACTGCACGATCTGCAGTAAAATGGCACTCGATGCCGGAATCGGGGAATTCGTATTGTGGAACGATTCCGGGATGGTCGCATATCCGACTGACGAGTATGATGAGGTTTCCTGTCGATACCGGTCGGGCAGAAAACATTCCTGAACATAAAAAACCGGAAGGTTCAGGGGTTGGAGGTTATGTTACCTCGATGTCTTTCGCTCGCCGCTACTGGACATATTCCTGAACTCTTCCGGTATTGAACCCGGGGTGCCTTCCCTCAGGAAAGCACGTTATCCGGGTGGGGCGTCATACGACCGGGCTGAAAGAAGCCGTATGACAAAAATGAAGCGGAACGACCACAGAGACGGGAAACGGGAGTTTCCCACTCCTCTCAGGACCCCCATCCCCTGAGGAAGACTCCATGTTGTCCTTGCGCGTGGGCAGGGCTGTCGCTCCGCTAAGAAGGAACTGTGTGAATAATATAGTCTTTTTCGTAATCGCTGTCAATAGCCTATCGCCATGAAATTTGAAGATATTGGGAAATATGACTATCATCTCCCGCAGGAGTTGATACGCAAGAGAGGTATCGAACCGCGTGACGCGGCAAAGCTTTTTGTCTATGATACCGTTCGAGACACGGTGTTTCATGACACGTTCGCGAACCTTGCGGAATATCTACCGCGACGATCGGTAATGGCGCTCAACGAGACGCGGGTCGTTCCGGCTCGACTGATGCTTCGCAAGGAGACGGGTGGGAAAATCGAGGTATTCGTACTGGCAAACGAGATGGGTGCTTTGAACGGGGACATACCCGTGCTTGTAGATCGGAAATGCGTTCCCGGCATGAAGCTTGGTTTTCCGGACGGCAGTTTCTTCGAGGTCGTTTCACAAGACGAGAACAGATTCTTTGTCCGGTTGCGCTCCGATTTCCTACTCGAGACACTGCTTGACCGATACGGCTCGACACCGATTCCGCATTATCTGGAAACGGGCAATGAAGATAATGAAGAAGCGGAGCTGCGTCGCCGGTATCAGACCGTATTTGCGGATTCCGGGGCGTCGGTCGCTGCTCCGACCGCATCACTGCATTTTACTGATCGCGTCTTTGACTCGCTCGAAAAGAGGGGAATAGAATCCGTCAGGGTCGGGCTCGATGTGGGTCTCGGCACCTTCGCCCCGCTTCGGAAAGACAATTTCGAAACGAAAACGCTTCATCGCGAGCGGATAACCGTTTCAGCCGATACTACCGACAGACTCAACCGGGCGAAGAAGGAAGGGCGACCGATCGTCGCTGTCGGCACTACCGCGCTCAGGACTCTGGAATCGGTCATTTCTTCGGCCGATGACATGAATCGGGTATTTCATCCGTATTCCGGCGATACCGACATATTCATTTTCCAGCCGCACCGTTTCCGATCGTCGGATATTCTCGTGACGAATTTTCATCTCCCGCAAAGCTCGCTTATGTTGCTCGTCGACGCGTTTTTGCGAGACAAAGGCTCCAAACGCAGTCTCGTTTCACTTTACGAGGAAGCGATCCGCGAAAGATACGCGTTTTATTCCTTCGGTGACTCAATGTTGCTACTCTGATCCGTCTCATTGACAAGAATGAGTATGCGGTATACGGTCCATTCGGAAACTTCATAACAGAATAACGAAAAGATAAATGGGGGGAAGATCATGCCGAAAATCAGGGAACACGATTATTGGGTTCATACCGAGTCACCGGATGTCGTGGGCGGAATCATGACGGGACTCGTTCCGTTGGTATTCGATCCGGAGCGACAGGTGGACATGTACGTTATGCGACCTGAGGGTCCGAAGTTCATCGAGTTTCCGAAAAACGAGTTCGACTCGTCGGCACAGGGTATTCTTTGGGTCATCAGGATTTTCGAACGGGGAAACGGGGCGAAATCCGAAATTTGGCGCAAGACTCTGGGCAGACCAGTATCGGAAATCGGCGAAATCGTCGAATCCGTGGTCGACGAATTGCGGCGCAATGAATTCGAATGGCGGAAATGGTTCGTCGAGTGGGCTTCGCGGACGCCGTGGCCCGGGTGGTCCCTGCCGACGGTGGAACATACCGGGTTGGTGCTTCGGCACGGATATGTGTCCGGTGAGAAGTTCGCGGTCGGCATAAGGCGATCATAAGATGCTAAAATTACCCGATATCGGACAGCAAGCTGTCCGATATTTTTTTTTCGAAAAAATCTGGTGTATGATTGCGTGGTATGCCGTGATCGATCATCATTGATACGCGATATATGCGATACGATAAACTGGTCAGGGATAAGATTCCCGAATTGATCGGCGCCAAGGGAGAGGAGTGCCTGTTTCATATCGCCGAGGATGAGGAATATGCCACAAAGCTGTATGAAAAGCTCAGGGAAGAGACGGAGGAGTTGATACGGGAGAGGAATATCGGTGAGGTCGCCGACGTCCTCGAGGTGGTGGATGCGATAATTTCCCGGGAAGGTTTTTCCCGAAATGAAGTGGAAGCTGCCAAATCCAAAAAACGTGAGGAACGCGGGGGTTTCGGTGGGCGCATCATCTTGGATGAATCGTGATTATGATCAGGACGAAAAAGATCCTGACGCTTTGTCTCGCGACGGACGGGCGGCGGGTGTTGCTTGGCATGAAAAAACGCGGTTTCGGGGCGAACCGCTGGAACGGTTTCGGCGGGAAGCTCGAGCCGGACGAATCGATCGTCGATGCCGCCAAACGAGAGATGCTTGAGGAAAGCGGCGTCCGGATCACGTCCCTTGAACGGGTCGGAATACATGAGTTCGAATTTCGGGAAAATCCCGAGATTCTCGAAGTGCACGTGTTCCGGGTGGATTCCTTCGAGGGCGAACCGGTCGAGACCGAAGAGATGCGGCCGCAATGGTTTTCTTTCGACGACATACCGTATGCCGAAATGTGGCCGGACGATGCGTATTGGTTGCCAATGTTCCTTGCGGGAAAGAAATTTCGCGGTTACTTCCTGTTCGGTGAAGGGGATTCGATATTGGAAAAACGTCTTGAAGAGGTCTCCCGTTTCGACCAGGATGCGGTGGCATCCGCGCGGTCGGATATCGCCATGAAGACCGTCGTCATTCTCGGTGCGAGCGACAAGCCTCAGCGGTATTCGAACAGGGCTTTGAATCTTCTTATCGAACGTGGTCATTCCGTTGTGCCCGTGAATCCGACCCTGGATACGATAGGAAGTATCGCGGTCATGCCGAAACTCTCAGAGGTCTCGAAAGGACCTGACGTGCTCACGATATATGTCAAATCGGAAACGAGTTCCGCGCTCGTCGATGACATCGTCTCACTCGCACCGAAAACGGTGATTTTCAACCCCGGAGCCGAGAATCCCGATGTGGAACGTATGTTGGAACTATCGGGAATCCGTACCGTCCGTACATGTACGGTGACGCTTCTTGCGTCGGGCTCGTTTGAAGCGTGCATTTCCGCCTGACCCGTCGTTATACCGGTGTCATCTAATCACGTATACGAAAACGTATGTCCGAAAAACCTACTATAATACCGATTCAGAAAATATTGGAACAGCAGGACGGGGAGCATCGAACGGATGATGGAGCGAGGACCGGACTTGAAACGCCGAACATCATTCCGATCGAGCGCGTGCTGGAACGGCAGGATCGGGAGGACAATGAGGGTATACGACGTATTCTGGAAGGTATAAAAAAACTGGAGGAAGGGAAAAAGCGGTACGAAGAGTGGCGGGAAATCGCCTTGGAGCAGGGAGATACGAAGAGCGCGGATCAGTACGAGCTCGAGATGATAGAGATCGAGCTGCTCATCATCAAAGGGGAAGCACTCCGTGAGGAGGCGGATCAGATTCAATGCGATCGATGGCAACGATACTTTCAGCATGCCATGGAAGCGGATAGGGAGCGCGAGGCGTCAGTATACCTCGAAGATATCGGGATGGAATTGGAAGTGATAGATGACCTGATAGCTTCGATGTCCGAGGAAGAAAATAGCCGGGAAACCGATGAAAAGATCAAATCACTGCGTGAACGCAGGGAAAAACTGGAAAATGATCGGGCAAAGTACTCGGAATAGCCTTTGTCTCGGGTCCTTTCCGTTGTATACTATGCGTATCGGCCAATCGGATTTTTCCATCGGGCTCGTTATTGGATGTATCGATATTTATGAATGAAATGCCGAATGCCGCCCCGACACCCGACAACTCCGCCCGGAAGAGTTCGTATGAGGAAAAGATCGTTGATTTCGAGGACATAGAACGCGATATCCTGGAGTACGCGTTTCCGGAACCGCTTGATCTTGCGGATTTGGAAGCGTCTCTCATAGAACGGTACGATCTCGATCACGAATCCGAGCCGTATCGTGCGATCAAGAAGCACTCTATCGAATTGCTCGAATCTGGCCTGTCCCGGTATGGGGAAGGTCAGACCAGTATTTACTACACTATCGACAATACCGTCAGCAGGATACCGAGGACGATTACGGATAAGGTCGGCGTGCTTCGGGTACGGACGGAGAACAAGCGGAACTGGAAAACCGGTCAGAAATTCGAATCCATATTTTCCACGAAAGAGAAGGCCAGGCCGCTCGATGAATTCATGCACGGGGCCGTCGTTCAGGGTATCGCGCATCTCAAGCCGGGTGTGCTGGTTCCTAAACCATATTTCATCGTGGAAAAATCCGGGGCGTTCGATTCCGAAACGGGCAAGCTCATACCGGGTACGGAGGAGTCCGTGACCGGCGCGTATCTCATCATGGAACATATTCCCGGTCTGACGCCGCTTCAGATATGTGACCCGGACGGCAGTCTGCAGAAAGAGTTTCTCAACATGCGGAAAAACAGCGACTACTCGGTATGGCAGCGGCACAAGGATAAGATCCGGACGAACATTCGCAGGGTAATCGAGGAAAATCCGTATCTTCTGGAAATGGATTTCGATGCGGCGCTCGCCCATCTCGAAGGTCAGGTGGAGTCGCTTCACGCTACGACGGGTAATATCCCGGGTATCCTTCACCGCGACCTTCACGACGGCAACGTAGTCATCCATCCCGAGAAGAAACTATTTTACATCATCGATTTCGGTGAGGCGAAAGTGTCGTATGCCGACGAGGAATTCGGCAAGTATTACGATGATTACGAGAACGCCGGAAAGTCCATTCCGGGGCGACCGGCGTTCTATATGCCCGACGGTCCATACGAGTTCAAAAGCGCGGACAACCTGAGAAAGCCGACAAACGCGCTCGAGCATATCGGTTCCTTTCTCTTCCAGATCAAGGAGGTGGTGAAGGAGATGAGGTAAGAGGGCTTTGAATGGAATTGATCGAATTATCATTTACCGATACCGTTATGTCGGAATTATTCGAGGGACAGGAAAGCACAATATCGGGATTTCCGCTGCAGGAGCGTGCGATAGCTCGCCGCATGGAGAAGATGCTCGCCGAAGACGCGGGAATCGAATTCGATGAACACGGTGCCTGGAACGATCCGAAAGGCGAATTCTGTGTCGCGAAACGTCGGGATGACGGGACTTTTTATGAGCCGGAATACTTTATCGCGGCTCCCATCGAACTGAAGACGGAGGAAGCCGAGTACCGGATCTATCAGGTGTGATCCGATACGGCCGGAAACCTATATCTCGATAAACCATTGTGTCTCTTCGGGCCCTCAAAGCGATATCATTCGTCCTTTCCGTGAGCATCGGGCTCGTGGCGGCTTTTATTTCCGTCGACAGGGTGGAATCCTTGTTTCCGTCGGTATCCGCCACGACGATATCCGATTCGGTAAAGACCCCGTACGATCCGTTTCTCGTCCGTTTTTCGGAGGCGGTCAGGGATAGTCAGGCTATCGGGAGGATATCCGTACTACCGGATCAGCCGTTTCGTACCGAGTGGCGCGATGGCGGAAAGACGCTCGCGGTCATGCCGGAGGGTCGTTGGGATGCCGGTTCCCTGTATCGACTGACGCTCTCCGGTGGTAAGGACGGATTTCTGAAGACCGTTCCTTCGTCATCGTTTCAGATCTCGATACCGGACTATCCCGGAATCGTGAATTTCGATCCGGAAAACGGTTCAAAAGAGGTCATGCTCGACATCGAGGATCCGGTGACCGTTGTCTTTGATCGTTCGGCGTCTGATTTTTATCTGGACTTCCGACTTTCCCCGGCGATTTCGGTCGCGTATGAGAATGATGGTGCGAAGACGAAATTCGGGATACTTCCGAAAGAGGCTGCCAAACCGGGAACGGAATATACATTGTCCGTATATGCGAAATGGCGGGGTGAACAGGATGGCGCTTTTCGCTTTCTGGGAGAAACGCGATTCATTACCGCTCCCGAGAAACCGACCGAGTGGGCAAAAGATCTCGATGAACGGGTCGATCAGGCGAAACGGTACGCACGCCCCCTTCGCACCGTCGGGAAGTATATCGATGTCAATCTCGAGAGTCAGATCATGACGATATTCGAGAATGGCGAAGTGCTGGATGCATACGTCGTATCGTCCGGAAAAAAGGGTATGGAGACGCCGAAGGGGGAGTATGCGACCCGTAATAAGACTCCACGGGCGTGGTCGTCGGCGTACGGTCTCTATATGCCGTACTGGATGGCGTTGGTTTCGGATGGAAAAATCGGTATTCACGAGCTTCCGGAATGGCCCGGTGGGTACAAGGAGGGGGCGAATCATCTCGGTGTGCCGGTTTCTCACGGATGTATCCGTCTCGGGGTCGGTCCGGCACGTCGCGTGTATGAGTGGGCGGAATTGGGAACCGTCGTGATCGTGCGATAAACGGTTGCTTAGTCCCACGGTTCCTATGTTGATCAACGGCAAACAACCGCGTAAATGAAGCGCATATTGATCATACATCGCGATCCGATCATCTTGCAACGGATGATGATGCGTGATATAGTCCCACATATAAGCCGAAATGAAGAAGCGGCTTTTTTGATGGAATGAGAGCGGTCCGATTACGAGTAATCCGAGGACGTTTTGATTTCTTATGAATCAGGTGATCATCATGGCGGGCGGAAAAGGAACGAGAATGAACATGACGGACATGCCGAAGACGATGATTCCGGTAGGTGGAAAACCGATCGTGGAGCACATAGTCGAGGCGGCGGAAAAGGCGCTTCCGGAGACGAAGCCGATCGTCATCGTCGGATTTCACGGCGAAAAGATAGCCGAGCATTTCGGCGACCGAGTGATATGCGTAGAGCAGAAGGAGCAGCTCGGCACCGGTCATGCCGTCGCTTGCGCCGCTCCTATCCTGCATGATCGGAAGGACATATCGCACGTCGTCGTTCTCGCCGGGGATCAGCCGCTCATTTCGTCCGAGACGATCGGGACCATTCTCGCACACCATACCGAACGGGGCGAGACTATCACGCTTGGCACGGTCGTCGCGCCCGATTTCACCGGCATACATGAGCATCTCCTTCACTATGGCAGGATCGTCCGCAACGGGGATGGCAGCGTGGAACGGATCGTCGAATTCAAGGACGCGAACGGTGAGGAACGCGATATTCGCGAGGTGAATACGAGCATGTACTGTTTCGAGTCGGTGTGGCTCTGGGAACACATCGATCGACTCGGGAGCGATAATGCATCGAAGGAGTTTTATATAACCGATCTGATCGGAATGGCGATGGGCGAAGGCAAGAACATCTGTGCCATCCCGCTTCCGGATCCGCTCGAAGGCCTCAATGTGAATACACCCGAGCAGTTGGCGGCCATAGAAGTGGTGTTCGAGAGTCGACGTTCCTGATGCGTGGCGTTTCGAAAGGACTTTAAAAAAACCTCCCGTACGGGAGGTTTTTTTAATACTGTCAACGTCTGAGTATCTCCTGAAGTTCGCCGAACGTGACGACCTTCACGCCCCGCTCGGAGAAGCCTTGCAGCAGTTCGAGATAGGAACGATATTTCTCCTCATCCACCCTGTCGTCGGTCACGTAGTCCTGAGGATGGAGCATGATGACGCAGCTCCTGTGCGCGGCAAATTTCTCATCGCATTTTTCGAAGATCGAACCGACAGGGACGATGGCATGACGGTCGAAATCATACGTGGATACGACGGCATCGAATTCTCCGGTATCGTATCCGGAAACGACGGAATATCCCATGGCCGAAAGCACGCGCTCCAGTATCGGGGAGACGCTGTTTTGTGGCGGTATGAACGAGGTCACACGGTCGTTCACCAGACCTTCAAGGACACGACGTCCTTTCCTTATGCGGTCGAGCATCTCGGATTCGGTCAGGCCGTCGAACTCCGGTTGATCGAAGTCGCCGTCATGTTGATGGGAAAATCCGTGTTGAGCTATCTCGAACTCGCAGGAATGCGTCCGCAGAAACGTAGAGAAACCCCAGTCCTTTTCCAAGCCGTTCGGTATGACGCCGAGCACGACGCGTGCTTTCTTGGCGGTCGCATCCGTGACCATCCGCTTCACGATATCGGTCCATACGAGGGCCTGCGGATCGTCGATACGGATCACCGCGAGGCGGTCGTCCCTGGTCGCTTCAAGGCTACGTGCCTCGCAAGCGGCGGGAAAAAATCTTTCATAGACGCTTTCCGCCTTCGTAGCATTGTTTTCGCCCCAGTTCCAGGTAAGTCGGATGCCGAAAAATGCCACCATCAGTATGATGCCGTTCACGAACAGCGCGATGAGAATCGCGAGTATCATGTTTGCCGCTTTTCGTATCCTATTCGCCATAGCGATCGATTATCGGTCCTTCAAAATACCGTTCCCTATCAGCAGAACGTTGTCGTTCGGAAAGAATGACGGTGTTTTTCGGTACGTGCCGCCGACGATTTCCTCATCGCGGTGTCCCATATCGAACGCGAACCGTGTCGCATGCACTACGGCCATGAGAACGGCATGTACGCCCCTGATCGCGAGTTCGATCAGTACGATAATGAGGTGAAACAGGAATGATACGCCGAAAATGTTCGAAAAAGGCATACTCGTTCAGGTAATGGCTATGCGGTCGGATTTCATCCAGTGGTGCTGACGTTTACCGAGAATCATGACCAGTACGAACTGCTCCAGGAAAATGATCGCGTTCAGGAATCGGATGAAGAGGAACGCGACTGGTTGAAACGCGAGATCGATCCGACGGGCCGCTATCGCCGCGTAGATGCAGAAAAGCACCGCAAGGGGGAAGAAAATGAAAAGAAGCGATTCGAAAAAAAGTTTTGTGTTCATGATCGGAAGGGCCAGAAACAGGAAAGAGAAGAACAGGCAGTCGCTGAACACGTTCGAAAGTTCGAAAGCCGCCCGCGGACTCCTGTATATCAGCCGGAAGTGTTTCTTGAGGTTTTCCCATCCGCCTCCGTACCAACGACGGATCTGTCGTATATAGGATGATACGTTCGGCGGATCCTGCGTATAGGAGATGGCTCCGGTCTCGAATTCTATCCGATGGCCGAGTTCGTGTATCTGCAAGGTGAAATCGAGATCTTCCGTCACGGTATCATGACCGAAAACAAGGCTGTTCCGAACGATATCGGTACGGTATGCGGCGGCACATCCCGGTATGACGAAGATGAATCCTATGAATGACTGGGCGCGTTTGTATATGTTCTGTCCGACGATATAATCTATCTCACGGCTCGCCGTAAGCCAGTTGTTCTCGAGACTTTTCACGTACCCGGCTACAGCCGCCACTTCTTTGTCCTTGAAATGGGGGAGTATTTTCTCTATGAATCTCGCCTCAAGCAACGTATCGGCGTCGGTCGCGATAAGTATGTCCCCGGTGACGTATCTGAGTCCCAGCTCCTGGGCCCGGCTCTTATTTCCGGTGTTCACCGGAAGCGAGACAAGTCGCACGGTTCGGCCGAATTCCTCTACGATCTCCTTAGTCCTGTCGGTGCTTCCGTCGTCGACAACTATGACCTCGTCCGCGGGACGGGTCTGCGCGAGGCAAGACTTGAGGGTGTGGCGGATAGTCTTTTCCTCGTTGTAGGCTGGAATAAGTATCGAAACCTTCATATTCAGGTAAAAACTTGACTGTTGATTTTATCAGATATATGGTATTCTGTCAAGTATGCGTAATGTTTCAATACCTTTGCATCACCTGCTAGACTGACCTGTTTAATGCAAAGATATGGCATACACCTCGAATCCGAATATCCCGAAGGTGCGCTGGAAAG
>JAAXTX010000004.1:66093-70188 GCA_013336285.1 Candidatus Moraniibacteriota bacterium | reverse complement strand
TGGTCAGATCACCGCCTGAAGTGGTCTGGAAGTCGGTGTAGACGGAGCCGTCGGTGTAGGTGAGGCGGAGCTGGGGATTGGATGCGTCGAGGATGTCGAGGCGGCGGTCGGGACCGGCGGTGCCGAGACCGAGACGATGGTTCGTCGCGTCATAGAAGAAGTTGGAGTTGTCCTGGGCGAGAACACCCGCTGATCCGGCAAAAAAAATCGATCCTTGGGTGGCGGAGGTGACAGAACCTCCGATGGCCATACCTCCAGCCGCACTGATGCAATCCGTCCACGTAGTATCCTGATAGCAACGAAACTTGTTGTCGGACGTATTGTAGTACATGGCACCCTCGAATCCACCAGCTGGGTCGCCGGTCGTGGACTTCACGTCGAGGGCGAAATAATCGGGTGACGTCGATCCAGATCCGCCTACACCGATCTGCACCGTTCCAGTCGTGCCGGTTCCGGCTGAAGCGAATGTAAGCGTTCCCGATGTCGTCGTAAACGATGACGCTGCCCGGCCTTGAATGGCGATTCCCTCGCTTGACGCGGCATCGATATCCGTAGTTGCGCCGGAAAAGACCAATCCGGTCGAACCGATCGTCTTGTTCGTGAGCTGTTCGGAACCGGCCAGTGTCGCCAACGTACCGGTCGTCGGCAGATTCAGACTGGTCGAGGCCGTCGTCGTAAGCGTAAGTGGAAAAGCGCCGGATGTGGTAAACGCGTCGGCGAATGATATCGTTTTTCCATTTGCTATCGTCAATGTTCCCGTCGTGTCCGTCACCGTGAGTCCTGAAACTTTTTCCGCATTGAACGCATATGGGACAGCCGTAAACCGGATACGCGGACTCATTTCGCCGTTTCCGTTAAATTCCACCGTCAGGTAGATGTTGTCTGTATTGAAGTCAATCGATCCTGGAAGCGATGTATGTGTCCCAAGGGCTACCTGGAACACGCCATCGGTCACCGATACCTGGGCGGTACCGGAATTCCACGTCTCGGTCCAGACCGCAGAACCTCCCGATGAAGCCGTATAGGCACGGAAAATCATGTTGTAATTTCCGCTCGTGACATTTGTGCCGTCGGTATTTACGATCTTACCCTGAAAGTTAATCTGGTTATTGATGCCTGTCGCCGAAAACGCCGGACGCGAATACGAAAACACGCCGAGCATCGAAAGGATTCCGACAAGTAAAACGATTATTGAAATGTGTTTTGTTTTTCCCTCCAACATAGCTGCCACAAAAAGAAAACGGGTGTCCGGAAGAGAATCCGGGCCACCCGCTCCTTATATCTATATGAACAGTATACAGCAAAAAAAGCCTTTAGTCAAGCCATTAATCAAGTTGACGTTTCATTCGACACCCACTGAAAACTTTCCGAGACCGAAATAAAGTCAGCCATTAATTTTTCCGTCTCATCGACTGCGGAGGTAAGGCTTATGGAAGCCGAAAGCGTCCCTGAAACTATAAAACCGGTCAATTCGAATACCGGTGTGTTTTTTTTAAAAACCGGCAGCCTCATAGCGGAAGTATTCACTACGTCGCGCACGTAGGTATCAGGATTAATCGTTCGATAACGAAAGCCGGTCAATTCTTCGAGCCCATTTTGCGGAAGCCGTTCCACGGTTACGGCGATCGTACGACCGTGAGTCGAATGATCGGTGTGATACGCCTGTTCGAGCAGGTTACCACGATCGTTGAATATATCATGAGATTTCTCTTCGTATGACGACGGAATACGTATGGAATAATGCTTCCCGGCATACGTCGCGATCGGCACGATCGGCATCGCATCGTTGACCGCCACGGGCGCGGAATGCGAAACGACCGATCCCGTCGCCGGCTTATCGGAAAAGATTCGTACCATCAACACGACTCCGATCCCGCTGGCGAACAGCACCGAAAAGAAAACTGTTCTCATATTCACGAATCGGGAAGAGCGCTCTTTGGATACTGTATCATTTCGTTTCATATTCACCTTTCCTCCCAATCCTACGGTACATCGCGATTGAAACAAACGGTATTCCGACCATTACGACGACCCACAACATCATGAGTCGCAGAGGGAACACTCGAAGGAGCGGGGCCGACAAGGCGCCGTCGTTTCCATCATAACGATACTCGACGCCGATGGTATATGTACCGGGAAAAAGCGCCCGATGAATAGGTTTCAATGCGACTGAAAAAATCCGCTGGCTCTCCGGAAGCATACGGCCAGAATCCGCATTCAAAACACCTTCTCGCACGACGCGCCCGAATGGATCCTCGACAAAGATACGCCCCCTCGGTACGAGGTGCGTGTTCCCGTCGTTCCTGAAACGAACTGAGACCTTGTCCGGAACACCGGCGATATCTGTTTCCAGAACGAACGTATCCGTATGGGTCATGCCGCGGATCTCACCCCCGACCTTATTGATAAAAATCAGCGAAGCGAACGAGGAGCGGACCGAAACCTGCGATTCATCCGCATTTTCACCGACACCAAGAAGTTCGAACAACACTGCACCATAATGCCCCCCGGCCGGAAGCGTTTCGCGGTCCGAGATTCTGACCGGTACCGACTGACTATCCCGAGACGGAACCGTAAATTGCTCAATGTCGGAATGCATCCATGATGCAAGTCCGTATTTTTCTCCAAAATCGCTTCCACCGCCGAGAAACGCGACACCGCCCGACTCATCCAATGAACCGAAGTCCTTCATGGAAACACGAAAGGTAGCGTCGCTGTCGGTATTATTTCTCAATATCACCGTGACCTCCTGGGACAATTCCCCACCGCTTATCTCGATCTCCTGGAAAAACGGCTCGAGCGAATAGGACATCTCACCGGCATAAGCCGAAAGCGGCCCGAGAGAGCCGCTAAGCGACACCAGTGCAAGAATGAACCATCGGGACGACTTTCGGATCATTTGTTTCGTTTCGACGTGTTTTTCAACAATCCGACCACGGTCGACCGAAGGCCGATCAGGATCAGGATAATCATGACAATCCCGGCAAGCAGTATTCTCCACGGGATGACCCAAAATTCCACCGTCCCCTCAAGTGGGATATCCCGGTGTCCGTCATCGTATACCATGAGCATCTTCGCCTGATACTTTCCGAATCGGAATTTCGCAATGTTTCCGAGATCCCAGGAAAGTTCGCGCACTATGTTTCCCTTTTCATCACGAACGACCTTTCCGTCCACCAGCTTATCCTTATATGCCGGAAAGCCATCGGTCCAGGAAGTCGAATATTCACGGAATGAACCCGGGAGTATATTCCCTTTCTCCTGATTTATTTCCAGTATCTCCGTATCCTGCTCACCGACACGTCCAACGAACACGTTCCCCCTGGGGGAAAGATGGATATTCCCGGTGTTTTCAAGCCGGACAGTAAACGTCGCCGGAAGGAACTCATAGACTGAATGGTCCGCGAGATACGACGCCACCCTTGTCTCCCGCTTGGCTCCGGGAACGTCCGCGTCGAGCAAAGCCAACACCGCCGTACCGCCGGAAATCGCAGTTTGTCCGGATTGTACTTCGGGAGTGTCATCCGCCCGGGAAAATACGACCGCATAATAGTAGCCAAACGCGGCAGATTCCGGAAGGGTGATTTTCATCGGGACCGACTTCCATTCACCGGGCCCTATCGAAAACTGACGTTCCGGAAACGACACCCAGGAAATGAATTCGTCAGCCGGCTCAGGATCGCTTATTCGGGGTGAACCTGTCTCACCATATGCCCCGAACTTCATCAAGGTCACCTTGAGCGTCTCCGCGCTCTGGCCGTCATTCTTTATCCGTATCTGCGTCGTCGCGTCCGTACCCGGCTTTGCCGTCAGGTTGATCGGGAGCGGAGATGTCACCAAGCGAAGATCCGACGACTGCGCCGAAGCGACAATCGGGCAACCAATGGCGACCGCACACAGTATTGCTGCGATAATTGATTTCCTCATAGTGCCTAAAAAGTATACGTATCCTCCAAATAATATACCTATAATACAATAATTCCCTGATGAACGACAACGCCTCCTGACTATGGCTTTCTTAAGCCGCTTCTTAAAATCGTGCTGCCGCCACTACCGTCAATGTATCGGTATAATCGGTAGCCGCCTCCTGCACGG
>JAAXTX010000004.1:0-65993 GCA_013336285.1 Candidatus Moraniibacteriota bacterium | reverse complement strand
CCGTAATCTTCGCCCGTTCGGTGAGGGTCAACACATCTCCACCGGTCGTTCCGCTCGAGGCCGCGATCGGCTGAAAGGTCGTGGAAAGCGTCCCGCCGGAAGTGGTGTTCGTTCCATTGTATTCGGCTCCGTAGTCTGACGCCTGAGAAACAGTGCCTGTTCCAGTGCCACTGTCCGTCGTGACATCGACATCGAGCACATAGCCTGTTGTGGAAGCGAGATCAGATGGAGTATTATCAACCGATCCGGCCGTAGGAATCGTCTTTGAAATCGAAGCTGAACTAAGTGCGGCATTCGCACTTTTCACCCATGTTATCCACCCGGCATTCGCATTCGTCGAAAGGGTAACAGTCCTTCCTGAAGTCGAAACGGTTGTCGTGGAAAGGTTTGCCGTAAACGTATCGGTATTACCCGAAAGCGCAAATGAAAAGGTCGGCGGTACTATTGCCGAAACGACAATTTGATCGTTCGATACGATTGAAAGCGCGTATGAGTCCGTATCGATGGTCGTCGGGCCGGTGGCCTGAGTAGTAACCACGCCCGTCTTATCATTTCCAGCCGTCCCGGTAGTCAGCGTCGTGGTCCCGCTGAAATTGAAGCAGTAGAGCGTTCCCACGACCATGTCGCCGCTTGGAAAGGTCACATCCTGACCCACGGCAGCCGATGCGGTGCCGATCCCAATCCAGGCTGTTGATCCACTCGGAATGTTCGTCGTTGTCACGGTCCAGTTAGCTACGGTCGTATTGACCGTAAAGCCGGTCGGGAACGTCACTTTCACGGTCGTCTCGACCGATGCGGTCGTCGCTTTCGCACACACCGTTCCGCCTGTCGCGGTTGAAGCGGAAAGACGGTCCAGCCTGACCATCGACTGGGCAAGCCCAGCTGCATGTGCGCCATCAACAGGAACCAGCACCGCCGTCAGTATAAGCACGACTAAAGCCGATAGAAAGTTTCGCGTGTTCAGCCGTTTTATATTTATCATAACAATTATATTCGTTCTCCTATATCAAAGACAGCAGTGAATTCAAGACTTCCTAAACAGGCATTCCTAAAACCGTCCTGCGGCGACAACCGTCAACGTATCGGTATAATCGGTAGCCGCCTCCTGCACGGCCGTAATCTTCGCCCGTTCGGTGAGGGTCAACACATCTCCACCGGTCGTTCCGCTCGAGGCCGCGATCGGCTGAAAGGTCGTGGAAAGCGTCCCGCCGGAAGTGGTGTTCGTTCCATTGTATTCGGCGCCATACCCGGCCGCCTGTGAGACCGTTCCCGTGCCGGTGCCGCTATCCGTCGTGACATCGACATCGAGTACGTATCCGGTCGTGGACGCCAGATCGTTCGGCGTATCATTCACGGTTCCCGCGGTCGGAATTGTCTTAGATATCGATGTGGAGCTCAGCGCCGCGTTCGCACTTTTTACCCATGCGATCCAGCCGGCATTGGCGTTCGTCGTCAGGGTAACCGTCCGACCCGTAGTCGACGTAGTCGTCGTAGAAAGATTCGAGACGAACGAATCGGTATTCCCGGAGAGTGCGAAAGAGAACAGCGCGGGAACGGTCGCCGACACGACAATCTGATCGTTTGAAACGATCGAGAGCGCATATCCGGAAGAATCAATCGTCGCCGGTCCAGCTGCCTGAGTCGTGACTACTCCGGTCTTGTCATTCCCGGCCGTCCCGGTAGTCAGTGTCGTGGTCCCGCTGAAATTGAAACAATACAGCGTGCCGACCGTGAGATCCGTCGACGGGAATGTCACATCCTGACTTGCTACGAGCGTAGCGGTGCCGATGCCCGGCCAGACAGTGGCGCCGGACGGAAGATTCGTAGTCGTCACCGTCCAGTTCCCGGCGGTGCCGCTCACCGTAAAACCTGTCGGAAAAGACACCTTCACCGTGGTTTCCGTCGCTACCGTTTCCGGCCTTGCACACACGGTACCACCCGTCGTCGTCGATGCCATCAGACGATCAAGACGTACATACGTCTGCTGAAGACCGGCGGCCTCCACCCTGGATACCAAGAAAAATGGTCCCGTTAAGGCTGAAAGTATCGCGACAACACCGACAAGTGCCATCGGACGGAAAGAGCGTTTCATAGTATTTTTATTTTCCCTGTAACCCATCAACTGTCCGCATAAATTTTAGCACATTTCGGAGCTCGAAGCCACAAGGCCTCAAAAATTCGCCGCGGTTATCACCGTCAGGGTATCAGTATAATCACCCGCAGCCGGTGTCACAGAAGAAGACTTCACCTTCAAAAGAAACGATGCGCGACCCGCAGTGATAGGATTGGCCGACGTGAATATTTCTCGCTTTGACGTATCGATAGTCCCAACGGTACTACCTGTCTGATCGTAAAGAGTCGCGATCGTGAACGGTCCACCGCTCGCCTGTGTCGCCGAAGATCCTTGTGCGCCATACCCGGACGATAATGACGTCAAATTACCAGTCGTGGCGGCGATGGTGGAACCCGCACTCGTACTCAAAAGTCCGCCGTTCGCATCGGAGACGAATACCTTGCCTCCGGAATTTCCGTTTGTCGCGAAATCAACCCATACTTTTACAGGGCTGTCCGTCACAGTTCCAGCCAAGAGACTGCCGAAATTCACCATAAACGGCGGGCCCGTCTCCGAATCAGTCGCGGAAACATCTATATCAAAGGATAGTTTCGGTGTCGAGGTCGTTGTCGATGATTCAGGGCCATATCCGGTTTCGGTGAATTTACCATGCATCGCCTTCACTTTCACCTTATATGTCGTGTTCGGGGAAAGTCCTATCACATATCCGCCAGACACCCCGCCCCAACTCGTATAGGTCCTATAATCACCTATAACAAGCGTAACGCCGACGGTCATGTCACTTTTAACGTATTGCGTCGTAGCCCAGTTATCACTGCTGATAGCAACCGCATAAAGCGCATCTGAGGCATTTCCACCGGTCTGAATGATAAGACGCAACTTATCATAGGTATCCGAGGGATTGTCGAAGGTCGGTGCGGCCGGCACATCTGCCTGCTGAGCGAATGAGAGACCGGCACCCAAATTATAACTCGTCCCGGAAAGTTTTCCCGTTCCGATCTCTCCGGTCATGCCATCGAGAGCATAATTCGAGGATGCCATGTTCTCATCTCCGCCACTGCCGAATTCATAACCTTTCAACTGATAATTTGTGCTCGCCGGAAAGGCAAAAACAAAAAAACCGCCCATCGATAGAGTGAGGGCTGCTCCCCATGGAGACATATTTTTCTCACCTCGTTTTCGAAGCATAACGGCTACTTCCCGAGAATCACGACTATCGGTGCCTTTCCGGTCTCAGGTTTCTTGGTGTCTTCCGGGCTGATGATCGCATTCTTGTACGTAGCCAAAAGAGCATCGCGTACGAGTTGCGCCGATTGCTGCGCATCCGTCGCGTAAAATACGGTCACACCCGTATAATTTCCGTCCGCATTTCCCGTTTCCGCCTTCGAATAACCGGCATTTTTTAAAATGTTTGTCGCTTTGGCGGCCGAACCGGCTACCGAACCGCCGTTCATGACGATCACCTGGACAGCGGATTTATCAGGCTCCTTGGAAGGTATCGGCTCCTCGGCGGCGGGTTCGTTCGGCGCGGATTCCACCGCGGGCTGTTCCCGTACGGGAACAAGCGTCGCGATCGACTCACGGGAATCATCCCGATTCTGCATGATTCTATATCCGAGCAATATGAAGAATGCCGTTCCGGCTAGAATCAATAGCGCTACGAACGACATTATTCCTTTTCCGAAAAGATCGTCCCTTGAGGAACTGCTGACCGGATGCTTCCTGCCCCCTTCGGGAGAAACCGCACCCGCGACATCCTTACGATTACCATCGGCTGTTCGTTTCGCCATAAATAGATATCCTTGAATATCTTCCCACGACACCCGTTTCGCATACGATATCCGCACGCGCGTCGACTGGGGGTATCGTGCCGTTTCACACCCACTCACGTTGAAATTTTCTACGTCTATACTATCACAGGATCGAAACAAAAAACAGGCTCCCGGTGAGCCTGTATACGCATCCTGATGTCATCCGCCCGTCACGTCGCTCTTTCTCGGATGAATCGTATCCGGCTTATGTTCAGGCGGAGCGTAAATCGTGTAAAATTTCAACGCATCCGTCGTCGACGCGTTTATTACATTATGACGCGTACCGGCCGGCACGACGATCGCATCCCCGTTCGTGATGTCATACAAGGTACCATCGAGAAGCGCTTTCCCTTGGCCGGCGACACAACGGATGAACTGATCATGATCCGCATGAATCTCCTCCCCGATCTCCTCGCTGACCGGAACGGACATGACGACCAGCTGCATCATCGGTCCCGTATACAATACCTCACGATAATTCGCGTTCTCAAGAGTTTTCTTCTCGATATTTCCAAGAAAATGATTCATAGCCATGCGCTTCATCAGTTAACGGTTACAGTATATCACGATATGCCCGATGAAAGTCGATTTCCTACTTTGTCGTTTGGTGCCATGCAATAAATTAGTCTGGAAACGACCAAAATTCCCGATTCGACAGAAAAGTGACTGAATGTATCCGAATTGACCGATTCGAATTACCCGAAACAGATATAGCATGAGTCAAAAAAATAGCCCCGTATGATTCTTCCGGAAATCCCGTTGCCAGTAAGCATAATTTATCGCTTAGTCACATGTTATCAAGATATTAAGTAACAATGTGTTTGACATTATAGGCTTATATAAGGTTTTTTTATAAATAGCAATTGACCCGTAGGCGTCTTACTTTTCCGAGAGTCTCAGAAACGGCGACACAACGCCCACAGGGACTTGCTTTTTTCCCGTCTTTACGCTACAATGGCGTCAGTAAGTTTTCTTTTTGGTATTTCCCTGACCGGTCCGCCGGAAGGGGGCGCGGAAGGGTCCAAGCCGGAGGCGCGCCAGAAGAAGGTCGTCTTACGCGTTAATACAAGGATTCTTCTGCAACTATGGCAAAGAAGCTCTACATCGGTAACCTTTCCTACGGCACGACCGAGGAAAGCCTCCGCTCCGCCTTTTCACAGGCGGGATCCGTGGTGTCCGTCGCGGTCATCATGGATAAGATGACCGGCCGCTCACGCGGTTTCGGTTTCGTCGAAATGGAGGATGCCGATTCAGACAAGGCCATCGACATGTGGAACGGGAAGGAACTTGACGGACGCGAACTCGTTGTCAACGAGGCTCGCCCGCTCGAGGATCGCCCGCGCCGTGACGATCGACCGCGCTACTAATAGTAGCCAACGAAAAAGACCCGCTTCCGCGGGTCTTTTTTCGTATCGTATGGTCAGGCCACGAATATCCGTTCCTTTAACGGATTCATCGTATGTCATTACGCTTTGAGCATTCCTTGAACAGGTATAATATTCATATCAGGATAAATCCGTCGTAGCAGGAATAACTCAGAAAAATATGAAGTTGCTTTTCGAAAAACTATCAGATTTTCCGGTATCATTTTTTTCAGTCGTCATGGGTCTGGCGGGCTATGCGCTTGCGGTGGAAAAAATCGAGCAAACTACCGGTTATTCGCTCTACGGTTGGATCATCAGTCTTTTCGCGCTGACCGTCTTTTCCGTCCTCTCGATCCTGTACGCAGCCAAGTGGTATCGTTTTCCGAACCTGGTACGCGATGAATTCGACGACCCGGTCCGTCTTCACTTCTTTCCAACGTTCTCGATCGGCCTTCTCCTGCTTTCAATAGCCTTTCTTGATATTTCCCCCGACACGGCGACCGTTTTGTGGACCATTGGAACACTGTTGCACCTCATCCTTTCATTCGTTATAGTTTCCATTTGGATCCGGCACGATAAATTTCATCCCGATCACCTTAACCCGTCCTGGTTCATTCCGATTGTTGGAAATCTGATCGTACCGATAGCAGGAATGCGGATTCTTCCCGGTTCGTATCTTTGGTTTTTCTTCAGTATCGGTATTATCTTCTGGATCATGCTTCTTGCGTTGTTTTTGGACCGCGCCATCTTCCACAAGACATTGTCGGCGCGACTCATTCCCACTTTTTTCATTATTATCGCCCCACCTGCGGTCGGAGCCATTTCCTATATTTTAATGGCCGGTGACGTGAACGAATTCGCGTACATTCTCTATTTCTTCGCACTTTTTCTCGCATTGCTGTTTCTCGCAAATTTTCCGATGTTCACGAAGATACGTTTCTCGCTTTCATGGTGGGCGTTCTCCTTTCCGATCTGCGCCCTGTCAATCGCATCGTCGGTCATTTTCACCATTACCGGCGAGGACTACCTCCGTTCGCTGTCCCTCGTAATCTTCGCTATCCTCACGATCGTCATCGTCACCCTTCTGATTCGTACGACTCGTCGAATTCTTCAGGACTAGTCGGCGTTTCGTCCTTCTCTCCGTGCGGACAACTTCATCGAAACATTGACAGTTTCATACTTTTATGATAACATGTCTTTTAAATTTTCTTTGACATTTTTTCCAACGATCCAAAAAGGAGAGTACCAATGAAGCGCTCTGACCCATCGGTGACGATCTTATTCATTTCCCTTGCGATACTGCAAGGCATGAATCAGGTCGGATTCTATTTCGCCTGTTCGTTACGTGAAATCCAGACATCGGGAGCGGAGATGGCGACGATCTTTTACACGCTATGGTTCGGTTTCGCGTATTTCATCCCGGCAATAATGTTGACGAACGGATACGTGAATCGTTTTGCCGCCGTCTATGAGGACGCCGGCATCGGTTTCCAGCTGAAAAGGAAAAACGATCAGGCTTCTGCCACCATCAAAGCCTCTGCGACGTTCGTCCTGTCGTACTTTCTGATGAAATATCTCGGCGGAATTTTCTGCACGAGTGTCTTCTCGAAAGATGCCATTTCGGCCGGAAACGTCATTCTTGGTCTCTTCTGGGATCGGCCACTGCTATGCTTTTGGATTCCCTTCGTATATTTTTATCTGGCGCTTCACCTTACGGGCGGACGTATCGAAGAAATCAGGCGAAAAAACGTGGCATGAAAAGCCGCGTCGCGAAGCCGCATACGGATGAGAAGCATGACGCTTCCATCCGTTTTATTTTTTTATCCCTCAGTTCGGAATGACTCGCGAGATGACGGACTCCAAATCATCGGGTCTTGAAATGATCTCATCCGGATTCGCCGCCCGAAGCGCTTTCTCGGAATTGAAACCCCATGTCACGGCCAGTGAACGAAGTCCCGCCTCCCTCGCCGCCACCATGTCTCGTACCTCGTCGCCGACATACCAGACGGTTTCCGGTTTCATGGCATATCCGTTGACGATGCGACGAAGCGCCTTCGACTTCCCGAACGTATTGCGCTCCGATTTCACAAATGAAAAACGGGAACCGATTCCTCCGCGTTCAAGGACCGCTATCGCGTTCGAGCGACTGTTCGTCGTCAAGACGCCGAGCGTATGGCCCTCATCGTAAAGACGTCTGACCGCTTCTTCGATACCGCTTATGAGGACGGCTTTCGGCAATGATTCCCTGAAGTAACCGCGAAATCTCCAGGCGAAATACGGGAGTTTCCACATCCCGATCCCCAGCCTCCCCAACGCTTCGCCGGCGGGCAAATCACGGAGTGCGGAGATGTCGCGCTCATCGAGAAGCAGTCCTTCATGCTCGACAAAGGAACGGAGAATAGGCATCGAATCGACTATCGTGCCGTCCAAATCGAAAATAATGCATTTTTTCGACATAGGATATCGGACAATATTTCGGATTAACGCGAAGTCAGTAGTTTCCCGTCGCGTTCGTGTCGATCGATGGCCAGACGGATGAGACGATCGATCAGTTCGGCATACCCGATACCGCTCGCTTCCCAGAGCTTCGGATACATGCTGATGGAAGTGAATCCGGGAATGGTATTTATCTCGTTGACGAGCACTTCCCCATCCGCACGAAGGAAGCAATCGACCCGACCCATCCCCTCGCAGGAAAGCGTCCGAAAGGTCCGTATGGCGATATCCTGGATACGGCTCATCGTTTCCGGATCGAGCCTCGCAGGAATCTCGAATCCGGCGCCGTCCGCGTCAATATACTTCGCCTCGTACGAATAAAACTCGGCATGCGGTATGACTTCCCCGGGCACGGAAGCGATCGGATGTTCGTTACCCAGTACGGCACACTCGATTTCCCGCCCGACGATGGATTCTTCCACGATTATTTTCGTATCGTACCGAAAAGCCTCTTCGACCGCTGCGATGAACGATTCCTCGTCGGAAGCCTTGCTCACGCCTACCGAAGATCCGAGATTCGCCGGTTTCACGAAGACCGGTAATCCGAGGGTATTCCGGACGGCTTCGAACGGAATCCGCTCGTGCGATCGGAAGACCAGGAAGTTCGCGTTCGATATTCCCGCGTCGCGAAGCAACCGCTTCATCACGTCCTTATCCATACCGACGGCCGAGCCGAGAACTCCGGGCCCTACGAACGGAACATTCGCGAGACGTAGCAGCCCCTGCACCGTTCCGTCCTCCCCAAACGGTCCGTGAAGAACCGGGAATACCACATCGATATGACCGGCGGCCGCGGTTCCCGTCAGTTCACCCTCCGATGAAGGCACAAGGGCCGTTTCGGTCGAAGTCGAACCGATGGCGAGTGATTCGCCCGGCGGAAGAAGCTTTTCGTCCACCGACTGCCATTTTCCGTCCTTCGCGATACCGATCAATACCGGCTCATATCTGTCGCGATCCAACGCGTCGAGAATGCTCTTCGCTGAACGGAGAGAGACTTCGTGTTCGGCCGATTTTCCCCCGAAGAGTATGCCGACACGGATTTTTTTCTGATCGATCATGATGGAAATGGGAACGATTACGCCTTAAGAATGGCATACGAGCATACACGGGTCAATCCAGCCGGTCAACTCCGCCTTTGAGGACACGTATCCGCGTATGTCCGATCCGTCGCCTTTATGAATGCCGAGATGCAGATGACCCCGCTCGCCGTCAGTCTCCGTGGAATACCCCTTCCCGAGAGTTCCGATCGGGTCTCCCGCCGAAATCATGCCCCCTACGGAAACGGCGATGCTTGAAAGACGCAGGTGGCCGTAGACAATCGTAACGGATGTTCCGTTATGGATGCACGATTGAACCGCGACACCGCCGTACCCGCTCGCTATACGTTTCGATAGAAGTTTACCGGAACATACCGCGGAAACCGAAACCTCCACATCCGTTTCTACCGGAAAAGTTTCGAAATCGGTCCCGGTATGATATCCGGAAAATCGTTCCGGCCGCACGGGTGATGTAGCCTTGGCAACGAATATTCCGAACGGTTTCTTCGTGACCCGCTCTCCCGCACGTACGAGCGGCGGGACGAAACCGTCCGCATTCGGATCCGTCTGGGCGATCGGCGAGGATATTGCCGCCGGTTCCGTTCCCGATACATCGGAATGGGGAGCGGGACTTTCGACGACGTCCGACACGTTCTGACCCGAACCGTCCGGAGACGAGTCGCCGTCAATGTTCCGATGCGGGACGTACCGTGAAACGAACGCGATCAGGATAATTGCGAGAACGAAAATCACGATGCTACGATTGCGTTTAGTCATAGCAAAGGGAATGAGACGCGATCATCGAGCTCCGATATCTTTTCCTTCGCGAAATCGAGATACTTTCTCGACAATTCTTTTTCATGCAGACTATGCATATACGGCGCCATGATAAGGGCGGAAACGGCCTGGCAATACGACCTCTCCAACGGATCTGTTTCGACACCCGTCATGCTGGAATACTCCTCGTACATCGCGTCCGAAAGTTCCTTTCCTATAAGCACCTCCACATCGGTTGCCGGACGACTCAATATGTAGAGCGGCGTCTGCGCGCGCCAGATACGCATCGGCGGCATGGAGTCTATGAATTTCGTCTCCCCCCGACTGAATACTATGTTCCCCGCATGATTGTCTATGGATGCGCAATACCGTTTTGTTTCGAACTCCCTGAACGGACGGTGGCTTGCGATAAATCTTTCCAGTGTAAGCGATACGATTCCGGCTTCCTCGTGAAACGGGAAATCATCGGTCATACGGATCCATTCCCTCGTCGACTGCATATCCATCAGGTGAAGTTCCGGGAGCGGGATCGAGAAGATATCCGGAAACAAGTCACGGACCGACTCGGTCAACGCTCCGAGCCTGTCGAACATCGTGACGACCGTCGCCCTGAGGTCCTTCTCCGAAATCTTTCCGCACTTCAGGAGTTCGAACAGTATTTCGTCCTGGTTTATCCTATTCATCTCGATGAAAAAGTCTTCCGCTTCCGATTCGTGAACCTCGTAATACCTGCCGCCTCTTTTGGCGACGAATCCGAGTCTGACATAGGTATCCGGCGACATGGAAACGTTCCATGTAAAATCGTCCCGAAAAAACTCCGACCTGAACTCCGGATCCGTGAAATCGCCGATCGATCCGTTACGCCACTTATATACCTTGAAAATCCGGTCTTCGAAAAAGAACAGTCTCGAAAGGATCGTCTCGACGACCCTGTCGGGCAGACCGGAAATCACGTCGACACGGCCGTTTTCAAACGCGTGCAGTAAGTCCATACCGACAGTATAGATAAAAAGAAGTCCGGCGGAAATGATACTCCGCCGGACCGTTAACTGTCTACAGATAAGGAAGGACCGAATCCACCAACCGCGAATGAAGGACCGTATTGCTGGCGATATGTCCGAATCCGTTACAGACTCCGGTCACTTCGCAAGGATACCTTATCTCCATACCGTACAAATCGGTAAATGTCCCCCCTGCCTCGGTCACGATAAGTTCCATGGTCGCCGCCTCCCAGGAATTGCTTCCGGGAAAGATCGTTCCTTCGAACGATCCGGCGGCAACCAATCCGCCGGGATACACTACGGAGCCTTCGGTCAACGTGCTGGCCCCGTTACGCTCCAGTTCCTTGCTGTAGCCCTTGAGGAAGTCCTTTCCCTTCCACCACATTACGTAAAAGCTGGACTTCTGAAATATCGCGCGATCCGATACCCGTATCCGTCTCCCGTTCAGGAAACAGCCGAGACCTTTCTGAGCGGTCCACATCTGCCCCGTAAACGGGTTATAAATGACAGCGGAAAGTGGTTTTCCGTCACGCACGATCGCAAGAGAGAAAACTGAGAGGTTTCGCCCTTTGCAAAACGAATCCGTTCCGTCGACCGGATCGCAAAAGGCCCAATATTCCGATCCCGAAAGCCTGCTCCCTTCCTCCGCGATGACGGATACGTGCGGATATGACTTCTTGATGCGACGGATGACCAGTTCGTTTATCGCCACATCGGCTATCGTCACCGGTGTCCCATCCTTTTTTTTCTCTTCCGGAAAACCCTGCAGCTTGAGCATGATATTTCCGGACTCCATGGCCAGCCGAACCAAAAAATCGATATCGGGAAAAGCTTTGTTTTTCACGGCATTTCTCCTTGTCTGTTGAAGTGTTAAAAGAACGTGAAAAAATAATGACAAATCCTAATCGTTCTGTCAATGATTCTTCTTACTCCGTCTTCGTAATCGGCGCGCGTTCCAGTATCCGTACGACTCCGTGATTCGCGTTCACCTGTACGAGATCGCCGTCACGAAGTATCCTGGTCGCTATCTTGGTCCCGATGACACACGGGATCTTCAGCTCACGTGCCACGATGGCGGCATGCGAAGTAATACCGCCCTCGTCGGTCACGATCGCGACGGCGATCCGCATGGCAGGCACATAGTCCGGCCGGGTCATCACCGCAACCAGCACATCACCCTGCTTCACGCGGCCTATCTCCTTCACGCTCCGGATAATCCTGACCCTTCCCTGTGCCGACCCGAGCGAGGCAGTCAATCCGCGAAAATCCTTCACATCCTCCATATCTTTGTTTCCCTGAAGTTCTTTATGAAGTTCAGTGACCGTGTCGCCGGACAAGATTTCATGACCGTCCTCATCCCAATATGCCACACTGTGGGTACGGCGTTTCTCCAATACGTCAATCGTCGGAGTATCCAGAAATATTCGGGAAACCTCCCTCGGAGACATATATTTGAGCAGATCGGCAGAAAGACCGACACGCCGAGCTATCTCGTCAAGCATGAGCGTACAATAATAGGCGGTATACATCGTCGCCTTTTTGCGATCATCCTGCCACGCGGTGAAGTCCTCGGTAATGGAAAGAAGCGCGCGCGTCGCTTCGTCGAGTCCGAGCTTTACCAACAAAGCATTCTTCATTTTTCGGTTTTCCGCGGGAAGGTTTTCGATACGCGCTATTTCGGCTTCTATATCCAGTCCGGAGGAATCAATCCGCGCGACTTCCTCCTCGAAATACGCGACGGAAAGTTCGTTTGAATCAATATAGTTGTTCCGGATCCAGAAATATCGGTCACGATATTCTCGAATCAGTTTTCGGCGGTCATCGCCTCGTTTCCGAAGCGCAAGTATTAATCGGAATAATCCGAGTTCCGCTTCGCGGATAAACGAAGAGTGATCCGGGGTCGTCAGGATGGAAAACGTTTCGGAAAAACTGAGGGTTCCGGACGCGTCCGGGCACGATTCGTAGGTATGTTTGATCCGTTCCTCAAGCATTCGATCGGTACCGAGCGCGAACCCGTCTATCATCGAACTCGAACTGTTCCGTGTCAGTATCGTCTGCAAATACTCGTCGTGAAGCAAGATAAGATCGCGATTCGAAAGGGAGTGTAGATTCGTCGCTCGGATCCGTTCGCAATTCTCGTAAAATGCCGATTCGAACGGACGATACTCCTCTATCAGTCGCTTACTTATATCGCCGTGACGATGCGACAATTTCAGGATCTCAGCCGATATCCGATCGATTTCCGCGACATCGATATACCAATCCGCCTTCCCGTCTTCAAAGAAACAGAAATGCCGATTGAATGAAAGTCCGTATTTCTTATCGCGTCTCGTTACGATTTCCGCTTCCCCGATCATATGAATAAGGTACGGCGACCCGTCGAAGCGCTGATGATACCACTCCTTGCCGGACCACTCTTTCCGCTTCATTTCGATAAGCCCGGATACGTACGGGATAGCATCGGATATTCCCTTATGCTCAAACCTCGGCGTTTCTACAAGGGAAACGAGACTCGTGCCGAGTGACTTGGCAACCTTGTCGAGTGTTCGAACGGACGGATTCCTCGTCCCGCTTTCCAGCGTACTCACATACGATCGATCAACGTGAAGTGTCGCAGCCAAATCCCCCTGTGAAAACCCTTTCAATTCACGATATTTCCGGATATTCTCCGCGATTGTCTTATTGGAATCATGCAGGGTCATAAGAATCCGTTACGGTCCTGCGTATTCTACACCTGATTCATTTTAAGTCAATGGTAACCTATAAGTCATATCATGTTGGAATTATTACCTCCTCAAATACAAATGGCATTAGAAATTGGCTCATTCTTCGGAAAATCTACGAACCGGTGTGTGACAATACGGTGTACCGCCGGACTTTTCATAATAGTCCTGATGATAGTCCTCCGCCGGATAAAAATTCCCGGCCGGTACGACTTTCGTCACGACTTTATAACCTCGGTCGCGCAATATTCCGATCAGTTCCTCGATCGTATGCTTCTGTTCCTTTGTTGTATAGAAAATGACGGAGCGATACTGCTCCCCCGTATCCGGACCCTGTCGATTGAGTACGGTCGGATCATGGATCTCGAAAAAACGTTTTGCAAGGTCACGATATGAAAGACGTTTCGGATAAAAAACGACTTCTACCGTTTCGGCATGTCCGGTCGTCCCGGTACTTACTTCTCCGTAAGACGGGTTTTCAAGCGTGCCTCCCATGTATCCGGATTGGACCGACAGAACACTATCAAACCTGCGGAGCCAATACTCGACTCCCCAAAAGCAACCCCCGGCGAAATACGCCTTTTCCGTTCCGTTTTCGATCATATCGATTGAAATTGAGTGCATTTGCAGACTTATCTCTCATTTTTTTTGTATTCCTTTGAAAAATCAAGCGAAAGGGAATTGACGCAGTGACGTATGTCTTTCGTAGTCATACCTTCGCCCAAGAAGATATGGCCCAGATGGGCTCCGCACGCGGAACAGGTAATCTCCGTACGGCTACCGTCCACGTCGGGTACACGAGTCACGGCGCCGGATATCTCGTCGTCAAAACTCGGCCAACCGCGTCCCGAATCGAATTTGTCCGAAGACCGGTACAATTCGACGCCACACCTGCGACAACGGTATATACCCGATTCATGATGATCATAGAACTTCCCCGAAAACGATGCTTCCGTTCCCTTGTGCGCGATGACGCGCTCCTCTTCCTGCGATAATGGTGGCATTTTCATATCTCATTTTTTCCTGAATGGAACTATGGTATAACCGTTATACGTTATATTCGCGTAATTGTTTACATACAAGTTCAGTGTTGCGACGTAAAAAAAGACCGGTGCGCAATACATTGCACCGGTCTATACCATTCATCAGTACCCCGTTTAAGCCATTTCAGCTTCGGCTTCAACGACGACGGGATTTTCTTCCGGCGTCAGGTCGATTACCCTGAGCACGCAATCTTTCGTCATCCTGACGAAACGATTGGTGTCGATGTGGGCCGGTGCGCCGACCGGGCGACCCTGTCCGTCCTTTTTTCGCCGCAGCACGGGTTTTCCATCAATCACTAAGGGGACCCGCGTCCCGAGATTGATGCTGATGGAACGTTTTTCGGGAACTTCCCGGTCGTTCACGAATAACGGGTTCTCATGGGCGAATATCCGCCACAATGAGTTTTCGCACAGCCTCTTCAGACTCCGCTCAAGCGGATACCTTATCCCCTTGAAGGATCGCGTGATTGCCACACTCCCCCTGCGGGCGAACATGAACCGCACCATATAAAACGGTTTCTTCGAATCCGCCTTATTGATCCGGCGCTGACACTCAGCATCGACCATCTCGAACCGTGCGGTTCTGAGATCCTCCAAGAGGAGTTCCGGGGAAGCCTCTTCTACAGGCTCGATCAGCCGAATGCCGGTGCCCGACCGATCCCTGCGATCGGACATTTCATGCCATGTTTCGTCCGGCAGACGCCGTGCGAACTTCGGTACGATACTTTCGTTCGAACCTACAAATTGGAGCGTTATCAACTCCACCTTTCTTCCGCTTCCATGTACCATGCTTCCTCCTGGGATATCTCCTTTTGCGCCGTGAAGCGTTCAAGGATGGTTGATATAATCGTTATTAAATAAACCATTCGAACGATTCGGTTCGACCTGACATGTTAGCACATCTTTACGCTTATGTCAATGCTCGTAACCGCTCTTCAGATATACAAAGCTTGACAATATACCCTTACTTGAAGCCTTTTTATTATTTCTTCGCGATGACACGGTATGGTCGCGGAGGTCGGGAATAAAAAAGCCGACGGAAATTGTTTCCGCCGGACTGAACCGATACAAACCGTTCACAGGAGCAGGGTCGCAAAATGCTTCACGAACGCGTCGTGCAACACCCCGTTGGTGGCAAGAAAACCAACACCGTCATGTCGCCCATCCTCACGACACGGATGAACGATGCTCTCTCCATGAAGATCGGAAAACGTTCCTCCGGCTTCCTCGACTATCAATTGCGTGACTGCGGCCTTGCATGACCCGCTTGACGGATACGCGACACATTCGTATACGCCGGATGCCAGCAGACCACCCTGATAGACCGCAGGCAATCCTGGAAACCGTTCACGAACGGATAGCGTCGAAGAAGCATCCAGCTGCATGAGAAACTCGTCTCCCGTAAGCCATGTCGAATAGAATCTTGCGTCTTCGAACGTTTCCCTGTCGGACACCCTCACAAGACGTCCGTTCATACGGCAACCATGACCCTTCCGCGCCATCCACAATGCCCGGCTGAAGGGATTATATATGATCGCGACCGTCGGCGCCCCCTCCCTTACGACCGCGAGAGAAAACGTCGTGTGATCGGACGATTTTTTTCCCTCGAGATCGAACAGCACGGTAAACTCCGATCCTGACACCATCCGTTTCTCCCGCGATGAGATCACGGAAATGTGCGGGTATTCCTCTTTCATCCGTCCGATGACAAGATGACCAATAGCCTGATCGACAATCGGAACCGGTATCCCACCCTCTTGCATGTCCCACTGGGACAATCCTTTGAAACGGCCCATGAGTTCTCCCGCCTCCAAGCCGAACTCATACAGAACATTAAGATTCGGAAACCGACTCCCTCGTTTTATTTTGATTTTCTTCACGATAACTCCTTCACCTTATTCTGATCATGTTAAGGAATGCGGTTTCAAGACTGTCGCATTTCCGAAACACTGTCAAACATCCGTTCATCCGTCACGACCACTCCCGATCGCGACGAGAAAAAATGCCGCCCTCATTCTTTGAGGGCGGCTTCCATGAATAATACCCGTACTTGGTCGATCGACGCATCCAACCTGTCCGGCACCCTGATAAATATCCCGTTCACGCGTAGTTCCGAAAAATAGAACCGCGGGTTCGTGGAGCGCCTCCCGAACGACAGGAATCCGAAAAGATTTTCAAGGGCGGTTTCTCGAAGTTCAGGCTGTTCCGGCAACACCCCGTCAATCCGGAATTTCGCTTCGAAGCAACCGTCCTCCTCACGTATCCTGAACGGTTCCTCCCCGTCGAACGACAGTCTGAAACACTCTCTCCCATCACACGTGACAGCGTATCCGAACGGATCTTTTAGGCCTATCCTCTTAGGAAAAAGACTTTCCGTATCGAAGCCATTTTTCCCGTCGAACCACCTTCGAAGGGACTGGACCACGGCTGCTACCGTATCCTTTTTCTTTTCGGAAAACGCACCCTTCGTGCTCGTGCGCACGAAGCCGACATGGACCGTAAGTTCCCCCATCGCGACCTCCTCTTTCTTTTCATTTCTGGAAAATAACTGATGAGTCAGTCTTACCGATATTGTCGCGACTGTCAATTGCCTATCTCTCTTCCAATGGATACGCGTCGTAGGCGATATCCTGTCACGGATGGACGGACTTCATCGCGGCGATGACCACGTCCGACCATCTCCTCGTCACAAAGGACCTCTATCCGTTCTTTATCGACTTCCTACAGCATTCCTTCCTCGCCGATCGGGGGATTACGACCCTTCATCTGGGAGAAATCGACTGGTCCGACGCAAGCTGAACGAACAGTTACCCGA
This sequence comes from Candidatus Moraniibacteriota bacterium, assembly GCA_013336285.1. Taxonomy (GTDB): domain Bacteria; phylum Patescibacteriota; class Minisyncoccia; order Moranbacterales; family UBA1568; genus JAAXTX01. Next base: position 48,852 of record JAAXTX010000004.1, on the reverse strand, counting down.
CCTGCCGGCACCTGCCCTCCCCATCGCTTCCAGTACCGCGTTCGCGTGCGTTGGCGGCACAAAGACGAGGAGCTTATAGGATTCCATAGCTGGTTATCACAACTTCCCCAGCACCTTCGCAAATTCGTCATCGGTCGCCTCCTCACCCTGAAGACAGTCACTCTCATTCCCCAGCCAATGCGGCAGGCCCTTCATATTCTTGCGTGTCACGCGCTCCGCGAGTGCGCGATCCGCACCCATCGCCCCTATGAAAAACTGTACGCCTCCCTCGAAGATCGCCTCACACGAATGTACGTTCCCGTCCCCATCGGCACAGTGCAGACAGAAATCCATCTGTTCGTTCGCTCCCGCGAAATCCTCTTTCTTCGTTAGCGGCATCCCGCACGCGTGGCAAAACGTGGACATATTCGTACAAATGAATGGTTTAAACCTGTTGAAATTCTTTTTTCCTGTCATTCCAGACTTTGAGCCGGAATCTATGCTCTGGATCCCGGGTCTAGCCCGGGATGACCAATGACGAGTACCATATAATCTCCCCTACTTCCCTTTCTTCACCTTGAACCTATACCACCCGAAGGCAACTGGCAAGATAAAGGTTAGGACGTAGTACAGATACACATCCTGCTTGTAGTAATCGGTCAGGTGAAACAATTTCACATTGAAAAGATAGTCCAAAACGATCGCCATGACAGTCCAGATAATGCCCAGTCCGAAATAGCACATGAGTTCCTCCCGCTCTATCTTCTTCCACAGCACCCATAAAGTAAACGCCACACCGAGCGGCATAACGAAGTATCCGATCTGGTCTTTCGGTACAAGGGCGAAGAAAACGATACCCAGCACATAGCCGACGAGCCAGAGCACGAATCCCCAACCGACCGTATTCAGGAATATTTTCTTGGCATCGTTTTGCATAGGATTTTGCCGCGGATTATGTATTCTAGTATACATCGGTTTGAATATGAACAAAAAAATCCCCTCAGGGACTCTTTCGTTTTCCGCTGCGAGCTATCTCGGTCTGGAATCTTGAAGTGTGGGGATGTTGAGGGGTTCTTTGAGGATACTTAGAATATAGTAAATTAGAGTGTTCAGGTCGGGCTTTTCAAATCTTCTAAAAATTTTGAAAATACCTCTATAAACTCATTCATGATAACATCATGGTCTTTAGTAAGGTTAAATTCCACTATACTGCCCTGTGTTTTCTGAATCTGTAGCACTAGTTGATTATCCCTAAAAAGGTTTCCAAGAATCACATAGTGATGGACTTCCTTTTCATAATCTGTCTCGTTTTTGGTCTTATCAGAACTTCTATGAGCCGTGTATTTGTGCCTAAACGCTTCTACTATTTCAATAATCTTTGGCGCATTGCTCAATCCCCTTTTAGAAATCCAGTAATATAATCTCCCTAAAGTGTTTATGTAAGCAAAAGCTTCAAACCTCATTTTTTCAATAGTTTTTTGTTCTTCTGAAGACCTTATTGGACTAAAGCTACAAGGAGTAATTGAAGAATGAAGACGTTGAAAAATTTCAAAATGGCACTCAAGTTCTCGAGCCATAAATACAATGCCAAAAATATTCTCCATACTCGAAACAAGTGATTCTCGATTCTTCACTCTCGCGAGCATTGAATTAAATCTCTCAGAAATAGGCAATATCTGAGAAATTTCTATCCCTGTAAAATGATCTTCAATTCTCCAGTCTTGGGGATTAGTCATAATAGTCACAAAAATCAAACCACTAAGACGTGGTTTGATTTTGAGCATTATAAAAGCGTTCGGGTTACTCGATAAAACAAGCGAGCTGCGGAGAGGACAGGATTCGAACCTGCGTAGAGTTGCCCCTAACGCGCTTTCCAAGCGCGCGCCTTCAACCACTCGGCCACCTCTCCGTAATTGCCAACTATATCATCTTCTATTTTGAAAACATATCGGAGGATTCGCCCCGCATACGCGGGGCGCCCGGCGAATGCCCGGGCGAACCTGCGTAGAGTTGCCCCTAACGCGCTTTCCAAGCGCGCGCCTTCAACCACTCGGCCACCTCTCCAAATATCAGATATCAGCGAACAATGAACAATAAACAGGAAACGGGGGCATTTCCAATTTCAAAGCCTTCCCTTCTCCTGTTCTAGAAGCTAAAAGGAACTTTCGCAGCTTTTTGAAGCTCTGCGAAGCTTCACGCTCCCCAGGAATAAAGCCTACCGTATTTCCCGGATTCCGACAAGACGCATCATATCGCGCTCCCCGGGAACGCGGCCGAGAAAGACGACCGTCTGGTCCCCGGTGAGAAGTTCGCCGCTCTCCTTCGCCTGATCCACCATCTTGTCGATATAGGAATCAAGATTCTTGTCCCCCTCGAAAAGATACGGTCTGACCCCCCAGACCAAAGCGAGCTGGTTGTACGTCCTTCGATCGTTCGTTGCGGTAAATATGCCCGTGGCAGGCCGGAAATGGGAGGCGAGTCTCGCGGTATAGCCGCTCATCGAGAGCAACAGGATAGCCTTGGTCTTGAAGCTCTTGGCAAGCTCGTACACGCTCCGTATGAGCGCGGCGTACTCGGAATGGACATAGAGGTCGAGCGCATCGTATACGTCGTCGAAAGGCGACTCCTCCGTTTTTGACATGATTTCCTGCATCATCGAGACGGTTTCCACCGGAAACTTACCCATAGCGGACTCCTCGGAAAGCATCACGGCGTCGGCGTGGTCCACGACCGCGTTCGTCACGTCGCTCACTTCCGCCCTGGTCGGTACCGGGGTATCGGTCATCGTCTTCATCATCTGGGTAGCTACGATGACCGGACGAAGTCCCAACAGGCTTCTTCGGATGATATCCTTCTGCAGTAGCGTGACTTCGGATTCCGGCATTTCGATACCGAGATCCCCGCGGGCGACCATGACCGCGTCCGTCACCCTGATTATCTCATCGAGATTCCTGATAGCCTCCTTTCGCTCGATCTTCGAGATGATATCCGGCAATCTTGCGCCTTCAGGAAGTTCGGCCCGCATCGCTTCCCGTGCGCTTTCGATATCCGCCGCGGAACCCACGAAGGAAAGCCCCACGAAATCGACTCCTTCCTTGAGGACGAAGGCGAGGTCCTTCCTATCCTTATCGGAAAGGATCGGGAGATCCAGAACGGAATCCGGAAGATTCACGCCTTTTCGCGGCTTGATGACACCGGCGGTTTCGACCTTCGCGATCGCGGCGCCTTCCTCGCGACCGGTGACGGAAAGCCGTTTCGTACCGTCCTCGATCAGTATCTGATGTCCGGCTTCGAGCGGATCGGAGATTCCCGCTATATCGAGGAAGATCGTCTGCATCTCCGACACTGTGAGCGTCTCCTTTCGGGATATGTCGCTCACGCGGACCGTCTCGCCTTGCGTTATGGAAATCTCGGTGTCGTTCCCGATACGGATGCGGGGTCCTTGCATATCGGCAAGTATCCCGATCGGCTGACCGAGCTCTTCCGACACCTCGCGGACACGGTTGATCACGTCGCGGTGCCAGGCATGCTCATTGTGCGAGAAGTTGAGCCGGACGACATCCATTCCCGCCACGGCAAGCGCACGAAGTTTCTCCTTGGATTCGGAAGAGGGGCCGATGGTCGCCACGATTTTCGTGTTTTTCATAGAGTTGATATTATGATCATTTTCATGTTCCCGTATGATTCCCGACTTCATTATAGCGCCGCTTGTAAAAAAGATGAAAACGCTACGAACCATGCCCCGGAATATGCGCGGTATCGTTCCGCCGTCGAACCGACTTCCGTATGTCCGTGATGACAAATCCGATAGGCAACGATCTTATATCGGAGGATCCGTCCGCATATCGCCGATTCCGACCTTGATTCGAATCATGCATGTGCCGCTTGATTTGCGGCGATATTTCGAGAATAAAAATCCGCCGGCCTTGATGGCGACAGCGGATCTCGTCGGACGTTTCAGTACGCATCATGGTCCGTCTTATACGGCGCGTTTTCTTTTCATTCATGAAATATTCCGATTTTCTATCTCATCCTGTTCCCTTCAAGGAAATATTTTCCACGCGAATACATGTCGCCTTGCGATCGGTCGCGGTGGTCCCGCTTGAATCCGCGGCATCACTTCTCTCTTTTCACGACCATGCGATGAATTTCCTCGGTCAATTCGTTATTGACCTCGATCAAACGACGCATATCGTCCTGCATGTCGAGAATTGCCTCGGTATCCCGAAACGTCTGTCTCGCCTGCTTGTCGGATGCCGCCGCCGATACTTTCTGCCCGACCATGATCACGGACAGCAGAACCAATTGAAGGAACGTCTGCGCTATCCATGAGACAAGCGTGGCCGTACCTCCGTGTATTGCCGTCGGCAGACTGATGAGCGCGAGTGCGGCGAAGACGTACGCGCACCACATCGTACTCACTATGTTCGTAATGATTACCGCCAATCGGCCGTTGAAACCGACGTGCTCGTCAGTGGTAAGATGAGGACCGGACATTTTCCGTTCCTCGATCCGCGGATGCGGTACATGGACCGCGTGTCCGTCCGTAAGCGGGACGGTTCCATCCGTCATATCCTCGGTCGCCTTCTGATTCTGATCGTTCATGGTTTCCCTTTTTTAATTGTAGATGTATGGCGACGTTCGTTTCCTTCCGCCCACCGATACACCGGATTGTGAAGATACATAATTTCTCGAAGCCGGAGACTACCACGTGGTTCTATATCTGTAAAGGGACAATCGACGAACCGAAACTGGGGAACATATCCTGCCCGTCGTCGTCGGTACAAGGAACCAGACTTTGATACCCTTGTCGGTACGTATCCGAGTATCATGCAAGTCTACCCTGATTACCATGATCCGCGTTCCGTACCTTCATATCACTTAGGCAGGACGGTGCTTCGTAAAAGCACGCGGCCTTGATCCGTACGGACTACGGGAAGCGTAAAGCCGCCCCGGAAGACCGGGGCGGCTTACTTACCGAAATATTCGAAACGCTACTTGATGATCTGAATTCCTCCGATGACAGGAAGCTGCTTCAACTCGCCCTTCGACGCGTTGATGACACCCATGATCATAAGGACGATGAGGGCGATCGAACCGAGCGGCAAAATGATGAACCATCCGAGTATCGGAATGATCGTCCCGACTACGTTGACCGCGATACCCGCGAGAAGCAGGTTCAACTGCTGCTTGGCATGGTACATACCGAACGGACTCTTCTTCTCGGCCAACATCGGAACGAAGAAAAGAATCGGCACGATATATCCCACGATCGCCATGACCTTGTTCTGCTCGACATCCGACGAGTCCGCCTTGGGTGCCACCGGAGCCGCCTTCGGAGCCTCCGTTGTCTCCGTCTGCTTGATTTCTTCCGACATATACGTATGTTTATCAGATTATATCCATCTCCAGAATACTCCCTTCCTCGATTTCTCGCAAAATTTCCTCCGGGATAGGGTTTCCTTGCGGACTTATTCCCGGATACCTCCATGCGCTTATGACCCTGATATTGCCGGAAGCCGATATTTCCGGACCGCGGCTTTTGACCGTTACACGCCTTCTCTTGACCGTCTGAAACATCACCCAGATCTCCTGATTCCATGTTTCTTTCCCTTCCTTCCGCCTCACCGATCCGGGTTGCATCACGGCGATGGTATCCTTCGCGACTCCTTCCTCACGACGTTTCGGATTTCGAATGACCGTCCGGACCCGCTGCGTCGAGAGTCCGTACTGTTTCATCTTGAACTCCGCATGACGGGTAAAAACGACGTCTCCCGTTTTGACGCCACCCTTCGCCCGTCGTTCCCGCGCCATCCTGAGGAATTCCTGGTAGTTCGGCATATCTATATCGATCGGAACGATGGTCAATGACCGTTCGGGAGAAGCGCCGCGATACGTTCCTCGATGGGTGGATGGGTCATAAACAGTTTTGCTCCCCTCCCCCCCTTGAAGGGATTGGCGATATACAGATGTGCCGTGGCGCGGTTCGCCGCCTCCAGCGGTTCGATGTCGGATGAAATTTTTCGTAGCGCCGAAGCAAGGCCTTCTGGATACCTGGTCAGGAGTACGCCGGACGCGTCCGCGACGAATTCTCGTTTTCGCGAGATGGCAAGCTGCATAAGCGTAGCCGCGATCGGTGCGAGAATGGAGAGTACTATCGCGAGCAAAAAGAATATCATCTGAAGCTGGCCTCCTTCACTGTCATCGCCGCGACGACGGCCGAACCAGAGGGTATTCCGAAACCAATCGGCCAAGAGCGCGATGAAACCGACCAGAACGACCACGATCGTTGAGATAAGCGTGTCACGGTTTCCGATATGGGAAAGTTCATGTGCCGCTACCCCTTCGATCTCGGTCTTGTCGAGCCTACTCAGGAGTCCGGTCGTGAAACAGATGACCCCGTGTTCGGGATCTCGGCCGGTCGCAAAGGCATTCATGGCCGTATCCTCTATGACGTAAATCCGCGGCATGGGAAGCCCTGCCGTTATGGAAAGGTTCTCCACTATGCGAAACAGCTCACGGTTGTCTTCTGGTCCGATCGGCCGTGCACCGCTCATCGATAACACTATCTTGTCGCTCCACCAATATGACGCAAAGCTCATGAGAACGGAAAAAACGACTGCGAAAGGCAAAATTCCGGGCGAATCGAGTGCGGATGCGAATACGTACCCGACCGCGATGACGAGTACGAGAAAGGTCGTCATGTACACCCACGTAAGCCGACTGTTCCGGTCGTAACTGGTATAGATTGAAGGCATATTATATTGACTTGTGTGTCCTTACGTAAAAGGAGAGGCGATATCACGCCTCTCCTTTATACCCGAAAATGAACGGGTTTTCCAGCGACGGTCCAGTTTAGAACGACACTTCGACCGGTTTTTTCGCTGCCTCGTCCTCGAGTTCGAAGAATTCACGCTTCGAAAATCCGAGCATCGGAGCGACGATGTTGGTCGGAAACACCTCGATCTGGGTATTGAAGTCGCGAACATTCGCATTGTAAAAACGTCGAGCGGACTGGATCTTGTTCTCCGTATCGGACAATTCGCGTTGAAGTTCAAGAAAGTTCTGGTTCGCCTTGAGATCCGGATAATTCTCGGCAACAGCGAACAGGCTCTTGAGCGTGCCGGTCAACGCGTTCTCCGCTTCTATCTTGTCCTGAGTGCCCCCTGCCGACATCGCACGCGTCCGAGCCTCGGTAACCTTTTCGAAAACGCCGCTCTCGTGCGCCGCATACCCCTTTACCGTACTTACTAGATTCGGTATGAGGTCATACCGGCGTTTGAGTTGCACATCTATATCGCTCCATGACTCGTCGGTGCGGTTCTTGACCGTGACGAGCCGATTATAGACGAGCACAGACCAAAGTCCGATCACGACGATCACTATCAATGCTATTAACATAAGGTTCGGTTATTCGGATTTATTCCACACCTACAGTATATCAGGGAATCGCCGCGGGGCAAACGGGGAAAGATCCCGAATCCGGATCAGAACAACCTCGATCCGACCGAAAAAAGGACAAAAGCTATGATTGCCGCAGCCGGAATCGTAAAAAACCATGCCCAAATGATACGCAACGCCACACCCCACTTTACGGATGCGAACCTCTGCGCGGCACCGACTCCGGAAATAGCCCCCGTTATCACATGCGTGGTGCTTACGGGAACTCCCATGGAAGTCGCCAGAAAGATACTGATTGCGCTTGCGGTTTCGGCACAGACCCCGTCGAGGGGACGGAGCTTGAATATTTTCTGACCCATCGTCTTGATAATCCGTTTCCCACCGTAGAGCGTACCCAGGGCCATAGCGGTATGGGCGGCCATAACGACCCAGAACGGGATGGAAAATGTCTTGATGTATCCGACCGAGAACAGGAGCCCCGTAATGATACCGATGGTCTTCTGCGCGTCATTGCTCCCATGACCCAGACTGTACAATCCGGCAGATATGAGCTGGGCATGCCTTGACCAGGAGGTGACCGACCCGGGCTTGAACTTCATCAGGTATATGACCCAGGAAATGAGGATAAGAAATACGTATGAGAGCGCGAACCCCAACAAAGGCGCGATGAAGATGAAGATGACTGTCTTTATCCAGCCGGCAGTGATAATGACCCCGAAACCGACCCTGGCTACGGCCGCACCGGCATACCCGCCGATAAGTGCGTGTGAAGAACTCGTCGGCAACGCGAGATAGAGCGTCAACAGGTTCCAGACGATCGCCCCCAGAAGTCCCGCGAAGATGACCTCCGGTGTCACGCGGTTCACATCCACCAAACCGCTTCCGACCGTCTTGGCTACCTCGTTCCCGAATACGACGAACGCGATGAAATTGAAAAAGGCGGCGAATACGAGCGCCTGACCCAAGGAAAGTACTTTGGTCGAAACGATCGTTGCGACGGAATTAGCCGCATCATGGGCGCCGTTCGTGAAATCGAACAGGAGAGCCGTGACGATTATCAAAATGACAAAAAGAAGCTGCGTATCCATATTTAAAGCCTGTTGAAAAACACTGTCCTGCGTTTCCGAGTGGGTCGTCGTCGAAACTAGCACATCTTGATGACGATGCTTTCAATCATATTTCCGACATGTTGATACTTGTCGACGACGTTTTCCATCTCCTCGAGGATGTCCTTGGTCTTTATCACCAATATGGGATCACCCCCTTCACTGAACAATTTGTCGATAGCGTTCTCGAACAACAGATCGGCGCGATCCTCTATCTCGTGGATCGCGATCTTCTCCTTCAGGAATTCCGGCGTGTGCTTCAGATGCTTCAATTGTTCCGTCATTTTTCCCAAATGACCCGTTGCCTTCACGAAGCAATCAGCGAACTCACGCATCGACTCCACTCTCGCCTCGAAGTGGTATAATTGGACATTCCGCACTATGTCTTCGATGAGATCGACGATCTCGTCCATCTCATACGCGAGATGATGGATGTCCTCACGGTCGAACGGAGTAATAAACGATCGGTTCAGTTCTCCGACGATCTGATGCGCCGTCTTGTCGGCACTCATCTCGATTTCGTGGGCTTTTTCGACATATCCGTCGAAATCGTCGAACTCTTTCACGAAATCCGAAAAAAGAGCGCTCATCCGTTCGACATCCCCTTGTAACTGCCCGAACAGTCGAAAAAAATCGGATCCTTTCGGAAGAAGAAAAGACATATATTCCAATCTAATGCGTTAGTATGCCAACCAGGCCACCACGATCTTAATTTGACCCTCTTTTTTCAGTATATATCCGGTAGGCAGTTTTTCCAATCATGCCGCATGATCTATCCCCCGAGAGTATACGGAGACAAAAAGGCTCTTCAATAGCGAAAAATTGGTCTATAATGGTATTGCAACCTATAGCATACCAATATGAAAAAGATATCGGCCGTGACCTCGCTCTTTCGCAACATAAGGCGGATAATGTCCGACGCGGTCGAGACTATCGAATCCGCCCCGTTCTCACTTGGCTCGTTTTCGTTGTCTTTCACCGCACTCATAGTCATCCGCCTCCTGGTCGAGAGCGGCGTAAGCGGATTCAGAACGGAGGGACTCGCGTTCCTTTTTTTCGGTTTTTCACATACGTTTCTTTTTTTTCTGTTTGCCTTCCTTCTCTTTCTCCCGATTGCCAGAATTGCCGGAGCCACGTCATGGCAGCGTGCGGTCAATCTTATCCTCTTCGGATTCCTCGTCGTCTTGACCCCGCCGATCGTCGATAAGATCATCTTCGGCGACCGGATGTTTTGGAGTTTTTACGAACTCGACGGGTTATACGGCCTCATATCCCGTTTCTTTCATTTCTTCGGCGATACGCCGGATATCGGCATGACGTACGGTGCCCGCGCCGAAGTCGCCATAATGTCGGTCGGTCTCGGATTGTACGCATGGTTTCGCTCACGCAAAGCGACAAAGGCCCTCGGCGTTTCCCTTCTTTCCTATGCCGTTTTTTTCATTCTCGGCACGTTCCCTTCCTATGTCGCCATCGTGGCGCTCGCCCCTAGCCAGGGGATTCTCGGCGTCACCGAGCTCAATGTCGCAGGATTTACTCTTTCTCCAAAAAGTTTTCTCGGACATGAAATGGCAGACCCCCGTACCGCACTCGGCATCCGGATGAGCATCATCTATGCGCTTCTCGTCTCCGTGACAGTCGGCGTCTTCCTGTATAGAGTCTCAAAAAAAACATTCCTTGCCCTTATCCGGAACGTACGATGGCCACAGATTTTCTGGCATGGCGGCCTTCTGCTCCTCGGCGGCGGACTGGCCGCCCTATATGCCGGAGCAAGGCTAAGGTTTGATTTTTTCGAGACCCTTGGCGTATTACTTCTCGCCGGAGCGGTGGAAAGCGCCTGGCTCGCCTCGGTCGTATTCAATGACATCGCCGATCGACGTATAGATGAGAAAACCAATCGGGATCGCCCGCTTCCAGCTCGGACGATTTCCGCCACTTTATATCGCGAAATCGGCATCCTATTCTTCGCGGCTTCAATCCTGTTCGCCGGTATCGTAAGCATGAAGGCGATGCTCCTCATTCTCACATATCAGGCGATCGCGTTCCTATATTCTTCCCCGCCGTTCCGGCTCAAACGTTTTCCGATCATCGCCACCGTACTTTCCGCGGCAGCAGGTATGTCGGTGATTCTCGCCGGATTCTCAGCCGTTTCCCAATCCTCGGACATATCACCCGTCCCCGCCACCATCCTCGCCTTTCTCGCGATAGCCTATGCGGTAACGATTCCCCTGAAAGACTTCAAGGATATCGAGGGGGATCGGAAGGACGGAGTCTTCACCGTTCCCGTCATTCTCGGAACCGAAAAGGCTCGGGCCGTCATCGGCACCGCGCTATTCCTCTGCTATGTCGCGAGCCCCATCGTTCTCCACGAACCGAAACTCGCGATCCCTTCCATCCTGTTTGGAACGCTTTCCTTCCTTTCCGTGGCACGTGCCGGCAGGAAACAGAACAAACGGGAAACTTTCCGCGCCCTTCCGGCTTGGAATATGCTCATCATAACGGTATATGGCCTTATCGCTACGATAGTATTGCTGACCTGAAGTGTCCCTGTTTCGATCTGAAATGAAAACCGGTCTGAAGACCGGTTTTATGTATCTCATTCCGTCTTACGATCAAACGGCCAACCCACGTCACTTTTCATACGTCATACCGAACTTTTCGATAACCTCCGAAAGCGCCAGCCAATCGTCGACCGAAAGTTCCTGAGCACGAACGCGGATGTCAAGTCCCAGGCTTGAAAGCATGGACTCGATATTCTTTCTTGGGAAATGAAGACTGGACGAAAGATTGTTTGCGAGCGTCTTCCGACGGGCGGAAAACCCGGCTCTGGCGATACGGAAGAGATTTCTGTCCCCTTCCTTTGAGAATACGCGTTTCGGAACAAGCTTCACCACTGCGCTATCCACCTTTGGCGCCGGTACGAATGCCGATTTCGGTACATCCAGCTCTTTCGTCACGGTGGCATAGAACTGTGCCATGAGCGAAATCAGACTCATCTTTCCCGGCGGAGCCGCCAAACGATCCGCGACCTCTTCTTGCACCATGAGTACGATCCGTTCCGGTCGTATCGAGAGGGAAAGCAGCTTTCGTATGATCGGTGCGGTGATGTAATACGGTATATTCGCTATAACCTTATAACCGTGGTCCGCCAATCCTGTCCGTAGGAGAAAACCGTCCATATCCATATCCAGGATGTTCCCTTCTATCAGTTCGATATCGGATGAATCACGAAACGTCTCACTGAGACGTTCGGCAAGATCGTGATCAAGCTCGATCGCTTTCACTTTGGCGCCGCGGGAAAGAAGTGGCCCGGTAAGCGCTCCCGTGCCGGGACCGATTTCGAACACGGGATCTCCGGAACCGATGTTCCCGATATCCAATACTCCCTCCACGACGTTGACGTCCTGAAGGAAATTCTGTCCCAATGATTTTTTCGCTTTGACATGATCCATAGGTTCTGTTTCACCGATCGACGTTTACATACATTGTATCACTCTCAATTCAGGACCGGCTCCACCTTCACCTCGATCACTCCGGCGCCGATGGACGCTATCTTCTCGAAAGCCACCTTGTCGAGATCTATGATCCGACCCTTTCCGTACGGTCCCCGATCGTTGATGACGACGATCACCGACTTTCCGGTCGCGGTGTTCGTAACTCGGGCATAACTCCCCAATGGAAGGGAGAGGCTCGCCGCGGCAAGCTTGCCAGTATAGGAATACCAGGTTCCCATGCCGTTCGACCCTTTGCCGACCTTGACAAAGGTCCCCTGTACGACGATTTCCGTCACGGGATCCTTGGTGATTTCGCTTCCGAGCAATTTCCGATTCACTTCCTTGCCATCATGATAACTTACACGATATCGGTATGTGCGGACACCGTTCTCGCCTTTCTGTTCGACCGTCTTTTTTCGCCAGCTCAGACTGTCATCCTCCTTCGTTTTCGTATCGTATAATAGCTTCTTATCCGTCTTTTCCTCCCGGATTTCAACCCGCGTCACGACGATTTTTCCAGATCGCGAAAGAAGCGTGGACCGATTAGGCGCGATCAAATCCTCTTCCCGGACGGATATGCCGGAATCGTAGAGTGCCTCTTCTACCGTTCGCGCGGTCGTGTACGTCTCCCTGGTCTCACCGTCTGCCTTCACGGAGACCTTCTTCAGGCGGTTAACCGAGATAATCATACCCGATGACAGCGGCACCTCCCGGGACGGAAATATGAGATCATCTACCGATATGTCCTCTCCCACAGTATCGATCAATTCACCGACCGTTTTCGCCGTAATCGAAGAAAGTCTGTAGGGAAACCCTTCCACGATCATTGTCACCGATTTGGGAACGGTCGTATCGTAGATTCTACGACTATTCCTTATAAAGAGAAAAAAGAAGACGACAGCGGCGCTTCCGAATACGACCGCTATGAAGATTTTTTTCCGTTTTCGTCCCATGTCACCCTTTACATCACATGACTCAGCGCACTTTTGCGTCATTCGCTCTTGAACCGATACTGTAGGGCCTCGGCTATATGCGTTCGAAGGATATCCTTTTCTCCGGAAAGATCGGCGATGGTACGTGCCACCTTCAAGATACGGTGATAACTTCGGGCGGACAAACGAAGATTTTCCACCGCGCCACGAAGCAATTTTTTGGATTCATCATCAAGAGGACAATAAAGACGTATCGCCTCGGGTCCCATTTCACTGTTGGTACGAAACGCCGATCCCACGAAGCGCTGCTCCTGTATTGAGCGGGCCCGTTCGACGCGAATCCGTATATCGGCGCTCGATTCACCTTGTCGCGAATCCTCAAGCTTTTCAACCTTGAGACGCGGAACCGAGACCTGGAGATCTATACGATCAAGAATCGGTCCGGATATTTTTTCTCGGTACCGCAGCACCTGAAACGGCGAACACGAACACATCCGCTCCGGATCGCCCGCATAGCCGCATGGACACGGATTCATCGCCGCTACCAGGGAAAATCTGGCGGGAAACCGACTCGCTCCCTTGACCCGCGACACGGTAACGAATCCGTCCTCAAGCGGCTGACGAAGATTTTCCAACACTGCCTTAGGGAACTCAGCGAATTCATCAAGAAACAATACTCCGCGATGAGCGAGGCTCACTTCTCCCGGTTTCGGCACCGTTCCTCCGCCGACCAGCGAGACGGCAGAGGCACTATGATGAGGCGTCCGGAACGGTCGAAGTCGGAAAAGCGGCGTATCCGTAGGTAATTTCCCCGATACCGAGAAGATCTTTGTCACTTCCAAACTTTCCGAAAGTGAAAGAGCCGGCAGAATGGACGGTAAAGCCCGTGCAAGCAACGTTTTCCCCGATCCCGGAGGACCGACGAGGATCGTATTATGACCGCCGGCGGCCGCGATCTCAAGCGCGCGCTTCGCATGTTCCTGCCCTCGGATTTCCGCCATATCGAGATCGTACACCGTCTCCTGTGACACGTTGAATTCTTCACGCTCCTGCGCCTGAATACGCTCTTGGCCGGACAAATGTTTCACAAGCGCGAAAAGATGCTTCACCGGATATACCGTCACCCCGGAAATAAGAGCAGCTTCACGAGCATTTTCCGCTGGAACGTACAGTTCCGTAACTCCAGTCTCTGCCGCAAATGACGCGGCTGGCAATACTCCGTTTATGCGCCGCACCACGCCATCAAGCGCCAGCTCGCCAAGAAATAATTTGTCCTTGTGATCGAAATCCAGTTGTTTGGTGGCAAGCAAGTATCCGAGAGCCAGCGGCAAATCAAAAGCTGGGCTCTGTTTTGGAAGATCAGCCGGAGCGAGATTGGCGGTGATCCGACCGTTCTGATGAGGCGGTTTGAAACCGCTATTTTTGATAGCCGAACTCACCCGGTCACGAGATTCCTTTACGGACGCATCCGGAAGTCCGACCAATGTGAAATGATGGAGTCCCTGAGATAGGACGTCGACTTCCACTTCAACGGAGATCCCGTCGAGCCCGACCGTCGCGACGGAATATATTCTTGCCGGCATACGCGAAAACATTCATCATCATTATACCGTACTATAGCGTGTCTTCCGGAGCCGAGGAAGGGTTCATCGTTCCGCAGAAGGATAGTTTAAGGTATTATGGAAAGACTGTAAAACCCGATAATTCGACCGTATGAACGAAGAAAGCCCGGTAATCCGCTATCACCAGGCAAAAAGAGGGAAAATCGAAGTGATTCCGAAGACCCCTCTCGACACAGCCGAACACCTTTCTCTCGCATATACACCCGGCGTCGCCGAGATATGCAGAGTTATCGCAAATGAACCGGAAACGGCCCAAATCCTTACGAACAGGAGCAATACGGTCGCTATAGTGACGGACGGAAGTGCCATTCTCGGACTCGGAAATATCGGTCCGACAGCAGGACTCCCCGTTATGGAGGGGAAATCGATGATATTCAAGAAGATGGCCGATATCGACGCCGTTCCGCTCTGTATCGATACTCAGGACACCGAGGAAATCATACGTTTCTGCAAGCAGATCGAACCGACGTTCGGGGGAATCAATCTCGAGGATATCGCCGCGCCCCGATGTTTCGAGATTCTTGACAGGCTCGAAAAGGAGCTTACGATCCCGGTATTCCATGATGACCAGGACGGTACGGCTATCGTCGTATTGGCAGGCCTCACGAATGCGGCAAAACTCCGGAAAACCCCCTTGGAGGAGATGTCGGTCGTCATCAACGGTGCCGGCGCCGCAGGTATCGCCATAGCGCGACTTCTGAACTATCGCGGCGTCGGTGACATAATTCTTGCCGACAGCAAAGGAATCGTCGAATCTTCGAGGACCGATCTCAATCCCTATAAGCTGGACGTCGCTGAAATGACAAATCCACGGCGTCTGTCCGGCAGCCTCGATGACGCGCTTCGTGGCGCTGACGCTTTCATCGGCGTTTCGGTTCGGGATATACTGAGCGAAGACCATATCCGAAGCATGGCGGATCGTCCGATCATTTTCGCGATGGCAAATCCGGACCCGGAAATTCTTCCGGAATCAGCCAAGAAAGCGGGGGCTTTCATAGTGGGAACCGGTCGGTCGGACTACCCCAACCAGATCAATAACGCGCTCGTATTTCCGGGTATATTCCGCGCACTTCTTGATTCGCGATTGAAACAGTCCGCATACTCGATCAGCGCCAACCTGATGGGCGTAAAGCTGGCCGCGGCCGAAGCCATAGCTTCCGTTGTCGTTCCGACCCGGGAAAGACTTTTACCTTCCGTCATGGATCCGTCCGTAGTCAAAACGATTTACGACGCTCTGCGTTCCTGAATTCATAGAGATCCTGAGACACGAAACTTGAGGCCTATTCAGGCCTCTTTATCTTAAAAAGGGAAATCGACATAAGAATCACCCCGGTCGTCAGTACAATATCAGCCATATTGAAAGCCGGAAACCATTGAACCAAGGCGAAGTCCCGCACACATCCGTAGAAAACCCTATCTGAAAGATTTGCCAGACCACCCGCGATAAAAAGCGACAACGGAACGCGCATCAGGACGTCCGATTCGCGACCCAATAGGAATATCAATATGACTAGGAAAACGATCGTCGCAGGTACGATCATATTTCCATTGATTTCCAAACCCCAAGGCCCGAATACGTTGCACACGAAACGATCCGAGAACATATACAGGCTTTTGCTTATTTGGTCGATTACGAAAAAGGCCCCGATGAAAAGAACATCGGGAACCTTTGAATTCGATTTTACGACGCTATTTGGCATGTTCCATACATTCGGTCGCGGAAAGATACGCACGAAGTCGCCCCTCCTCGATATCCTTTCCGCACACGCTGCAGATCCCATACGTCCCTGCCTCCATGCGCTCAAGTGCCTCTGTCACCCCTGCAAGCTGGTTTTCAAGGTTATCCTCGAGAGCGACATTGTCCGCATACTGTTCGACTTCCGTGGCATTGTCATCCATGTCCGTTCCGATATCTTCGAATCGCGTCTCATACTCTCCCGGAACTTCGGTAGGCCTTGCGAAACGCGACAACTCACCCTCGAGTCTGGCTTTGGCTGTCTGCAGTTTCGTTGTCAGTTCTTCCTTAAGGGCATCGTTGATGGACATACGCTTGAAGTCAATGGATTAGTCCCTTCTTCGCACAGTATATTGGAAAAAATCCACCCCGTCTAGAGAAATATGCTTTGAAGGTGTCTGATCTCCGGTTCCTTGCCATCCTTACGGATCAGCACCGATATGGCATCAAATCGATATGGACCGTCACCGACATTCCTTTCCCGTACATATACTTCGGCTATTCTCGATAGACGCCGGAGTTTCTCGGCCGTGATTGCCTCTTCAGCATGAATTCCGCTATCCATCGTCCCGGTTCGAGCCTTCACCTCCACGAATACCAATTCATCCCGATCCCTTGCCACGATATCGATCTCACCGAAGGCACGTCCTTTATTGTTTCGATAATTTCGCTCGAGTATTGAAAACCCCTTGCCCCTAAGATACCTTGCGGCAATATCCTCGCCCCTGTTCCCCAGAGGATTATTTAGATGAAACCTTCGCAATATCCGCATAATGATTTCATTTTCTTCATTTTAGCAACAAAAAAACGCCCTTTCAAGGCATTTATATCCCGTCTGCCCGGCACCAAATTTGCGGTGTTGGTGCCGGGCGCTCAAGGCCCTATAGTCCGATATAAATAATATTTGACTGGGCTGAGCGCCCGACTGCATGTCCCAACATGTGACGAGGTTATTTCGTCCCGGGTGAGAAGACGATAATAATCCATTTCAGCCGCATGTAGTTTGTCGACATGCTTTCAACTTTTTTTTCGCGTTTATCTGACTCTTTCCGCGATGCTTTCACCATTCTCTGGTCATTTTGACCTTTTGTAGAAAGAACTGTTTTTCTTTTTTTCTCTTTGTTTTACTTCCGTCGAATATATTATTTTTTCGACGTCGGTTTGTTTTTGTTTTTGGTCCCCGGTCAGATCGGGGCGGCCGAAGCAGATTCACTTCGACGCTTGAACAGTGAAAGAATCATCAGTCACAATCAGGGGGTATTGTGACTGAAAATTCTTTCCCCGTTCTCCTCAACTTCAAGTTCTTAAAGTTCACTACAGAGCAAGTATATCAGTTTTTTCGGTCCGGGTCAATCATCAGTCATCATTTTCCCTTACTGAAAGCAATTAATTTCCCTCGTAAGCCCACTGCAGACAAATATCAAATTTGTCTCAAAAAAAATAGTCGCTGACTTTATTTATTTGGCTTTCCGAAAGCATTCGGATCGCATCATTTGGAACCGACGATCGTTCCGAGTACCGAGCGGAACGCGTCCTTACTTGTCCCGATGACCAAAGCATCGTCCATTATCGCGTAATCGAACGACGTATCGTCCGCGCTGTCGATATTGATGAACCTGGTAGTAAGCTTTCCATACGAACCTGACTGAAAGGAAGTTCCCGAAGAGATCGAAACGGCGGTCGGATATAACATGGTACCGAACCAGGAAACGAGAGATGTCTCCCCATCCTTCATATCTTTGGACACATCCTTACCCTGTCTCACGTCAATTACCACGACTCTTCGTGCGGCATTTCCATCGAATACGAAAAACAATGAGAAGCCCTCATCAAGCGACGTCAGTGTCTCCAGAGGTATTTTCAGCCCGAGCAGATAGGCGAAGCGGGCGAAGGCGACCGGGTTGTTATTGGCATCCCGAATGATGAATTCCACCGGAAATGAAGGCTTCGCCTTCATGACAGAAGCATCCGTGTCCGATAGAAGCTTCAAGATACCTTCCGGCGTCGACGCTTCGGATTCGATGTCTATGGAAAGATAATTCGGCATTCCCTGCGTGAACGGTATAGTTTCCGATTCCGTTGACTGTATCGACTGGGCGGATTGTTCCGTATCCGCCTGATTCGGTCCGACGACGGGAGTCTGATTTTCGTTCCCTCCGGTTCTGCTGAAGATGAATACATATGCCGCCGCCCCCGCTACAAGCGCTATCAACGCCAACGCGGAAGCAAGCAGTATCCATGACTTTCCGCTCGCGACCGGATCCTGTCCGGACCCATTCACCTCCTGAACGGTTTCGTGTTCGGATTCTTCTTCCACCGTATCCTGGTTTGATCCGATATTGGAAACAAAATTCTTCAGCCCGGAAAACACTTCCGCGATAGGAGCTCCGGACTGTCGATCGATGTTTTCCGCCGACTTGACCGACGGGCTCGGTTCTTGTATTTCGATCCCGTCCTGAAGCCCGTCCCGGGTTTCGTTCTTCGTTGCTGTCTGTGCAAGATACTGATCACTTAAAAAAGGACTTCCGGACGATGCTCCGGTATGCGGCGCGGATTCCGCGGACGATACCGATGCGACGGCAGGAGGTTTACCGGAAAGTTCATCAAGGTCGTCTTGCATGACCCGTATCCCCTGATAGAGCTCGGCATTCGAAGAAGTATCGATAATCTGTTCCTTCTTCCTGTTTCCGAAAAACATACTCTGCTGCTTATTGGAGCTTACCGCTGATGTCCGCATTGTAGCATACCTACGTACATGTAATAAAGAAAACGCCCCGATCGAATTCGGGGCGGTTTCGTTCCATTCACTTTCCGACTATTCCGTCTTCGTCCCATCCTCTTCAAGTCTTTGCAGTGCGGCTTTCCGGGAAAGGTTGATCCTTCCCTGGCTGTCGATTTCCTTGACGACGACCGGGACGATATCGCCGACCTTAACGATGTCTTCAACCTTTTCCACGCGATAGTCCGCAAGTTCGGAAATATGGATCAGACCCTCCTGGTTCGGCAGGACTTCGGCGAAGGCGCCGAAATTCATGAGTCTCGTGATCCTTCCCTGAAAGAGTTCTCCGGCCTTTACCTCGCGGGTAAGGTTATTGATCCATTCCACCGCCGTCTTAGCGCTTGTCTCATCGGTCGAGGTGATGAATACCGAACCGTCATCCTCGATATCGATCGAGACACCTGTCTCGTCGATGATCCTATTGATCATCTTGCCGCCCGGACCGATGACGTCGCGGATCTTGTCTGGATTGATGCGAAGCGTGATGATACGCGGTGCATACGGGGACATTTCCTTTCTCGGCTCGGCGATCGTCTCGAGCATTTTTCCAAGAATGAAAAGTCTGCTTTCCTTGGCCTGCTTCAAGGCTTCCGCGAGCGTCTCAGGCGCAAGACCGTCGATTTTCACGTCCATCTGCATTGCCGTGATACCGTCCGCTGTTCCAGCTACCTTGAAATCCATGTCCCCGAAATGATCTTCGAGACCCTGGATATCCGAAAGCACGCGGTATTCACCGTCGCCCTCGATAATTCCCATCGCTATACCGGCGACCGGTTTGCGGATCGGTACGCCTGCATCCATAAGGGAAAGGGTGGAACCGCATGTCGACGCCATGGACGAGGATCCGTTCGACGAGAGCACTTCTGAAACAAGCAGCATCGTATACGGGAATTCCTCGTACGGCGGCAGTACCGGAAGGAGCGCCTTCTCCGCCAGTGCGCCATGTCCTATTTCGCGACGTCCCGGACCGCGCATCGGCCGCACCTCCCCTACAGAGTATGGCGGAAAGTTATAGAAGTGCATGTACCTCTTCTTCATGTCCACTTCCATCGTGTCGACGATCATCTGATCACCGGGAGCGCCCAACGTCGTCACGGTCAGGGCCTGGGTCTCGCCGCGGGTGAAAAGTCCCGTTCCGTGAGTTCTTGGCAACACGCCGATATGCGATGTGATCGTCCGAATCTCGTCGAGTTTCCGTCCGTCCGGTCGGATATTCTCCTTAAGTATCTTCTCGTGAAGGATCTCATCGGAAACCTCATCCATCACTAATGACGATATTTCTCCGAGGCCCGCGGCCGATTCCGGATACTTATCGGCGATATATGTCTTCATCTTCTTTCCGATCTCGTCAAGCTGTGCCTCCTTGTCTTCCTTTTTTACGAGAGAGAACAGCGCCTCCGCGAGGCCTTCCTTACGGAGAAACGACTTCAGGTCCTCATCAAAACCTTCAGGTCCCGCAAGGACAATAGCCTCGGACTTCTTTCTGCCGATCTCCTTCGTGATTTCCCCTATGAATCCCGCGATCTTTTGGACACTCTCGAACCCGAACTTGAAGGCTTCAGCCATTTCCGCTTCGGGAATCTCGTTCGCACCGGCCTCGATCATATTGATCTTGTCCTTCGTACCGGAAATCATCAGATCGAGCACGTTTTCCTTGCTCTCCCGCTCTTCGGTTGTCGGATTCAGGATAAAATCTCCACCGCTGATCCGTCCGACACGCACGGCGCCGACCGGGCCGTTCCACGGTATATCGGAAATGGAAAGCGCCGCGGATGCGGCGATAATGGCCACGAGATCCGGATCGTTCTCGCCGTCGAAAGAAAGCACGGTCGCTACGACCTGTATCTCGCTTCGCATTCGGCTGTCAAACAACGGACGGACCGTGCGGTCTACCGCACGACCTGAAAGGATGGCGTCGTCCGACGGACGCCCCTCACGCTTGATGAAGCGCGATCCTTTGATTTTGCCCGCCGCATAATACCGCTCTTCATAGTCGACCATCAGCGGGAAATACCCCCGCGACTGCCCGGCGTGCTTGGACATGACCGCGGTCGCCAACACCACCGTCTCTCCGTATCTGACCGTCACTGCGCCATTCGCCTGCCCCGCGAGGAGTCCTGTCGATACGCGCAATTCCCGACCGCCCAGTTGGAGCGACCAGCTTTTTGCTTCCTGCATAGCCTTATGCTCCCGGACCGCGAACAGGGACCCAAAGCGCAAAAACGAGAGAAGAAGCCGTTTCTTTCCTCATTTTTGAGATTTGAGCCGCGCGCGATCGAAAGCTATATAAATGATTACCTTCTCTCACACTGTACGGAGAAATCCCCCGAAAGTCAATCGTCGACAAGAGAAATACTCATAATAAATAATGCCGGCGACGTATGGTCGCCAGCATTCGTGCATATCCACCGAGGCATTCATCGGAACAACGATGACTCCGCTTTCATTCGTACTGCTCTGCAGATTGGTTTTTTACGGGTGCTTATTCTCCGCACGCGCTACATGTTTGATGAAATTCGATATTCGTCTTTCACCAGAGCTGTTTTTTTGATTAGATAGACAATTCAGGGAAGAATCCCCGGCACGAGCAGTTTAAAATGGCGAGATTCGCGAATCGTCCTTTTCTACATCGTGATCCGACGAGATGTCAGCCATATCCGGGAATACATTACATGCCAGGATCTTTTCCCGAATTCTCACCCTTTTTTACATAAAAACAACTCATTCGTTTCAAGGATATTTTTCGCTGTGGTGATTTTTTTTCCGTTACCTGCTCATCGCGCGCGTCGTCGGCCAACTTTGGCATGAGATCCGACACATCGTCATCGTATCCTTCAGCGATAATTTCGGGATCCACACTCCGCTTCGCTCCGTTTTCTTTTTTCTGCACGTTCATTTTTCTCGTCTTTTTCAAGACCGGTTCTTCCTTCAAATAATCCCCGTCCTCGATATACGAATATCGATCGGCCACGTTTCTCAATTCGAGACTCATGGAATCACTGAATGCGACGACCTCTACCTCACATCCGTACTCGTTCTGCAGTTCGATTACCAAATCGATAAAATCGCCGTCACCCGTTACCAATATCACCACTTCCATCTTTCTGGCGACCTTAGGAATATCAATCGCCATACCGACATCCCAATTGCACTTCATCCTCCGATCGGCAAGTATATCCGCCTGCTTCACTTTCAATTCGAATCCCGCGAGTTTCAGCGCGCCGTTCAAACCGGCGAATGCTCTCTTTCCCTGATAGGTATTCGATCCGGAATACGCCACGGACTTGACGATACGCCTGCCATGAACACATTCCCGCATTACCTTCTCGAAGTCGATAACCCTTCCTATGCCTCGTTTCGAGGCATAATCACGAAACGAATACAGAATATTCAAAGCATCGACAAATATACCAACCCTGACATGTTCCTGTCCGGCTTCCACTCTCACCTCCCGTAGTTATTATTAAAGATAAACTCAACATGGCACATCATTCCGTTTTGTCAATGTTTCCATAAAAAAGACCGCTCGCGCGGTCTCTCTATCCGGAATCATCACATCTTATCTTCCTCCCAGAAGAAATTTTTTCCGATCTGACGAGAGGTTGAGAAATTCATCCGCGATCTCGACCAGTTTCGAACTCGCAGATTCCGAAAAACCGACCACCTCGACGCGGCACCCGAAGGTGCTCTGAAGATATTCGACGAGCGGGATATAGTCGCCGTCGCCCGAAGCGAGAATCACCACATCAAGTTTTGCCGCCATTTTGATCGCGTCGACGGTGATTCCGACGTCCCAGTCGCCTTTCTTTGAGCCGTCGGGGAAAATCTGCAACTCCTTCGTCTTCACGTCATATCCGTAGGTACCTATCGTCTCAAAAAACTTTTCCTCGGTGGCTTCTGAAGTCGTGATGCCATAAGCGATCGCCCGTATAAGTTTTCGCCCGGATACGGCCTCAACCAGGATATTCTTGAAATTCACCTTCTTTTTGTACACGACCTTCGCACTGTGGTAGAGATTGGACACATCGACGAATACTCCGACACGCTGTTCCGTAAGTTTTGCCATAATCGTTCGTTTCGAATATCCTACAAAGCAAGAACTGCCCGAAAGGGCAGCTTTGCGATCCTACAGACCAAGCTTCTTCTTCAGACCCTTCGCGGACTTTTCATCCGTCTTCTCAAGGTAAGCGAAGAGCTTCTTCCTTTTGGCGACCATCTTCAGAAGACCGCGACGGGAATGGAAATCCTGCTTGTTCTTTTTGAGATGAGCGGTCAACCGCTTGATCTTCTCCGTGAACATCGCGATCTGATATTCCGGAGAACCGGTATCCGTATCGTGACGCTTGACCTCCTTCGTAACCCTATCCTTCTGCGCGTGTGTTAGCGCCATACCTTTATGTAAGCCGTACCGTCGTGCCGCGACCGAAGCCGCGCGACGCTTTCGCGCCTCCACCCGCACCACTGCACGCTTCACCCTTAGAAATTATCAATAGAAACGATAACACGGGATAAAAATGTTGGCAAGTACGAAAATATGAGTCGCATAGATCGATATATAAAAGGCAGAACGGTTTACGTTCTGCCTACTGCCGCGCTTAGCCTTATTTCAGGTCTTATCCCTGAAATTCCAGCATCCGACGGTATCGACGCTTCCCTTGGCCAACAGGTTCTCGTTGGTCAGGCCCGAAACGCGACGCCCCAAGCAGGAATTGCACGTTCCGTCTTCGAAGTTGCCGCATTCATCCCCGCATTTTCCGGAATACTTCCTTGCCCGTATGATCCGCATCTCCGCACTCTCCCATGCCTCCTGAAGCGTCGTCTCGTGAAGGTCTCCCAACATCATATCCATCGCACCTATGCACGGCCTGACCTCGCCGTACTGTGTAACGTACAGATGATGCATGTACCGATCACAAACGGTACCGACATAGGACTGCGAAAGCCCCCAAACATTCCCATACTCCACGTCGTCGATTTCCTGCAGTTCGAGCAGCTTACTTTTCAGTTCCCTGTCGGAAGCACACAACTCGCAGTTCGCCCCACGCCCGCGCTCCAGAAGGCTGTCGCAGTCGAATATGATGTTGTGTTCCCTGCAGTACCTGAGAACCCCGACGACATCGTCTAAATTGTTAAGCTCACCGTGTCCGCCAGTCATGATGCTCGTGACAAGCGCCATTCGACTCTTGCGGCCAAACGCCTTCATGCATTTGCCGTGGTCGTTGAAGCCCTTTCGCATCAGGAGATCGATGGCGACATTTCTTTTTTCGCCATAGCCCCGAATTTCCCTATTGCGGGACGGGTCACTTACGAAGCGGTCCTGCTTTTCCGGATCAAGGGTATTACCCTTCAGCATCACTTCGACCGGAAGCCGATACAGTTCGTCAGCTATCCGTTCATCGATGAACTCTCCGGTAGTAAACAATGTCACGAAAATACCCAGTTCCGAACACTTCCGGATAATCGACAATGCAAGCTGTCTGTTCGTACCAAGCAGCGGCTCTCCGGCACCGGGTATTCCGATGGAGTCGACGCCCAGTGCCCTTGCCTGTACGAGAATCGATTTATACTGTTGCCACGAGAGGAGATTATCGGAACAAAGTCTGTCTCCTCCGCAGGCATAGCAGTAAGCGCAGGCCAGATTACAGATGCCGGGCAACTCGATCCACATGGTCTGGAGATTGCCGTTATTTTTTCTTTCCAGTCCATGCTGGACCGATTTTTCACTGATACTATTTTTCATTAACTATCTCCGTTTAGTTCTTATGCTTCCGGCCGGAGAGCACAAGGACGAAACGGGAAATATTTCGCATTTTTTAAGCTTCAATCGTATATCACCGTAACACTGAAGTATACTGCTTTTTTTAAAAAGTTGTCAGAGACTATTTATATTATTAGGCTAATATATATACTTAATGCCTTTTTTAAGGCAACTTTCTGTCGAATATTCTTCCACGAATTATTAAATGTTAATCGATTATAAAAAGTGCCATGAGAAAATGGGAGAGTGGTACGACATGCAGTCATCGTTATGGAAATGGTTATAAATCGTGATAAATAAAGCACCGGAATCTGTTAAGATCCCGGTGCACGGCGGTCCGTATCAGAACCCACCTTGAAGGATTTATGCCGGTTCCTCAAGCAGCCAGCATATCCAAGCTACGAGTGAGGAACCTACACCGCCACCAATAGCCAATACAGCAGATTCCCCGTTATGGATATTCATCGACCACACGCCCAACATAATCAGGAATGGAGCGATAAGAGCGCAGGGTGCAACCGCCATTCTTAATATCATCCGAATTATTTTCTCTGTTTTTCCCATGTCTCTGCCCTTTTTATAGTTCAATTACCTTACAAATTTCCTGTGCTATTACGTTTGGCGCCGTAAATATAGTACAACCTTTTTTATTCTTCCACGGTCTTGCCTCGGAAGATGAAACGACCAATACCACGGCTTTACCGCCGCGTTGCGCCTTGCTTCTCCCGGCGTAACCGACGGCGCTCTGATAATTTGTCGTTAAAAAAACGATTTCCGTATTCCTGCGCCTCGCTTCTGTCAGGTTTAAACCTCCGATGAGCCCGTGAGTCATTATTGCTTGCAAGTTAGCGCTGCTTGTCCCGTGAAAATACCGTGCCATTTTTCCTCCTTATGTTATTTATGCCTTCGGCCGAAGGGCACAACGTTCAAAGGAGGCTGATATTTATATATTTTGAAGGAGCTGCTTTTCAATTCGACTCCTGAGTATACAACTATTCAATGATTCTGTGGAATCTTATTCGAATCGTATATCGATATTTTGATTATTTTGGCTTTTAATATATGATAATTTTGTCGCAATACTTTCCACAACTATATGATAAACAACCTTCTTTCCGCGCTCGATTTCTCAGAAAAAGAGTCATCCGTATACCTCGCCCTGCTTGAGGTCGGCTCCGGTAAGGCTCATGATATCGCAAAAAAAACCGGACTGAATCGAACGACGATCTACGACATCTTCGATGTCCTGATGCAGAAGGGTCTTGTAAGCAAATTCAAAAAGGGTTCCGCGACATACTTCAATGCCCTGGAACCAAGACACCTGCTAACCTATTTGGATCGCGAAAAAGAAGAACAGGTTAAAAAGATAGAAAAGCAAAAACGAAAGGTATCCGAACTGCTTCCACAACTGGTATCACTTCAAAATATCTTTACAAATAAGCCAAAAGTTAGTTTCTTCGAGGGAGAAAAAGGCATGCGGGAGGCTTATGAGGACACATTGACTGCTGACGGGATGATTCTGGGATACTCGAATATTGAGACTATCCACGAGGGTCTGCCCGATTTCTTCCCGGAATATTACAAACGCAGGGTCGAAAAAGGGATTTTCGGCAAAGGCATACTTCCGAGAAATTCGGCTTCCATCGAACGGACGAGACACAATCAAGATGAGATGAGGACTGTCCGATTCCTTCCCGAGAAAGAGATGTCATTCTCGCCGGAAGTCAATATCTACAACGACAAAATGTTGATCGTGTCTTGGAGGGAAAAAATCGCCGTTCTTATCGAGTCGAAAGAGCTGGCAGAACTTCAAAAGCTCACTTTCGAGTTGCTTTGGAATGCGCTTCCAAAGCGTATTCCTGAGCTTGACGCGTAAGCCCTTCATCAACGCCCAAAAGAAAAACCGCCTTACGGCGGTTTTTCTTTTCACTTGTGCCGTACTCCGATAGAAACGGGGCATTCCCGATAGTCACGGTCTTACAGCATCGTGAACGCTCCTACTTTATCGCCGGCCTGCGGCTTCATGACGCGTACGCCCTGAGTCACACGGGAAAGAAGCGGCACCGACTTGAACGGAATACGGATAATGGTTCCTTTCTCAGAGGTGAGAATCAGATCATCCTCGATATTCGCCATCGAAGTGATAGCGGCACCGACAAGCTTTCCCGTCTTTACCGTCACTTTCATGGTCTTTATACCGGACCCACCACGTTTCTGCACCTTATAATGCTTCAACTCCGAGCGTTTTCCCAGTCCGTTCTGTGAAAGGATAAGCAATTCGAGTCCCTTCTCACCCTTATTTATAACATCCATAGCGACCACCTCGTCACCCTGACCGAGACGGATACCACGGACTCCGGCAGCGGAACGCCCCATAGCCCGCACATCGGTCTCCTTGAAACGGATCGCCTGGCCATCCTGCGTAGTCATGATGATATCATCTCCACCGTCGGTCGGTCGGACCCAACTCAATAGATCGCCCTTATCCAGGTTGATCGCGATAAGACCCGATCGGCGGACATTTTCGAATTCCTCGATCTTTGTCTTCTTGACGGTTCCGTTCCGAGTCGCCATGAAAAGGAATCTTGTATCATCGCCTTTTTTCCGTGCGACCAGTTCGGTAATCTTCTCCTCCGGACTGATCTGGATGAAGTTTACGATTGCTGCCCCCTTCGCCGTGCGTGATGATTCAGGAATCTCATACGCCTTGAGCTGGAAGACCTTCCCGGTATTCGTGAAGAACATGAGGTCGGCATGCGTCTCAAGCGAAAGTACCATGGCTATCTTGTCCTCCTCCTTGGTGACCGCTCCGATTACGCCCTTTCCACCGCGTTTCTGCACACGATATACGTCCGGATTCATGCGCTTGATATATCCGTCTTCGGAAAGCGTGATGATCGCATCCTCGTTCGGGATAAGATCCTCCTGTTTGAATTCACCGAGGCCACTCCTGACAATCCGCGTCTTTCGCGCATCGCCATACTTATCACGAAGTTCCAAAAGTTCGGTCTTCACCACTCCAAGAATCTTCTCTCGGCTTGAGAGCAGGTCCTCTAGCTGAGCGATAAGTTTCATTTTCTCATCAAGCTCGTCCTCGATTTTCTGCCTTTCGAGACCGGAGAGCGTCTGAAGACGCATCTCGAGTATCGCTGTCGTTTGCCGATCGGAAAGACGGAAGTTCTTCATGAGGTTCTGATGTGCCTCTTCCTTGGTCTTCGACTTCTTTATGGTAGCGATGATCTCATCGATGTGGTCCAACGCCTTTTTGAGTCCCTCAAGGATATGAGCGCGATCACGGGCCTTATCGAGTTCATATTCAGCCCGACGAGTGACCACCTTCTGCCTGTGGATGATGTAATGTTCAAGAATCGACTTCAGGGTAAGTATCTGCGGATCGATGCCGTCAACAAGCGCCAGCATGTTCACGTTGAAGTTTTTCTGGAGATCCGTCTGGGTATATAGCTGATTGAGAACCTTTTGCGGATAGGCGTCCTTTTTCAATTCCACGACGACTCGGACGCCATCCTTGTCGGATTCGTCACGAAGATCGCGGATACCCAGTATCTTACCGTCCTTCACGAGATCGGCAAGCCTTTCTATAAGGGTAGCCTTGTTCGTCTGGTACGTCATCTCCGTGACGACGATCTGGAACATCCCGGCTTTCGTCTCGACAATCTCCGCTTTCGCCCGGGTCGCTATCTTCCCCTTTCCTGTCGCATACGCCTCACGAATATCGGCGGAATTATAAGCGATTCCACCGGTCGGAAAGTCCGGTCCCTTGATGAATTGCATCAGATCGTCGATAGTCGCATCCGGATGATCGATCAGATGACATATTCCGTCGGCTAATTCGTTGAGATTGTGTGGCGGGATATTTGTCGCCATTCCGACGGCAATTCCCACGGTACCATTCAAAAGAAGTTGCGGCAGTTTCGCCGGAAGCACTGTCGGCTCCATGTGAACTCCATCGAAGTTCGGAACGAAATCGACCGTGTCTTTCTCGATATCGAGCAGCATTTCCTCCGCGATCGGGGCCAACTTCGCTTCGGTATAACGGTACGCCGCCGGACTATCCCCATCCATCGAGCCGAAGTTACCCTGTCCCCAGACGAGCGGGTAGCGCAAGGAGAAATCCTGCGCCATGCGGACCATCGTATCATAAACCGCGGTATCGCCATGGGGATGCCATTTTCCGAGCACTTCACCGACCACGGTGGCTGATTTTCTGAATTTAGCGCTCGAGCGAAGACCCGTTGACCACATGGAATACAGGATGCGGCGATGCACCGGCTTCATCCCGTCACGTACATCCGGCAATGCTCGCGCAACGATTACGCTCATCGCGTAATCAAGATACGATTGGCGTACCTCATCGGTTATCTGCCGTTCCTCGATACGTCCATCGGTATCAATCAATGTTCCCTGTGTCTTTTTTTCGCTCATAACAGAATAGTGAATCACTATTTATGCATCACCCCCCCCCACCCGTTTCCGACTCACCGATTACCTGGAAGTTCCTGTAGCGCCCTCCGCACCGAATGATTCCTGTAACGAAGGCTTTTCCACCTGACTCCGCGTATCATCCTGTCGGACAGCGTCCTGGATCACATCGGTGCCGGCAGACGGAACGGCGGTTGCAAGGTTCTCGCGGAGCGTAAATATCCAAACGAAGACGACAAGAACCATGACTGCCGCCACCATGCCCCAGACATATATCACCCTTATAGGTTCCGGTTTATTTCGAATTTCCTCGATTTTTTTCTCTATGTACGCCATCATATGAGTCAGGTTCTCTTTAGGAACGTCACTTCCATGCTTTTCCCGTCCAAGTCCTTCTTTTTGAAATTAAGCTTTCCGAGTTCGTCATTAAAATTGCGCCCGGTCTCCCTACAAAAAGACTCCGGCGTTTCAGCCTGTATAGTCGTCCCTTCCATTTGATAATGCATCGGGATGACTATCTTGGGTTCTATATCTCGTATTATTTCATCCGCCTTTTTCTGTGAAATGATTCCTTCACCACCGATAGGTATGAATAATACGTCTACATCTCCTATTTTTTCAATCAACCCGTCGTCAGGCGGATGGCCTATCCCGCCGAGATATACGAAACGCATCTCCTCGGAATCAAAAACGAATACCGTATTCTGACCTTTTTCCACGCCTCCCACGCCATCCCGGAAACTCGGATATCCAAGGATAGTCACGCCCTTTACGGAATATTCTCCCGGGGTATACAGGATTTCCGGCTCATCCTTAAGTCCCGAGAGAACATCATCCGTCGGATTCAAGTACGACAATAGAACGACATCGGCATGTCCAAAAGGGGAACGAATACCGGTGCTCTTTTCTGGAAGATCCGTCCACACTACGACTTCTTCCGTAGCTCTCCCAGCCGGCTTTGTGGTCAGTTTGAAGCAAAAATCACCGTAATACTGTATGTTCATAGAATCTATAAAAAGAAGACCGAACCACCTCGGCGAACTTCAGTCTAGCACGTATTCCACTGCCCTGCCAAGCGCCAGCCCTTGCCAAAGTGCGAATTACCGGGTATCATCCTTCTACCGATTATTCGGAGTTCTTCCGGTTAATTTTGCGCGATAATCATTCAATGGGACGGACGCGCACCGGCCCATGATAAAGACCTATGTCAAAAGCAAGCGATTCGACCGTATTGGAAAACCTAATTGAGGAGGATTCCGTAGAGATTCCCTCCGTCGGCGACGCAGTGACGGGAACCGTCATTCATGTGGCCTCAAATCAGGCATTGGTAGACCTCGGCCCGCTCGGGACCGGTGTCGTTTTGGGCAAGGAAATGAAAAGCGGCCTCTCCGGAGGTGCCAAGCTTCATGTAGGAGAAGAAGTGATCGGGACACTCGTCAGTTTCGAAAACGAGGACGGTGATATAGAGATATCCATCCGTGAAGCCTCCTACGAGAAGGCCTGGGAGGATCTTTTTGACAAACTCGAAGGAAAATCCGTCATAGAAACGAAGGTACAGGACGCCAACAAAGGCGGACTCATGGTAGAACTCAACGGAATTATGGGCTTTCTTCCGGTCTCTCAACTCGCCAACGAGCACTATCCGCGCGTTGAAGACGGTGACAAGAACAAGATTCTCGATATGCTTCGCTCCCTGATCGGAGAAACGATCAGTATACGGATTCTCGACATTGACCGTGAGAACGAAAAGCTCATTGTCAGCGAAAAAGCGGCGCAGAGTGAACGCGATCGCGAACTTATCGGAAGACTTCGACCCGGAGAAATGATCGAGGGAGAAGTATCCGGCGTCGTCGATTTTGGAGCGTTCGTCAAATTTGATGCCCCGATCGATCCGAACGGTAAAAAGGCCGGTCAGAAGCTCGAGGGACTCGTCCATATCTCGGAATTGGCTTGGCAGCTCATCGACAATCCGCGAGAAATCGTAAAAACCGGCGATCATGTGAAAGCGAAGATCATCGGCATCGAGGATACGCGCATCTCTCTGTCCATGAAAGCGCTCCAGAAAGACCCGTGGACTGCCGTACTCGAGCGTTATCAGGTCGGTCAGATCGTTTCTGGCAAAGTGGATAAGATCAACCATTTCGGGGCGTTCGTATATCTCGACGACGATATCCACGGTCTTGCCCACGTCTCGGAGTTCCAAGACGTTTACCCGCGGCAGAAGATGGAAGACATCTTCCGGACTGGCGAGACGTATGACTGGAAAATCCTTTCGATCGAGCAACAGGCTCATCGCATGGGCCTTCTTCCGGTCAAGGACGCCGGCAAGAAAAAGAAGACTGCCGAAGGAAAGGGTGAGGAGAAGAAATCGGAATAACCTCCCCGAGTCCCGCCTTGTGCGGGACTTTTCTTATCTGGTCATTCACTTCCGAAACACATCGAAAACCGTATGAATAATAACGGAACCGGACACATAGTTGTCATCAGCGGACCCAGCGGAAGCGGGGAAAGCACCATTACGAAAGCATTATTGGAGAGACTTCCCGCAAGAAGACTCATAACGGCTACGACTCGGGCTCCACGTGACGGGGAACTGGAGGGTGTAGACTATTTTTTCTTCGCCAAGGAACGCTTTGAAGAAGAATTGAAAAACGGCAATATACCCGAATACTCGTACATTTCGAACCGTGATACATACTATGGGACCTATCGGCCTGAATTGGCGCGCGATCTCGAATCCGGCAACGTCATCATAGCGAACACTGACATCGTAGGTACGAAATTCTTTAAGGAACAATTCGGTGCGGATACGATTTTTATTGCGCCGGAATCCCTGGAAATTCTCGCTAACCGACTTCGAATCAGGAATCCCGACATGTCGGAAAAAGAGCTTGAACGCCGTCTCGATAACGCACGGGAGGAAATCGAGAAAGAGAAACCATATTATGACTACGTCATCGAAAATCGGGACGGGAAGCTCTCGGAAGCCGTCGACCAAGCGGAAGCCTACATCAGGGAACGTCTCGGAACCCTCAAGGGTCGCTAGGTCGTACGTCCCATTATCAGGATTCGGACGAGCCCTGATAAAGCGCGTGCGCGGTTACGATAGCAGAAACGGGCTTTTTTCGGAGTCTGGTTCTTTTTTGATCGCCTGTTCGGGAGGTCCTGACAGCGTAGCGCTGCTGCATGTTTTTCTCTCGCTCCGCGATAAACTTCGTCTTCGGATAGGAGTTATTCACGTAAACTACCGAATCCGTGGGGAAGAGTCTGATGGCGACGAATCATTCGTCCGCATCCTTTGTGATCAGTATGACGTTCCCTGTTACGTTTTCCGCCCAAAAATCGTACAGGGACGGAATGAGGAAGAGCTGCGCGATATTCGCTATCGATACTTCGAAAAAATTCTCCGGATAGAGACTTTCGATCACATAGTCACTGCACACACCGAAGACGATCAGGCCGAAACCGTTCTCATTCGCCTCCTTCGCGGAACCGGACCTTACGGCCTCGCGGCTATGCGACCGAGACACGGCGCTATTATCCGTCCATTCTTGGAGATCTCAAAAAAGGACATCCTCGAGTTTCTTCGATCTGAAAAACTCACCTATCGGACCGATAAGACAAATGATGACACGACTATTCTCCGCAACCGTATAAGACATGAGCTCATTCCCCTTCTGGATCGCGACTATCGCAAAGGGGTACGGAAAACGCTTGCAAGAACCGCTCGTCTTCTGGATGAGCATTTCGAAAAGAAAGTCGCCGATTTTCACGGACTTCAGACATGCATCACTCCGGGAGGTTTGTCATTTTCGCGGAACGAGTATCTCTGCCTGACACCGCCTGACAGGACAGCTGAAATTCGGAGACTTTACCGCATCGTCCTTGGAGTTAAAAAATATCCGACTGCGGCTCTCATACGTGAAGCCGAAAAGCTTATATCGAGCTATAAAAGCAAGGTTCGAACCTACTCCTCCTTATGGTTGAAAATCGAGGCGAGAGGTGATAGAGTAACCATGATACGGAATAAGCAATGATACTGAATTATGGACAAACTGATGAAAAATATAGCGACGATAGTAGTCTTTTTTCTCGTCGTTTCCGGCATACTCCTCCTCTATCAGGAGCAGTCGCCAAAGCCGGAGCAACTCTCACTTTCCGCTCTGGTAACCGAAATCAATGCGGGGCACGTAAGCAAGATCGAAGTCTCTGCAAATGACCTTGCTATCGATCTTGCAGACGGGAAAAAGGCTGAATCGCTCAAGGAAGCGGAGTCTTCCCTTACGGAAACCCTAAAAAACTACGGCGTCGATCAGGAAAAGCTCTCCGCGGTCATAATCGACATCAAGAAAGAATCCGGGGCATCGTTCTGGGCTGCCGCGCTGCTTCCTTTCCTCATCCCGCTCCTTTTTGTCGGTGGCTTCGTCTGGTTTATGTTGAAACAGGCTCAACGCGGAAACTCACAGGCTATGAATTTCGGTCTTTCCCGCGCGAGAATGCTCGATCCCCGAAACAAGAAGAAGTCGGTCACTTTTTCCGATGTCGCCGGGTCCAAGGAAGCCAAGGAGGAGCTTAAGGAAATCGTCGATTTCCTTAAGCATCCCAAGAAATTTCTCGCGATGGGAGCAAAAATTCCTAAAGGCGTCCTTCTTCTCGGGTCTCCCGGAACCGGAAAGACGCTTATCGCGAAGGCCGTAGCCGGCGAAGCGGGCGTGCCGTTCTTCAACATCTCGGGATCGGAGTTCGTCGAGATGTTCGTCGGTGTCGGTGCGAGTCGGGTGCGTGATTTATTCAAGCAGGCGAAAAAGAACGCACCGGCAATCGTATTTATAGACGAAATCGATGCGGTCGGACGGCACCGCGGTGCCGGACTCGGAGGTGGCCATGACGAACGGGAGCAGACACTGAACCAGATTCTTGTCGAGATGGACGGATTCGAAACCGATACCAATGTCATCGTCATCGCGGCGACGAACCGCCCTGACGTACTTGATCCAGCGTTGTTGAGACCGGGCCGTTTCGATCGACGTGTCACGATGGATCTCCCCGATATCAACGATCGGGAAGCCATACTCAAGATTCATCTCAAGGGAAAACCGCTTGCCAAGGACGTCAACGTACGTCGTCTCGCGGAACGCACGCCTGGGTTTTCAGGCGCCGATCTCGCGAATCTCGTGAACGAGGGAGCGATTCTCGCCACCCGTCGCGAAAAGAAAACCATCGGTATGAACGAGTTCGCTGAGTCCATTGAAAAGGTCATTCTCGGGCCCGAACGGAGAAGCCGTGTCATCAATGAACAGGAAAAGAAAATAATCGCCTATCACGAGGCCGGCCACGCATTGGTCGCAGCCAGTCTTCCTGATGCCGATCCGGTTCACAAGGTTTCGATCATCGCACGGGGTCATGCCGGCGGTTACACTCTCGCCGTGCCGACCGAAGACAAGACCCTGCACTCTTCCAATTATTTTCGTTCCGAACTGGCCACGCTGCTGGGTGGCTTTTCAGCTGAAAGAATGATTTTCAACGATACCACCACCGGTCCCTCCAGTGATTTGGAGCGTGCGACCAGCATGGCTCGCAGCATGGTGACCCGTTATGGAATGAGCAAGCTCGGTGCACGTACGTTTGGAAACAAGGAGGAGCTTATTTTCCTCGGAAAAGAGCTACACGAGGAAAGAAACTATTCGGACGATACCGCGAAGATGATAGACGTCGAAGTTGCCAGCCTCGTGGCTGAAGCTGAAAGGAAGGCTACTGAAATCATCACGGAGAAGCGCGCTATTCTCGACCGAATCGCTAACACGTTACTCGAAAAAGAAACGATCGAAAAGGACGACTTCGACGCTATCATTTCAGGAAAGATCTCAACCGATACCGCTGCCGTCGCGCAGCATGTCGATAAGATCGATTCCGACGTCACTTCGGAGAGCAATGCTCAATAGCAGGAAATCACATGGCGAATGGTATACATTCCTCGGATATTTTCTGGAGGCCGGCATGGAAGTGCCGAGAAATCGGACGGCGGTCCTGTTCGGGTTGATTTCCGCGGTATTCGGAACTGATTTCGTATCACTTTTCCAGAATGGAATGCCGTTGGAGATATACCATGATTCGGTTCTGCGTTGGTTTCAAGGAAATCCCGGCTTCGCTCTCGCGCTTGTTCCTATTTCAATATTGTCGATTCTGTCAGGGTGCGGTCTTGTCGTTAGTCTGGCGGACAAGAGATTGGGTTTAGTCGCTACTACGATGAAGGCTTCGGGAGCTGTCCGAAGAATATTTCTACTCGAAGCGGGATTCTTGCTTACTGGGCTAATTCTCGGTATCCTGCTCACTTACCCATATTTTCTTTCGGGTCGTGAGAGTCCTGTCTCCGTGATACTTCTCATCTTCGGAGCGGCGATCTACATCTTCACACTGACACAGTTATTCTACTCAAAAACGTATTCGAGTTTTCACATTATTCTCTCGAACGTTTCGTTACGTACCGGTATCGATCTAGGATACGGACTTTTCCGCAAGCGGATATCATCCAGTCTGATATTCGGTATGGTTTCCATCCTTGTCAATTTGACACTATCATCGGTCCTGGCGTCGGTTATTGACCCGATCCTGACCCTGTTTCCCTTCTCCGTAATGAAAATATCCGCAATTTCTTTCCTTATCGTAGCCGCATTTTCATATTTGAACGCGGTAAACAAGTCTGCCTGGCTCAAGCTTTTCAAATACATCGCCTCACAGCCGAAACCTTCGATCGACATTGAGACTTCACAAGAAGATGAAAAGATGATACAAAGGGAAATACCGGGTACCGGACAGGCATGATCGCAGACCGCTGAAAGCTTCAGGCGATAGAGGGTTAGCAAAACAGGGAATTCAATCGTTCGTTGGGCGGCTAGCTCAGTTGGTTAGAGCGCCACATTGACATTGTGGAGGTCACAAGTTCGAATCTTGTGTCGCCCACCGAGCGATTGACCATGTATCGTAAGATTCTCGGCATAATGATATCACCCCTTTTTCCGATCGGTTTGCGCGATGGATGGATTCATTTCAATATCATATTCACATCAAAAACACCCGGATATCCCGGGTGTTTTAGTTTTTATCTCGATTTCCGCAACTATTTCACAGGAATAGCCGTTGCGGCGTTTGCAGCCGTGTTCGCCGTCGTACCCGACTGCTGCCTGACTTCGGTCGTGTATTTTGACAGGGTACCCGATGTCCTTGAAATCGTTCCGACCTGGGAGCTTATGCTATTTGTAACGCTGTTCACCTCGCGTTGCAGGTTTGCCTGAATGGATCCAACGCCGCTTTGAATCATTTTCGTGACAGCCTTGTTCACTATGGAAAGAACGACTCCGCTGGCAAGTTCGTAGGGGCTTTGAGAGGAAGCTATGACGTTATTCCCGATATTTTGCGAATCAGCGACGATCTGGCCTACGGTGCTTCCGGGGAGAATAACCTTTCCGTTCTTCTCGACGCTGTCATATCCGTGTGAAATCGACTTCACATATTGCTTCTGTTGCTCCTGGGAGAGCTTATACTGCTCCTGATTCTGGGCAATCATGGTAAACCCGTAAGGATTATTCATCGGATTACTCCAATATGCGTCGTACGCGAGAAGATTTCCACTATCAAGCGACGACTTGGGATTGGACACTATTTCATCCATATTGCTCGTCAGCATGGTCGCATCGGAACCGGTTATGAGATTCGACTTAGCCGAAGATTGAAGATACGTACTCCAATCGCTACTGTAATTTCCCGTGGATCTTCCACCAGTCGCACTCGTCAGATAACTGGTCATGTACGTCTTTGTCGTCGTAGTGGGATCATCATACAGATATTTTTGCCAATCCGTAATAATTTTCGTGTCGCTTGCATTTGATCCGCCGATCATGCTGTTTACATTCGACTGAATCACGGAAATCGCCGTCGTTTTTAGGACGGCCAGCATTATCCCCTCTATCTGCTTTTGAATCTTCGTCAAAGATTGATTAAGTATCGTTGCCGCGATCGCCATCCCCCAATAATCCGCCCGGGCTGGCGGAGCCGTCAATATAAGCGTAGATGAAGAGATTATCACGCCCGCGATTATGCGAACAATAATTCCGTTTTTCATAGGTATACGACTAGAACTCTATTGGAATTTCCGAAATGCCTTCATCAGCCAGCTTCTTTTGTACATCGATCGCAAAACTACTTGCTACGTTCAGCAAACCTTGTGTATATGACAAGGTCTTGATCGACTGAATGGGATCTTCGTCTGTCGTGGCAGGAGCCTTATCATGAAGTTCCGATGCATACATCGCGAGCTTGAGCGCCTTCACGTGCGTATCCAACATCGTCTCGGGCACTTCGACATCCTTAACCTGTTCCAGGATCTTGTTACCATTTTCCGCGAGCGCATCTATTTGGGACAGGTTTCCAACGGTGAGCGCTGAAGTCGCGTTTTTCACTACCGTATCCGATACCGACTGCAGATCGTTCGTAGTCTTCACCGTCTGTGGCGAATTGTTTGCGAATATGTATGCTATCACGGTCATATACTCCGTGATATCTTCCTTCACCTTTTCCTTTCTGTCCTTGTCGGACAATTTCGTATATGATTCTTTTTTGGTCTTTATGGTAGACACATCAACGTCAGGAAGGACGATGTTATCTTGCCCTCCTGCCGCAATTTCTTCTGAAAGACTATTCAGTTCGTCCAGCGAAACGGATGCGGTGCCGTCGTCCTTGACTTCGGCATTTTGAACGATGCCGGCAATTTTTGAAGACATTTGCTGTGTCAGATTCTCTCCCACCTGCCGGCCATCCTCGGTCGCGGTCTGTGCTGAATCGGTTGTAATCTTATCCCCGGGCGCCTTCTTCATGGGATTGTATCCGCTTCGGACTTCCACACCGTCAGTATATCCGTCGCCGTCCGTATCTGGATTTGTCGCATCTGTCCCGTATAGTTGCTCCTCTGCATTCGTGAGACCGTCCTGATCCGAGTCCTCGACTATGTTTGCATTAGCCTTTTCATCCAATGCGAAAACAAAAAAGGCACTGCTCCCGAAGAGCAAGCCACATATAAGAAACGCTAATTTCCTCGATAATCCGAGAACAGACCGATGAACTTTTTTCTGTTCCATATTTGTTATCACTTTCTTTTTTTTCATTATATCACTAATTTCCACATATTGCCAAGTATCCTTGTGGTTGTTGTTTTATTGTATATTCTTCTGCATCTTACGGCATTGAAATTCTATTTCTATTTGCATTATGATACAATTCACATCTAATGTCAAGTTTAATTTGTTCCACGTAGAACACTTATCGTTTTTCCTTGATTATTAATGCTTTCGCTATTTAGGAGCCTCAATGTGCAAATCATGTATTTAATCAATTCATACTCGTACGATTGTTCAGCCACTCCTCAGTAATGTATTTTTTGTTCCACGTGAAACACTTTCGTTTCTCGTAATTGAATTAGTTGTTCCACGTAATAACATTAATTCATTTTAAATCATCAATTAGATTAGTTGTTCCACGTGAAACATATAGCTTCTTTCTGCGGAACGATCAATTTGAGATTCGAATTACAATTTTTAGACATATTTTGCGTTGGATGTATATTAGACATGAATCAACAAATATCATGTTCCATGTGAAACATATTTCATTACTTCAGTCTTTTCATTTCTTTATATATATTTTCTATGTTCCACGTAGAACAACTAATACGTAGACCAATCAATGATTGAAAACAAATTCAGATCCGTATTTGCAACGTGCAAATAACTGCTGAATACTAGGACATATGAAAATGTTTCACGTAGAACAAAATACGAATATAGTAAATGAACAAATCCAAAAACAAATACCGTAAATAAACAATTGACATAATACAGGTATATGTCATAATAATGATTTACAATGTTTGACTTCATTCGTGAATATCGGTACTATTTGAAGGCAGTAGGGCCTGTAGCTTAGTTGGTAGAGCGCCTCCATGGCATGGAGGAGGTCAGGAGTTCGAGTCTCCTCAGGTCCACCGTTACATCAATGTAATATCGGAAGAAGGTCAGGGAATTCAGGGAATAATGACAACGACCCGATGGTTTGGGTTAAAGAAATACGGTACGAAAATATTCAACCGTTGACGGCGGACTGCCTCGATAGCTCAATGGATAGAGCGAATCCGTCCTAAGGATGAGATCTAGGTCCGATTCCTAGTCGGGGCACAGTAATAGCAATCATTCAAGCAGTCCTCATTGACAAGAGGGGTTTTTTGATTCAAAATAGTACGATTTGGAAATATCTATAATCATGTCTCACAGAATACTGCAAATAAACGGTCTTATACGTGAACTTCTCGGAGAAATCCTCCTAAGGGAAGTGAATTTCAAGCCAGGCGTCCTAGCGACTATTTCCAAAGTCGACACGAGCCCGGATCTTCGGAATTCTCGTGTATATATAAGCGTTCTCCCGGAAAACGAGTTTAACTACGTGTTAAAAACGTTACGTTACGAAAGAAAACGTATCCAGCATGAATTGCACGGGAAACTGCAGATGAAACCGATGCCGAAAATATCATTCGAATATGATCCGACGGAAAGTCGCGCGGACACCGTAGAAAAGATCCTCAAAATCATCGACGCGGAATCGGAATAACGGGATCGGAATAAATATGAACGAATTCGAAGCGCAATTCAGGAATATCCGATTCGTGATTCGAAATTCGAGCCGAGTCTTATTATTCGCTCACTCGAGACCGGATGCCGATACCGTCGGCGCCAATATAGCGCTGCAGGAACATATCGAATCACTCGGGAAACGGGCGGATATCGCTTGTTTCGACCCTGTTCCCAACTTCGCAAAAGATCTGTTTCCAAGCGTCGTTTTCGTTCATCCGGATGAAATCGATTTCCCCGCGTATGACGCGGTATTGGGCGCGGACAGCATAAACCGGGGATTAGATCGGGTCAAGGACAGGATATCGGAGCGTACGGTAACAATACTTATCGACCATCATCCGATCGAAAACCCTGAAGCCGACATTATCGTCATCGACCCTTCCGTCTCCTCCGCGTCGGAACTCGTATACCTATTTTTCAAAGATAACGCACAGCGGCTTTCCAAAAACATGGCGACCGCGTTACTGCTCGGAATACTGGGTGACACGGGAAACCTTCAACATTCATGCACCACGACTCAAACATTCGCCGCAGCGTCCTATCTCATTCAGAGCGGCGCGAGACTTTCGAAAATCACATCGACCGTCTTCTCGAACAATAAGATTTCAACTCTTAACCTTTGGGGTAAGGCCTTATCCCGGGCGCAGATCAATCCGAATAACGGCATGATCTATGCAGCGATCACGGAAGACGATATTCGAGAACTTGGAAACCCTTCTACCGAGGACC
Organism: Candidatus Moraniibacteriota bacterium; assembly: GCA_013336285.1. Classification (GTDB taxonomy): domain Bacteria; phylum Patescibacteriota; class Minisyncoccia; order Moranbacterales; family UBA1568; genus JAAXTX01. The sequence goes on along the minus strand of JAAXTX010000004.1, from coordinate 8,204 downwards.
TCTATATCGCTTCGGAGCTTCTCAATCATGTCCCGGATGCCAAATTTTCGCTTCTTTTTTACCAAATAGGGGAGAATCTCGTCCGCGGAAGTCTACGTACCGAGCCCCATAAGGGCATCGACGTATCGGCAATTGCCAAATCCTTCGGAGGAGGAGGCCATAAATACGCCAGCGGATTCGAGATACCTGGTCGGATTTTCGAAACATCCACCGGCTGGGAAGTCCGCTGATAGAAACGAAATCTTCAGTTATCCACTACTTATGAACGATTCAGTGCATAATGTGAAAGATGAGCTCCTGAGAGAATTGAACGAGCGAATGGCCTCGCAGTGTCAATGTTCTCTCCGAAAAGAAGCGACCCAAGCGGTTCCGGGTAGCGGGAGCGCTTCGGCCGAAATCGTTTTCATCGGTGAGGCCCCGGGGAAAAACGAAGACCTCAAAGGAGTACCATTTGTAGGTGCGGCTGGAATCTTCCTCGAAGAGATGCTCCTATCCGTCGGCTTGCGGCGTGAAGACATATACATTACCAACATCGTCAAATATCGTCCTCCTGAAAATCGTGATCCGTTTCCGCCAGAAATATCCGATTGCGCGGAGTGGCTTCGTGAGCAGATCACATTGATCGATCCGCTACTTATCGTCACGCTCGGACGACACGCATTGAATCATTACCTACCAGATCAGAAAATATCGGAAGTTCACGGGAAAGCATTTCGAAAAACGTACGCGAGCATAGGTACGCGCGTCCTGGTTCCGCTGTATCATCCCGCCGCAGCCCTGTATAACGGCAGCATGAGAAATACCCTCAAGATGGATTTCATGCGTATTCCCGCCATCCTGAATACAGCAAGGCTTGAAAAGGAAAATGACGTTCATATCGCTTGATTGACGCTGGTTGTTTGGTTTGGTACTTTATAAAGGCCTTTCGAGAAGAGATTGGTCGCGTGGCCGAGTGGTTAGGCACGGGTCTGCAAAACCCTTCACCCCGGTTCAATTCCGGGCGCGACCTCACATTATATGCCGCGGTGGTGGAACTGGTAGACACAGGAGACTTAAAATCTCCCAGCCTAAAAGCTATGCGGGTTCGACTCCCGCCTGCGGCACCAAACGGTCAGATCGATCATAAGACGAACAATATGGAAGAAAACGAAGCCGATGGTATCGTTGATTTCCTCTTTGAAACGGGAATGCTTGCCAAAACCCCGCGAAGTTTTTCAGCGTTTCTCGGTAGCGGGGATCAAAGCGTCGCAGAACACATCAACCGCACCGCCTATATCGGGTATTGTCTCGCTAAAATGGCTGGGGACGTGGAAGTCGGCAAGGTCGTTACGATGTGTCTTTTTCATGACATTTCGGAATCCCGTATATCGGACCTGAATTATGTTCATCAGAAATATACGGAACGTCATGAAGAGAAGGCGCATACGGATCTTTCGAAACAGCTTCCGTTCGGAAATGACGTAAAGAGCCTGATCGACGAATATGAAGAAAGGAAGAGTAAGGAATCCGTATATTCCAAAGATGCCGACAATCTCGAATTCCTACTTACACTCAAGGAACAGGGAGACGCCGGAAACGGGCGGGCGGAAACCTGGATTCCAAATATCCTAAAACGGCTCGTTACCGACGAAGCGAAAGCGCTTGCGGACAGGATCATAGTTACCGAATCAGACAGATGGTGGTTCGGTGACAAAAACGACGACTGGTGGGCTCACCGGAGTAAAAAAGACTGAAATACCACCATGAAGACCTCTCTCTCACGGAAAGATCGGTCGAAGCCGCTCGTTTCGGTCGTCATACGGACAAAAAACGAGGAGAAGTACCTCCGAATGGTATTGGATGCATACGCAAGACAGACATTCAAAGATTTCGAGGTACTCATCGTAGACGATCATTCGGTCGATGGGACATGCGGGATCGCCGAATCGCGGGGCTGTCGCGTAGCAGAGATTCCGGAAGGGAAGTTTTCGCATCCATTTTCATGTAACTTCGGCGCCGGGAAATCAATCGGTCGATACATCGTTTTCACGAACGGCCATTCGATACCCGTTTCCAACACTTTTCTTGACGACGGCTTAAGAAATTTCGAGGATGATAACGTAGCAGGCGTATTCGCTCTTCCGATCGCGCACGCGGACGGCACTATCGCAGACAAACTTATCTACAATATCGCCGGTTATACCGTTGGAGCGATTCGGTACAGGATCGGGGGATTGGCACATCTGCTTATCGGTCCCGAAAATGGGATACTCGGTACGACCAACGCTATGATCAGGAAGGATTTGTGGACGAAATACCCATTCGATGAGAACATCAATGGCGGATGGGGAGGGGAAGATGCCGATTGGGCATGGCATTTTGTCAGCATGGGTTATCGGATCGTGCATGATCCGAAATTCCGAGTCAGACATTCTCATCACCTTCGCGTACGTGACTTATTCTGGCAATTCCGTAATTGGAGGAGGATGGTATCTTCCGAACAAATACCCGAACGTCAGCGAAAGAACTTCTAGGCAGTACGAAAAAATACCCCGTATCCGGGGTATTTCTTATTTTACCAGATTAATCGGCGACAACTTCGGCCAAAAGACGCCGACGACCGAATGCGAACGCTTCTTTCTTCGTCAGCATATAGATATCAAAGCGATTCCCGCGTATGGCACCTCCACGGTCTTCGCATCTGAACGTACCATATCCGTCAATCGCGATTTTTGCCCCGAACGGATAGTTTGCGGGGCAAGCCAGTGTACGGTTTGCCGTTACCATCAAACCCGATGCGGTTTTTCCATCGGCCTTTCCACATTCGTCCGATGAGGCGGTATAAGCGGAAGCGACTATTTCAAACTTTTCAGTTGGAAGCTCTTTCCAACGGTCCGTCTGCTTATCCTTCCATCTGGCCAAGATCCGCTGCTCAGGCCCTTCTTGTTCCGTCTTACTTTCAGGAGCATCGGCCAGTCGCGCATTCGGTATCGCGCCAAAAAGATAACTCATTAGGAAATCACGGTAATCCTGCCGAGCCCGGGGCATGGTAACGGAAATCTCAATATTGTCGGCAGATTCGGAAATGGCGACCCCATCCACGGCATAAACGGCATTTGTCCACGACATATACACCAATGTCACGACAAACGCCAAACGTTTACCACTCATATCTTACGAATACATTTTATTCAAGCCTCCGGACTTGAGTTACGACCGAATCTTTTTCAGTCGCAACGGTATAGTATAGCATACTTATAAGATACTGTCAATACTTCTTTGACGAAAGTCATGCTACACCATCATCAGTGGCTTCTTCAATCCAAACGGAGGTGGACCATGCCGAACGTTTACATATGTCGAAAACTGCGCGTCATCACAGGCCGCGGTGAACGCGCGTTTAAAAAGGCAGGCCTTTACAAGCAGCGAGGCCGCGCCCTGAGAAAATATCGGCGCGCACGCCGCCTCGGACACGGTCCGAAGCGGTAAAAAATGAAAAGCCCGAGCTATTGCGCGGGCTTTTTTTATCGTAATTACAAGAACAAAAAAAAGGGGGGGGTCCGAATAGATTCTCTTTTTTGCTTTTTGAGCGGGTAACGGAAGTCTCGTCCTCAGAGCCTGCTGGCGCTTCGTTGTCCAGGACAGCGCTGAATGCTTCCTCTTCGGTCGCATTCATCGACACTCGAAGACTCGCTTCTGCCCGTTCGACTCCAATATTTGACGGGGGAGGGTAACGGGAGTTTCGTCCTCGGTGTCTACTGACACCTCGTTATCCAGGGCAGCGCTGAATGCTCCCTGCTCGGTCGCATTCATCGACGCTCTCCGCCAGCCGGCGGATCGCTTCTGCCCGTTCGACTCCCGCTCATGATTTCGGGTAACGGGAGTCCTCCGCACTCCGACGCGGAGCCAGGGCGCTACACACAGGAAGCGAACGACCTACGATGCGGGTAACAGGAGTTTCGTCCTCGCGCTTAAAAGCGCTCGTTGTCCAGGGCAGAGCCGAATGCTGCGTTTGCTCGCATTCGTCTACACTCGTTTTGCTCTCCGCAAGCTGGCGGATCGCAACTCGTTCCTGCCCGTTCGACTCCCTATCTACCCAGGAAAAGCAAAAACTCCCCTCTGCGGGGGAGTTTATGCTTTCCTGAGCTGGCTAGTTTACGCGGTAAGAACCTCAGCGGAAAATACCGCTTATTGAATTCCATAATACATAAGGATAGCTTTTACTATCAAATCGGCGGAGATATTTTGAGCTAATGGCTTCAGTCCGCTAGTGACTTTAGCTATCCAAGCTTTCACTTTTTTTCCGAGAGCCCTCGATTCCTTATCTTCACTCTCGCGGTCCTCTTCAATGGCGATATTTAATGCCTGAATGTCCTGCTCTTCAATTCCAAATTGAACCAATTGATCGTGCAGAGCTTGGAAGTCTCCAGCAGTCACATAAACAGCCGCGTTCTGAGAGTAGTCGCTCCCTCCCTCGGACAGGTTTCCAACATTTCCGATAATAGTGTTGTGGAATACGTTCATAATTTTTTCCGGAGTAAGAGATGTGCTACCGAGATCATTAAGTGAAACGTCGCCAGCCCTCGAATCTTCGGCTTCAATCTCGAGAGCAAAATTAAGAATCCGATTTCGTACTACATCAATTAGCGCAACCAGGGAGGAATATGGTATTTCTTTCCATGCGGAAAGGCATGACATCTCCTCATACATCTTGTCATGATACATAGCAACAAGCTCAGCAGGCCAAAATTCTTTAAAATTCTGCCCGTCCGTAGCCGACCTTACTAATGCTAGGTAGGCAGAAATTGGCTGCATCGCATATGCCTTGTCTAAATATTTTCGGTGTTCTTTTTCGATACAATGCAACGATATTTCCCCATTCTTTAGCTCACGACCAAATGAGCCAAAAAAATGGCCCCTTGTCGAAACGTCAACGATCCTATATTCCGGAAGTTCATCAGCATTGAGATATCCATTCAACTCAAGGTCTACCCACTTTTTTAACTCGTTGTTATCAAGCCTAAAAGCCAAAATTTTACAGTGCCTCAACAATTCAGAAATGTCTGAGCTTGAATCAACAGCTAAAGATTGAATTTTCTGCAAAAGGGACATACTACGAATTTAAGATCTTTCTTGCTTTCATGTTTCTTCCTTAAATCTTAAATGTATATTGACACGTTTGCAATATATACTTTAGCAGCCAATACACCTCCTTTGAGCAACCTGAATTTTCTAATTATTATATCATATTATTATTTGAATAAATATACTTTATATAAGGAATGAATTTATATAAATTATGTATACTATTATAATTAAACTATGTATATATACTTGCCAAATTTTGCCTTTATATAAAGCATTATATTGTTTATACTGATGATTATCATAAAAACATTTGGAAATACTTACACTTTTTTTACTTTATAATAAACAATATCTTATATTTCTACTCTATTAACAAGTCGAATTTGTAATCTCACTTGACATCATGAGCGTTGCCTGCTAGACTCAGGATAACGCGTGGAACCTGCCCCGCCGAAATAACTAATAATATCATTATATGGAATCTAAAAAGGCTTTAGTTGAAGAACTTTTCACTGACAGCGGCCCTTTTGATGAAGAGCGGGTTGTGGCTGTGCTTAAGCCGCTGATTTCAGTTCAGAGAGACGAGCACATACTTGTTTATCATAGGGAAGTCTCCTTAAAGGCCGACGAAAAGATTCTTGCGTATGGCCTTGTGAAAAAGCTTTTACAGCGACAAGGAGCCGTGCAAGAAAGCAGTATTACCGGAAAGGAAGTCGTGATTAAAACTGGACTGAAGTCCGGAACGGTTGACCCTACAATAAAGAAATTAAAAGCGATAGGGCTATTGGCTGGTAAGGGGAATTATGAAATACCCGTTCACGAAGTAGATCACATACTAAAATCCCTGGAGTCTCGCTCTAATTCGAATAAAAGCTAATCGCTATGGAAAAGTCCATTGAGGATAAACTGGATGAAATTCTCTCTATCGTAAAAAAACTGGAGAAATGTATTCCAAACGACATCACCAAAGAAAAGGCAATCCCCGCAGGATCATCGTTTAGTCGGAAAATGTCAGTGAAAGAGTTCTTACTCCAATGTAACCCAAAGGGCGATGTCCAGAAAACGCTAGCCATCGGATACTTTCTTGAGGTTCATGAGGGAATGGCTTCTTTTAATAAAACAAATATCGAGAGGTCTTTTCAAGCCATAAAAGAAAGACCTCCCATTAATATCAACGACAAAATTAACATGAGCATTCGTAAAGGACACATCCATGAAGGAAGCGAAAAAAAAGACGGGAAGACAACCTGGTCTCTTACTCCGTCGGGAGAAGAATTTGTGAAAAATCACTTTCAGAAAGTCGCCAAACTCAAGAACTAACTTATGGACAAAGTAAATATCGCTAAGCGCCTTAGACAGATACAAATTCTTACCGAGGAGTGTCTAAGTGTCCTATCGGTCCCCGACAAGCATATTCCTAAGGCCAGAGTATCCACCCCAGCAAAAAATACTGAGATTGCGGACCTTGATTTTTCTACGCCCCTTAGGGCATTTATAAAGAATCATAGCAAAGGAATGAGCGGCCAAAAAAAGTTTACTCTTATCTTAGCTCATGCTACGAAGGGCCAGTTGAGTGTTGGTGTTAGCAGAAGCGCTCTTGAAAGAGACTGGGGGAAGATGAAATCAATTTTGGGGAGTTACAATGATGCCTATTCAATTAGGGCAAAAGAAAGTGATTGGGTTACCTCGTCAAAAAATGGGGTCTATTCTCTTCGTCCTAGCTGGCAGAAAATATTTAACTAGATAATTGTATGACAGAGACTCAGGCAATGAAAGATATCCTAATAAAAGTTTTTCCGCCAGTTCATGTAACTGCTTTGTTAAACCACTTTACTGAGGCAATAACCAAGTTTCAGCAGGAGGACTGGGAAGGTGCGCTAGCTAAGAGCAGTAAATTTGTTGAATCATTCCTCAAGGCTATAAGAGTCTACACTGGCGGCACGCTACCACCAAGCAGACAGTTCAAGGTTAACAATATTGTTAATGAGTTATGTCAACTTAGCGGGTCATCCTATGACGATGTCTTAAGACTGACAATGCCTCGAGCATGTACTTTTGTTTACGATATTGTTAGTAACAGAGGAACAAGGCATGACTCAGAAGACTTTGATCCAAATAAGATGGATGCGGACGTTGTTATGCCGATCATTTCATGGCTGCTAGCAGAGATGCTACGCTTTTCTAACCAGACTCAACCAGATAATGCAGATGTAATGGCATTAACTGAATCATTGATGGAAAAAAGGCACCCGATTTTTGAAACTATCGATGGCAGAACGTATATAAATCACAAAGGGTTATCCCCAAAAGACTTGGCTATTTTGCTTTTGTACGCTAAATACCCAAATAGATTATCCAGAAAAGAGCTCTCGGAATCCGTTGAGCGACATGGCGGAATGACAAAAAATGCTGTCAATATCGCCCTTTCAAATATTCGAGACTTAGTAGACGATGACGGAAGCGGAAACTGGAAACTTCGAGAATTGGGAAGGCAAAAAGCCGCACGGATGATGAACACACTACATATCTGACAACAATATCACTTAACTCATTCTAGCATGGCTCAGGCATTCGAATCGGAAATGGCCATAAATACATCTGTATAGCGATAAAATGGCTCCTCTGGGGTCATTTTTTGATGTTCTGCATGTGTTTCATGGAATCACAATCCGACGAGTGGGTCGCCGAAATGGCAAAATAGCAATCCTATATAGGTAACGCCTTTTTACCGGTTCAATCTTAAAGCGACACAAATACCGTACTAGAAGTTACATTTTGAAGTTTCTAAATTGAAATCTTGATTTTTGCCCCACTTTTGACGATAATAAAGCCACAATCTGTCCTAACCCCTAGGAGGTCAAATCCCTAGGGTATGGCGCAATAAATCCTACGTGAATAAAGACGGCCATCTGGCTGGCGCTTATTCACGTAGGTCGGTGTTCCGAAAGGGCATCGGGCGGTCTCGAAAGGGACCGTTGCCAAGCGGGTGGCCCTTTTTGTATGGAAATATGTTTCACAAGGATAAGATCGTTTACCAGGATCTGAACTCGAGACAGAAAGAGAACTTCAATTACCACAAATTGTCCGCCGTTTTAGCCGATTACGGATATACGACCCTCAAACTTTCAGATGATTGG
>JAAXTX010000026.1 GCA_013336285.1 Candidatus Moraniibacteriota bacterium | reverse complement strand
CGAGGGTCCGTCGTTCGAACGATCAGGCGCACGTGGAACGGTTCAACCGGACGATACAGGAAGAGTGTCTGGACTACGTTTCGAGGTCGGTTCCAAAACTGAGGAAAGCCATTTCGGAGTATCTCCCATATTACAACGGGGAACGGATCCATATGGGAATCGGGTACCAGACACCGGAGGAAGTGATGCAAAGGTATTGACTAGGGAACGATATTCAGACCTAGACCAAAAAGTCATGGCCCTCGTATAAGTCGCATTAACGGGCAATCTGAAAATCAGCAACGTATGAGGATTCTTATATATCCGATACACTTAAGAGTCCTCCGCTATGATGATCCGGCGGCGGCCGCTTTCCCGACAGTCCCGAGTCGCGATATATTGACAAAAATGGATAACGACGCTATAATATCAGGTTGTTTTTGTATTGTAACTTACGTATCTTGCGAACGTCATAAAAACGAGACAACAATGGCAGAAAAAGAAAAGAAGCTCACCACGAGAGAGATGGACGCGCTCTGGAGAAAAAACCAGCAGGAAGAAGGCTGGCGGCTTCCCAAGAAAGCCGAATGGTACCTCCGGCTTCCGATCGTACGGTATTTCAGGTGGTATCGGCTCAACCTCGCCGTGGCAAGGCATAACCGGGGATGGATGCGGGTTGGACTCATCCCGACCGGCTACGACTCATGGGTCCTGTACGCCATCTATCGCGGATGGTGCTGAACGGCGATCCGTCGACACGAATACGACTCCCCGCCACGATGTGAGGGAGTCTTTTTTTTATTTCCGGATAGCGCTACCGCTCCCTTGTCATGATGATCCGGGGCTCGCCGTCGCCGTAGAAGTTTTCCTTGCGCTCCGTCGCGACGAAGCCGAGCGACTCATAAAGCTTCACGGCGTGATTGTCCGGATGGACATCGAGTGCCAAGTGGCGGAAACCTTTCAGCTCGTCGAGGAGCATGTTCATCGCCTTGCGCGCCAGTCCCCGCCGTTGGAACTGCGGCACGATGACAAGCCCGGTGATATACGCGTGATCGGCATCCTTCACCACGTACGATATGTCCCCGACCATGACGCCGTCCTCCTTGATCAGATAGACGATATCGGTATTGATCCACTCCAAAAACTCCAAGTCGGTGAATCCCCAGTCATAGACGATCAGATCTTTCGCGGTCTCCTCTATCGCAAGCAGCACCGCCACATCGCTTTCCGTCGCACGTATAAGATTCATATAATCACTTATCACCCCAAAAAAGGTACCTGAACCCTTTTCCGATTCTTAGGGTATGACATATAATCAGCCTTCAAATTGAATCTTTCTCAACTGCATATCTTCATCGACTCTTTTTCGCTCCTCAATCTCTTCTTTCCCCAAACGACCGATCATTTCCGTAGCGAATGATTTCTTTCTACGATTCTTTGATTTCTTATACGGTTGAAGTAGTTCCGTTTTCTTCTTATATGCATCGGCAAAGCCATATTCACCAGAAACGACACCGGTAGAAAATATGATTGACTCGATTTTCCTTTTAATTTTTACATCGTCCGTCCGACCGATTATCTCCATGCAAAGATCAAGATTCGACCCATCATTACCGTCAAGAGTCGAGGCGATACGCAGTAAGGTTTTGTCGTCACTCCTTTTCACTGTTCGGGAAAATATTTGTGACATATCAACTCCGGCACCCTCCAGAAAACGACCTACCTCCCAATTATACGGAGACCATCCGGGCGTCATCTTACTTACCCACTTCATGATAGCTTTCGGAAGGTCTTTATTCTCTTGAAGAATCTCCTGGAGATCCGGGTTGAAATGATATGGAATCGCCTCATATTTTTCTTGTCTGACCAATCGCCCCTTCCCCTTGGCTTTTTCGGTTTCTTTAAGTGTGCCAGACCTCAAAATTCTCCTTCTGAATGTCTCCATCACACAAGTGAAATCACCTTTGCAGAGTGCTATCAGGAATTCCTGGAGATGCCAATCGAGATCTGGCGCTTCAACTACCTTGTCCAACAGAAATCGCTTGAAGGGGTTACTCGCGAGAGAGAGGTCCAGACGATTCTCTACATCCGTGACAAACTGCAGGCCCTGATAATAAACTTGGGAAAAATCCGGGTTATTCGATATTTCCGCTTTCAATAGGCGCTCCATTTTTCGAGGCTGCGAACAAAAATTGAAAGCGAGCGCATGTAAAAGCCGTTCGTGCAGATGCCATGTGCCGTCATCTTTCCTTTTTTTCGCAAGAAACGCAAACCTTCCTTTTTTGTAGACAATCTCTTCAAGAATTTCCAATTCACCTTTTCGAAGTTCGTTAGTGGGTTGATTGTCCCTATAAACACCAAGCGACCAACATATTCCACCAACCAAATATGCATCTTTCTTCTTGAAGATATGTTCGACATATGTATCCCACAGATCAAGCCTATCGGCATCTCGGAATCCCATAAGAAAGCTTTCTGAGAATCTCACAAGCGCTCCATCTCTCTTATAAGCGGAATCTAGTATTTTATCCGATATGTCTGGTTTTTCTGAAGATAGAAGCATCAGGAAACTTCTCAAACTACCAAGCTTCCATTCCTCGATGATTCCCTTCTGCGATGCAAGCACCTCCAATATTCCTTTCCAATCCTCAAAACTATCGTCAGAGATTTCAGCGACAAGTCTTTCTTGATCTTCTTTTCTTCGCTGATCAGCTTTCGTAATGCCTTCCTCGCCCCTATATGAAGCGCGCCCGCCGATAATCGGGAACACTTTTCCGTAAAACGGATCTTTATGAATATCGTTTCGTAGCTTAACATATTCGCTAGCGCGAAATTTTCCCGGTATAGAATAATAGTACAGCCTTTCATCAACTTCCTCAGATACCGCAATATTTTCCGGGATCAAATTTCCCTGTCCGTCAAAAATCATCCCGCGATAGATGTCCGCAAGGTATTTTGCATCATCTTCGAGCATCTTCCCCAGTTCATCGGAATATACAGCACTTCCCGGTCTCCGCATTGCCTCTTCTAGCGCTGTTACAAGCTCCAGTCTCATCTTCGGCTCGGAGGTATGGCGATAGAGATTATATACCAAATCCATCGTTTCCTTTCTCAACTTCTTCAGAAAATCTGTTGGATCGACATGGGTAGAATGCATCGTCAAGGTCTTCTCGTCTACCCACTCGGACCCCTCGACGGAAGTGCTGAGTAATTCCTTGACAACGACCAGAACAAAATCCCAGTTTGCAATCTGTTTCTTGAATGACCACCTCAGGATGTAATCCAATGCTGTTCGCTGCGCCCTATACCCAATTTTCGATTTGAAAAGAACATGATAGTCATATTTCGCGAAACTCTTCAGGATTTCGAGAGCCTTTTCCTTCGCTGGCCCCTTCTCGATTTCAATAACTTCCTCAAGTAACCGTAAAACTGGGTTCGGGAGAATATACCGGATTCTCCCAAGGAGATCGAGTCCTTTTAATATAAGATCTTCACGACTCTTTCCTTCAAGAATCCCAAATTTTGATTTGGTGCTCTTCTGCTTATAAGCGGTCTTTAAGATATATTTAAAGATTTCAACTACCTGTTTCGGAGCCTTGTAAACAAATGTTTCCAATAACTCTAGATTTTGAAAAATTTCATCATTATTATGAGAAGAGATCGTCTTGCTAATAATTTCATCGGCAAAACTAAGTAGGTACGCATCCGCCCTACCGCTACTCAATGACATCAATTTTGACAATAATTCCCGCTTCATCACTTTTTAATAAATAAATCAAGCAATTGCTCAATCTCTATTTCTAACGATTCAATTCCCTCTGTCACAATATGCCTTGCTTTATCGCGATCTATAACAAAAACCAAACTCCCTATTATTGAAATACTTCCACTTTCTCTCAAGGACTCAATCAAAGCTACCTCCTTTTCTCTCCCAACATCAAAAAGCTTCCGAACAATTTCCCTGTCTCCCGACCCTCTATCATCAAGATAATAGGGTTCCAATAAAAATATAAATCCTAGAAATAAATCTTCTTGTTTTTTAAAATCAATAAATAAATTCTTTAACTTACTTTGAATATGTTTAATATTCCCCTCTTCCACCACTTTTAAATAACGACTTTCATTTTTTATTCTTGCCTTTGTATCATTTTCACGTATAAATTGGACATCTTCTTTAGTAAGATATGGATTAAATGTTTCGAAGATATCAGGATATTGATTGGTATAACTAACCAAATTCGGAAAATGCCAAAAATCGAGTGTAAAATTCGCCCCTATTTTTATTTGTTTTATCTCCTCCACCTCCTTCCCAGAAAAATCTACGTTCGTAATAAATAGAACTTTAGCAGGAAATGGGGTTTTTTCAGAAATCGTCACTACCCAATCACGGATATCTTTTAAAACCTTTGGTCGTAATGTTTCGTTTGAAGAACGCGTTACATCTCTCCATTTTATTTGAATCGGAAAACGTGTTCCATCACCATAAACATACTCCGCGTCAATGCCGCCATCCATTCCTTTTGTTGGCCCAGGATGAAAATTCTCAGAGCCATATGTTTTTTGCAGAACAGAAAAAATCCACTGGTTGAATTTTTCATCACCCATTCGAGAATATATATCTAGTGGCAAATTTCCCGAATCCATTTGTGAGATATTACCGCCTATTAAACCGCAACAAAAAATTATCAGACATATTCATTCCTATAAAGAAATCAACGATATCCCTTATTCTCCACAGAAAATACTTGTCGTAAAACGAATTATTTAATTTCGTCATAATATTCTTGCATATATTAGCCAAGGTACTCAATACTTTTCAATTTCAGCGAAAACAAAAGGAAGGCTATTTGCCTCCCTTTTTCTTGAAGTTGAGATACATCTTGGAGGCGACGGGCTTCTTGTCGCCGTAGTACTTGGAGTTGAGCCCCTTGGATCCGTAGGGGCGCTCGCAGGGCGAGGAGAGCGGTTCGAAGGCGATCTGCCCGATCGACATGCCGCAGTGGAGTTTGATCGGGAGGCGTCCCGCGTTGAAGAGCTCGAGCGTGAGGTGGAGCGAGTTGCCCGGGTCGAGGTAGCCCGCGGTCGTATGGATGATGAGTCCCAGGCGACCGAGCGAACTCTTGCCCTCGAGGCGGCCGACGAAGGCGTCGGACACGCCGGTCTCCTCGGCGATGAGTCCAAGCGCGAACTCGCCGGGATGGAGGATGAAGGGCTCGCCCTTCTTGAGCTCGATCGGCTTCATGAGGTTCTCGGCCGGTGCCTTGGGATCGATGACGAAGTTGTGCGTCGTGTCGAACACGAGGAAGTGCCTGTCGAGGTGCAGATCGACGCTCGCGGGCTGGACGTATTCGCGTTTGAACGGCTTGATGACGATGCCGCCTTTCTTCTGTTCCCTGATGATGTCGCGGTCGGAAAGAATCATATTCGGTTACTAACCCTCCCGGATTATGACCGTGCGACGGCCGATTAAAAGCCGTTATTCCCGATACTACATGAAAAAACGGGCTTTGGAAAGGGTCTTATGCGATGACCGCATACCAGGATTTGCATACGACAAACCGACCAAGAATGGATAAAAAAATAACCCGGACCCCTGACGACACTTCGTGTCGCCGGCAGATCCGGGTTAAGTTTTAACGCTCGCTTTTTAACGCTCGCTACTGTAGGGATCGTATTCAACATACGATCTCAACTGCCAGGGAAACGGGGGCATCCTCCATCCGAACGGAACTTTCACGTCATCCTCATTGAAATATACCTTTTTATCAAGGGTATCATGGTCATAAAAGACCCACCATCGTATGTCCCCTTTCACGAACGGAAACCGTCGCCGAATGAGTTCCTTGCGTTGTTTCACGATTTTGTCCAGTGTTCCTCCGCCCGAATCGATCTTTCCCCCGTTGGTGACATGCGACCCCGCGCTCCTGAACTCATTGCGAAGGGTCAGATACTCTTGATCCAGGAATACCTCTTTTTTCAGCTCGTTACCGTGATTCCATACCCCGGCAAAGATAAGGTATGGGAAGGCGATCGACAGACATGCCTTCAAGAAACCTTCCATGGAAAAACGTCCGTCAGAAAACGCCAATTCTTTCGTCAAATAGACGAAAACGATCGCCATGGCGATGCACGTAAACAGTCCGGTTGTTCCCATCACCCACCTCCTTATTTGAACGTTTCAGATGAATTAAAAAACTATTTAAATATTCTATCACGATATATGTCATATGTCAATAATCCCGGTTGGCGTTTGTGCTATCGATGCATATTTTCCCGGATTGCGCATAAATCAAAACGAACCCTCAAATGCGAGAGTCCGTTTCGATTGTTGAGATTTTCAGCAGGTGGCTAGAAGCTGATCCGCATGCCCGGGCCCATGGTCGAGCAGACCGAGGCCGATTTCACGAACCGTCCCTTCACCGAATCGGACTTGGCTTTCTGGATCGCCTCGCGAAAGGCCGCGAAGTTCCCGGTAAGCTCCTCCATGGAGAAGGAAGTCTTGCCGATGACCTGATGGACGTTCCCCGAGTCGTCGTTCTTGAAGCTGATGCGCTTCCCCTTCGAGAGCATCTCGACGGCCTCGGCGACCTTGGCGGTCACGGTCTCGTTCTTCGGGCTGGGCATGAGTCCCTTCGGGCCGAGGATCTTGGCGACCTTGGCAAGCTTCGGCATCATCTCCGGCGTCGCGAGCAGCACGTCGAAGTCGGATCCCGGCATGATCTTCCCGTCCTTGATCTGTTCGACGATCTCCTCGCCGCCGACGAGCACCGCTCCGGCCGTCTCAGCCTCCTTGGCCTTGGTCGAGGTCACGACCGCGACCTTCTTGGTGCGTCCGGTACCGTACGGGAGTTCCGCCGTGGCACGGACCGCCTCGTCGGACTTCTTCGGGTTGATATTGAGCTTCACGTGTACCTCGACCGACTCGTTGAACTTCGCCGCGGCGTTCGCCTTGATGATCGTGAACGCTTCCTCGAGCGAGTACTCCTTGTTGTCGTCGACCTTCTCCGCGATAGTGCGGTACTTCTTTCCGTGCTTCATATGATTGGTCGTGGTATAACGATTCCAAAAGAATCTCCCACAAATTAATTACTTGAGACCGGCTTCATGAGCTTCGTTGAGCTTCGTCTAGCTTCTTGAGCTTCTGAAGCTTTTGCAACTTATGCAGCTTTCGAAGCTTCTTCAGCCCTCCACCTTGATGCCCATCGAGCGGGCGGTTCCGGCGATGATCTTCGCGGCAGCGTCCACGTCGTTGGCATTAAGGTCTTCCATCTTCTGCGTGGCGATCTCGCGCACCTGCGCCGACGATACGGTTCCGACCTTGTTCTTGAGCGGGTTCGCGGATCCCTTCTCCGCCTTAGCCGCCTTCTTCAGGAGTTCGGCCGCCGGAGGGGTCTTCAGGACGAACGAAAACGAACGATCCTCGTACACGGTGATTTCCGCAGGGATGATGTCGCCCATGCGATCCTTGGTCTGCTCGTTGAACTGCATGCAGAAGCCCTGGATATTGAGACCGTGCTGACCGAGCGCCGGGCCGACCGGAGGAGCCGGGTTCGCCTTCCCTCCCGGAATCTGCAACTTGATGACTGTCTTTATCGCCTTTGCCATAATCTTGAGGAATCGTTATTCGGTTTACGCCTTCTTCACCTGGAGGAAATCCAACTCGACCGGCGTCTCGCGACCGAAAAGCGACACGAACACCTTGAGCTTGCCCTTCTCCTCGTCCACTTCCTCCACCTTGCCGTCGAAATTCTTGAACGGACCGTCCACCACCTTGATCATATCCCCCTTCTTCACGTCCACCTTGTACTTCGGTTCCGCGACGCCCATGCGCTTCTTGAGGGATTCGATCTCCGCGGAGTCGATAGGGGTCGGGGTCGTGCCGAGACCGATGAATCCGGTCACGTTCGGGGTATTGCGGACGACGTACCACGACGCGTCGGTCACCATCATGTCCACGAGCACGTACCCGGGATAGATGCGCTCCTCGACGGTCACGCGCTTGCCGGCCTTGATCTTGATCTTCTTCTCCTTCGGCACGAGGACATCGAAGATGTAGTCCTGCATGTCCATGGATTCGATACGCTGCTTAAGATTACGGGACACGTTGTCCTCGTATCCCGAGTAGGTGTGGAGCACGTACCACGCGCGTCCATGATGTTGTGTCTGCTTGGCCATACGGAATTATCTTATGAAAAATGATGTTGTGATTTCATTTCAGAAGAGGAACGTTTCCACCAACCAGCTAAAGGCATAGTCGAGCGCCCCCAGAAATATCGCCATAGAAAGCGATATGACCACGACCAGAACCGTGTTCCGGATCAGCTGTTCCTTCGTCGGCCATGCCACCTTCAGAAGCTCAACCTTGGCTTCCTTCAGGAATATCAACGCTTTTTCCATATTTTTCGCCTCTTAAAAAAAGCCCCGGGGGCTTTTAGATACGGGGTAAGCATACCAAGCCCTGCTCATCCTGTCAACCGGATTCGCGGTGAACCGAAAAACGCCTGATGTTCGGCCAGATCAACCGTTTTTTTCACCGGAATAATCCCCGTTTCCGACCTTTCGGCCGTCTTCCGCGGGAATTTCTGCCCCATAAAGCGCGAGTAGCTCCCGAGCCGCCTTTTCCGATGCGGCAGCCTGGGACCTAAGGTTCGGGGCGCCGCTCGACAGGTTTCGTCGCGCGATTTCAAGCTTTCTCGTCTCGGATGCGGAAAGGTCGGTCCTGATTCCGAGTTCTTCGAGTCTCTTTTTTCTTACCTCCCGGATATCCGCATATTTTCCCCTCAACTCCGGGAGTCTGGCGAGCTGCCGCTGCGCCTCGTGCTTCCTGATATCTATCCGCTCCGCGGTAAGATGCTCGTCGCCGTCCTTCCATCCCAGGTCGGCATTCGCGTTATTTTCCCGCTCCGTGATATTGTCGAGTATTCCCGGGATATCGAAATAGTATTCCCGCTCAAGAGTCCAACGTTCCCCGTCGGGACGAAGTTCCATGCCGAGCCCGTCGATGGTCTCCGCGGCTTCCCGTTCCATGGCCTCCGCCACACGTATCATTCCGGGCGCACGTGTCAGGATATCCTGCCGCGCGCTCTCGATCCTGTCCGGTCGGAACAGGGTCTCCGTCATCTCGTCGGCAAGCTCCAATAGATTCCTCGCGGAGGCCTCCACTATCGCTACCGACCCGGCATCAGGTCGATCCGACGCATCAAGAAGTTTTTTTCGCTCCTCTTCGATCGATTCACGGATCGATTCGTATCTTCCCGGTTCAAGAAAATATTCCGTAGGAATACCTTCCGCCAGGGAGCGCCCGTCGAATCGCGTCTCTGCTCCGATCGCATGAAGAACACGCCAAGCCGCGGACCGGACCGCTCCGTATTCTTCCGCATCGAAAGCGGCGCATTCCTCTTTCGCCTGACGCATTTCCACGGCCTTCTCCAATTCGTCCGACAGGTAAAGCAGCCTCCGTGCGGATGCTTCGATCCCGATGACGCCTTCGGTTTTCAGATGATCTGCGTTTCCGATCTCATTTTTCTCTTTCTGGATCATGTCGAGAACCGCCTCATATCTGTTCGAGTCAAGAAGACGCTCAGCGGACGCGTTGCCAACGCGCGACTCATCGGGACTGTCATCGGCTCCGAGTTCGCGAAGCATCTTCGATGCGGATTCCCTGATCCGGTCGGCGTCATGCGCATCGACGGAAGCGCAAAGCGCTCTCGTCTCGCCTATGAACCATCTCTCATCATCGGTGTATGCCGCTTCAGGCTCCAGCGGCTCAGGGCCTCCGGTGAACATCTCGTGAAATTTTCCCTCCATAAACAAGACCATCCTTATCGGTTACGACCCATAAGACGCGAGGAACGCCGTCGCGACCATTTTTCTCCGCGAATCGGTCAGGCGCCGGACCGTTCCGTACTATTCGACCTTATCGGATACCTCGACTTCGTTATATGTACGCACTTCTTTCGCGGCCTTTTCAAGTTTTTCGGCCTCCTCGCGAAGTGACGGCACGTCATCGGCGAAAAGAGGGTTTGCCTCTTGCCTGTTCCCCGCATCGACTCCCGCTTTTTCCACCTCGACGACCCGCGAGAGATGTTCCTGCATGTCGGCGTATTCCAACAGCCGTTTCGTGGCATCCTCGAGTTCCCGTATACCCGCCAAAGACATATGGTCCGCCCTTCCGATCCTTTGTTTTTCGTCATCAATCGACTTCAGCAGAGACTCGTACCTGCCGCTCTCGAGAAAATACGAATCCGGCATCGACTTGGGAGAGAACGGCTGCTCCGGTGACGGTGCGCCGATTTCTGCCCGCAGCTTTTCAGCGGCATCCCTGATAAGGTCGGGCCGACCCGCATCAACCGCGGCGCACGCCGCCTGTTTCTCGCCGATATGCCACCGTTCCTCGTCGGTATACAATCTCTCCGGCTTCGAACGCTCCGGATTCCCCGACGTCATCTCATAAAAATTTTCCGCCATAACCGATGTTTGTTAACTGATTACGATTGATCAGGAAAGAAGGCGGAGCTCGTCGAGCAGCTTCTGGAATTTCCCGAGCGTCTCCTTCGCGTCGTCGCGGGACAGCATGTAGTCTTCCTCGCGGATGATCCGGTTCCGGACCTCGTGCGCCTCGCGGATGGCCGACATACTGATAAGCCGACCCTCTTTGACCTTGTCGAGACGTTCCTTGAGATTTCTCCCCTCGTATCCCATCTTACCGATCAATCGTTCGATGAACGCGTCCGCTTCGAGCACGGCTACCTTATAATGTGAGGGGTTTTCCCCGTCGAGCTTGGAAGTTATCTCCTTCCATCGCTTCGCGGCACCGGCATACGAGACCGTCGGATGCAAAGTGGTCCCGTACCGGAGTTTCCGGAAATCCTCGCCGAGATTCCGATTGAATATGATAAGGACGAAGTCGATAAGGAGGACTGCCGAATAGATCTTCAGAAATACCGTCGCGAGCGAAAAAAGCACAGATTTCTGGGACGCCTTGTACAGAAGCGTCCCGACGGCCTGCAGTGTAGCGAAAACGTCCACGTCCATAGGAAATCATCAGGAAATACACCCCCTCTCCTCTCCCGTGAATCATTCGGGATCCGATACGCCGGCCTGTTCGAACGCGTATGCCGCACGAAGCATCGTCTCCTCGTCGAACCAGCCGGCCATGAGGTGACCGCCGATCGGAAGAGCTTTCCCATCCTCCTCGACCGTTCCTATCGGGAAGGAGATCGCCGGTACGCCTGCAAGGTTCGCCGTCACGGTATAGATGTCGGAAAGATACATCTTAAGCGGGTCGTCGGATTTGGCACCGAACCGGAATGCGGGCTCCGGCGCCGTCGGTGAGAAAATGACATCGACTTTTTTGTATGCCTCCGCGAAATCCTTTCGTATCAGATGACGGACCGCCTGGGCCTTCTTGTAGTATGCGTCGTAATAACCGGCCGAAAGGGCATACGTCCCGAGCATGATGCGCCGTTTCACCTCGGCTCCGAATCCGTACGCCCGCGTATCGAGATACGTCTCGAGCAGGGTTCCGAATTCCGCCGAACGGGACTCGTGGTCGTCCACCGGCACTCCGAAACGGATACCGTCGAACCGGGCGAGATTGGAGCTCACTTCCGACGGCATGATGATATAGTAGGTCGGGAGCGCGTACTTCGCGTGCGGAAGCGAGATGTCTATGATTTCGGCGCCGAGGGAACGGAACCGATCGATCGCCTTTTCGGTCACCTCGCGCACCCGCGGATCGAGATCGTCCGAAAGATACTCTTTCGGAATACCCACACGCAAGCCCCGTATGTCGCTACTGAGAAAGTCCTCGAACCGTTTCGAATCGCTCTCGGCCGTCGTCACATCGAGCGGATCATACCCGTAGATTTCCGAGAATACGATCGCCGAATCCTCGACCGTCTTCGTGAAGGTACCGATCTGGTCGAGCGAGGACGCCATCGCGATAAGACCGTTTCGCGATACGCGGCCGTATGTCGGCTTCAATCCCACGACACCGCAAAACGACGCCGGCTGGCGGATCGAACCGCCGGTATCGCTTCCGAGCGAGAACACGGCCATATCGGCCGCGACCGCCACGGCGGACCCGCCGGATGAGCCGCCCGGAACACGGGACGTATCTATCGGATTTTTCGTCGGCCGATACGCACTCGATTCCGTGGACGACCCCATGGCGAACTCGTCCATGTTCGTCTTTCCGAGAATGACCGCCCCGGCTTCGCGGAGCTTGCGGACCGCCGTCGCATCATACGGCGCGACATAGCCGTCGAGCATCTTCGAACCTGCCGTCGTCCGGGTACCCGTAAGGCACATATTATCCTTGATCGCCCCGGGAATTCCGGCAAGCAAACCGATTTCCTCGCCGCGGGCGAGTTTCTCGTCGACGAAATCGGCCGCCCTGAGGGATTCCTCCTCGAGTATCGTCAGATACGCGCCGAGCTCACCGTCATACTCCCAGATCCGTGACAAATAAGACTCGGCGAGCGCTCTCGCCGTCGTTTCGCGGTTCTTCAGCTTTTCATGCAGTTCGAGAATCATCTGGAGGGGGTGAATGTTTGAAAACTGTAGCGCTCAACCGGGAGCATGCTTCGATCACGGCATCATCAGAACACGGACCTGACTTTGACGAACCCATCCTTCTTCACCGGAACGATATTCATGATACCTTCCCGACAGGAGGTACCGGCATCCTCGACCGTATCCTCCCGGTAGTCGTTCGTCTTTATCGGGATCCCGTCGTCTGCATCGCCTTCCGCGATCACAAGATCTCCGAGTTCATGAAAAAAATCCAGGACCGACGAAAGATCCTTGCGGTATGTCTCCACTTCCGTATCCGACAGCCCGATCCGGGCGAGGAGCGCGATATGTTTCACTTCGTCGACGGTCAACATAGGTTTTCGATTCATGGTGTCATCGGATCATGTCCAGGAATTCCTCCTCGGTAAGCACCTTCACTCCGAGTTCTTCCGCCTTGGCCAGTTTGCTTCCGGCATCCGCGCCCGCAAGAACGAAGTCCGTCTTCGCGCTTACGGAACCGGCAGGATGACCGCCGTTCTTCCTTATCATATCTTTCGCCTCATCTCTTGTAAAGCGCGAGAGCGAACCGGTCACGACCACCGTCTTCCCCGAAAGAACGCCGATCTTTTCCGTTTCCTCGGGTTCCGGAACCAGCGGTTCGACACCGTACGATTCCATCTTCCGAAGCAATGCGATATTCGACGGATCGGAAAACCATGTAAAAAGACTCTCACCGGATTTCCTTCCGAATCCGGGGATACCCGCCCAGTCCTCAACGGACAATCCCGGAAACCGTCCGATGACGTCGTCGATTCCGGACACTCCCTCCGAAAACAGTGCCTTGATATTTCCCTCGATGAGAATCGAGGCCTCCTCTCCGATATGACGGATACCGAGTGAGAACAGGAATCGTCGGAACGGGACCCGTTTCGCCTCGCGGATAGCCGCGACGAGATTCCCGGCGGATTTCTCACCGAACCGCTCCAGCGGTTCCAGATCCCCTTCCTTGAGGTCGAAAATGTCACCGAGATCGGAAATCAGCCCTTCACTCATCAACTGTTCGACGATTTTCTCCCCCAAGCCGTCGATATCGAAACCTTTGCGCCCCACGGCATGGATGATGCGTTCCAATTCCACAGCGAAACATTTCGGATTCTCGCAATAATGCGCGACGCTCTCCCCACCGTCACCCTCACCGGTATCGCGCCGGGAAACCGGACCGCCACAGACCGGACACTGCTCGGGCATGACGAATTCCCGCTCATCACCCGTCCGAAGCGATTCCACCACTCGGACGACTTCGGGAATGATATCACCCGCCTTACGTATGATGACCGTATCACCGATACGGATATCCAGACGTTCGATCTCATCGGCATTGTGCAGCGTCGCGCGCGAAACGACCGTCCCCGCGACCCGCACGGGAGACAGATGGGCTACCGGCGTGAGAACCCCGGTACGCCCGACCTGGAGCGTGATATCCTCCACTACGGTCGTGGCCTCCTCGGCGGGAAACTTGTACGCGATCGCGAACCGCGGCGCCTTGGCGGTATACCCCAACGCTTCCTGCATAGCGATATCGTCAAGCTTGATGACGACACCGTCAAGCGCGTACGGGAGTTTCTCCCGACTATCCGACCATTCCGCGTAGAATGACTGCACCTCATCGATCGAACGACATAACCGATGTTTCGGATTCACGTTGAAGCCGAGCCGTCCTAACAAGTCGAGTTCATCCGTCTGCGTTCGCGGAAGGTCAACTTCCGTTTCCAACGAATCCAGATCGTATATGAAGGAATCGAGTTTCCTTGCGGCGACGACGCCGGGATCCAGCTGGCGAAGCGATCCCGCGGCGGCATTACGCACATTGGCAAACGGCGCCTCGCCGATCGCCGCACGTTCGGCGTTAATCCGGGACAATTCCGGTATGGCAAGCCAGGCCTCCCCGACCACGGTGATCGTCAACGGTTCCGAAAGGGAAAGCGGGATGCTTCGGATCGTCCGGAGATTGACGGTGATATCCTCACCCGTCGCGCCGTCACCTCGCGTGGCGCCGCGCACGAAAATACCGTTCTCGTACGAAAGAACCACCTTGAGCCCGTCTATCTTGAGCTCGCAGCAATATACCGGCATTTCCGAGACGCCCGCTTTCGCGAGCGCTCTCTTCGTACGCTGGTCCCAGGCGAGAAGTTCTTCATGATCGAAAATATCGTCGAACGACCATTGCCGTTTCGCATGCCGGACCTTCTCGAATTTTTCCTGCAGTTCACCGCCCACGCGAACCGTCGGACTCGCCTCCGACCGGAATTCGGGGAACGCGTCCTCGAGCCGGAGCAGTTCATGGAACAGCGAATCATACGCCTCATCCGAAATTTCCGGGGCGTCCTGCGTATGGTAGAGGCGTCGATGCCGATCGATTTCCTCACGAAGTTTCCTCATCCGTTCTTTCGCCTGATTCCGTTCCATATCCCGATAAGATCATTTCTTACACCGCCGAAAAAGCGGAAGAGGGCTCCCCCGCTTTCACCATCGTACGACATGCCGTCATATCAATATCCGGCGTTATCGTAGTCGCGAAGCGAGACCGTCGTCTGCACTTGTGCCGTTTTGGTTTTCGTACTGGATTCCTTTACCGTCACGTATGTGGCGATACGGCCGACCTGTTCGCTTCCCGACACCGCACTCGACGGAATGACGAAGAACCGACCATCGACATATCCCGATGTCAGACGATTGCTGGTACGGCCGTTCAAAAATCCGGAATTACATTCCGCAAGCGAAGCCTCTGAATCGGTCGGATCTGTCGCATCCCGCCACCGCGCCTCGAGAATACCGCCCTGAAAATCATATTCGAAACAACGGCCGGAAGAATAATCGTAGAATATGATATCGGTCGCGCCCATGCTTGCGGAGGACGGCGTGACGACGGAACTTGTCCGAAGATGTTTCGCCATGGTATTTATCGCGAACTGGGAAGATTCGACATCCCTCTGCAGCTCGCGCGAACTCCGATAGGACGAGAATCCGGACGCGAACGTCCCCGCGATGACGGTTGACATCACTGCGAATATTCCGACGGAGACTACCATCTCCACCAGCGTGAATCCTTTCAAGGTTTTTCGGTTCTTTCCGTTCATAGTGGTCTTATCTCCAGGCGGTAAGCGTCGTCTCCGCGAAAACGCACTGATTCGCGGTATTACATGAATTCCGGACCTCGTTCGAGTTCTGCGGAGCGAACGATACGCCCCAATATGCCGCACTCACGACCGAGAGTTTTTCATCCGTCGATGAATAGTCCAGAAAAATCCTTCTCTTGAACAGGCCGGCCGCACCCTGATGCAGGTAGAGTCCCCTATACTGACCGGAAGCCATGACAGTCAGATCATAATTGTTGGCCCCCGCTCCCGAGCAGGCGATGCGGTTCGATATCGGTGCCGTTACGACGGGATCACCGAAATCGACACGGCAGCTGCTCCAACTCGATCCCGATGCGGGCAACCACCCCGTGAACGTGTCCGTGCCATGCAGGACATTATTGTCCCGGACATTCTGTACGAGTTCCACCCCTTCCTGAGCGAGTCCGGAAGCGACGATAAGCCGCTGGTCGTCGATCGAGATCTTGAGACTGTGTGAAATGGTCGCGAAAATCGGAAGCACGCCGATTACCAGGACGGCGACCGAGAGCAGCACTTCCCCGAGGGAGAATCCCTTCCTGAATGTCCGCGTTTTCGTTCTCATAGGCTCGACGCTTAACATGCGGGTAGATTATCCTCGATCCGTCCGAGCGGATAGACACAGACGTGGGCGGTATTCCCGCCTTTGGAGAGCGTGAAGTCGACGAGCGCCCTGGCACCGCTCTCTCCGAGTTCCTTGCCGTTTTCATCGCGGGGCTCCGCCTGCGGCACATTGAAGCTTATCTCCTGGGCGGACGAAAACGATACGCCGCTCGAAAGCGAATAGGCGTTTCCCTGAAAGTTCACGCAATCCGTAGAATTGGACTGTTGCAAGGTAAACGATGAGCCTGACGCGGAAACCTTGAACGCGCACGGGATGAAGCCCACGCCGAGGATATTCCGACCGGTCAAAGCGAAGTTCTGCGCCGATCGTATGGCCGATGCCAGGCTCCTCGCGTCTCCGGAGACCTGCTGTTTCATCTTCAGGTTCGAAAGAGAAACGAGTGACACGGCGGTCATGACCGAAATGATAGTGACGGTGATCATGATCTCAAGCAACGTGAAACCACGCACCCGTGCACGGTTGCCGACCTTTTTTGTTCCGCTTACATCCATAGGTAAAATCCGAGTTCCTTCCCTATCATTCTACCAAAAAAAAGGAAAATAATCACGCTGGCCGAAAGGAACGGACCGAACGGGATACGGCCCCCGAGTTCACGCTTGCGCAAAGCAAGCAGCACGATACCGACAAGCGCCCCGGAACCGAAGGCGAGGGTGAACGCATGAAGCAGAAGCTCCCATCCCGAAACGAATCCGAGTACCGACGCGAGCCACGCGTCTCCCGATCCCATCCATGTCTCCTTGGAAAAAAAGACGAGTGAATACAGGAACAGGAAGGCGACCGCTCCGCCTACGATTCCGGAAAACAAACGGGAGGAAAAGAACGGCTCCATCGGCACGACAAATATCCATCGAAAAAACAGCATGAACAGGACCCATATCATTCCGAACGCGAGAACCGAAACCGGAATTTCCATATGACGCAGATCGTATACGAAAACGACGACAAGCGCCGGAATGAGTCCGAGCGCGAGCGCCGTGTCGAACATGGCTCCGATATTTCCAGACATGAATATATATACTCCCACGAAAAGAAAGAGGAGCCCGGTCGCAAACTCGACTATCGGATACTGCCACGATATCTTCGAATCGCAGAAACGACATTTCCCACGTAGCATGACGAAGGAAAGGATGGGGATATTGTCATACCAGCAGATCACCGTCCCGCAAGACCGACACTTCGACCTTCCCCCGATGAAATCTTCTCCGGACTCAAGCCGAAATATGACGACGTTGAGAAAACTCCCCACGATCAGTCCGGCGATGAAAAAAAAGGCCAGCATGTGTGCATCGATAAGATATCGCCTGGGAGAACGAATGTTCCTGAATGCTCCGGAATGCTCCGGAATGTCATTTCAACAACCGACCCAGTTCGTGACTCCGGTCTGCTCGACCGTACCGATACATTCGGTCGTAAGATGCGTCGAATGGACGTTGATCCTGAATACGGCAGATCCCGTCGGTCCGCAATTCAAACTGACGATATCGCCGTTCGAAAACGTAATGCCATCTGGAAGAGCGCCACTGGGAATAACGGCCATGATATCGGCGACATTCGATAACATGTTCGTATCACACATATTCACCATCGCCGTCTTGAAGGAATTCGCCTGCTGTTTGAAGACCGCTATCGACGCACGTTGCCGTGCGCCCGCGAGACTTACGAGAACGATCGAAGCGAGGATGCCGATGATCGATATGACTATGAGAAGTTCGATCAGGGTGAAAGCTTGCAGTGATTTCCTCTCTTTCATATATCGATATCGTATCTTACTTCCCTAAGAATATCACACGATCGTCGAATCGGAAATAGCGATCACTTTCCGAGAAATTTCCCGGTCTCGGTTCCAATCAGATACCATTCCGACCATTCCACGACTCAAGAGAATTGTAACGATCGGTCTGACCGCTGACTCATACTTTCATAAAAAAAACGGGGAACACATCCCCGTTTTCTCGGTTCGAATCTTTCCCGTCCGCCGTCAACTAGCAGTTGGCCGGGAAA
>JAAXTX010000053.1 GCA_013336285.1 Candidatus Moraniibacteriota bacterium | reverse complement strand
GATTCGCAATGTTTTCGGCTTACGTATGATTGACGTTTCCAGATCAACGGTCAGATCACCGAACCGAAACGGTTCTTTTTCAGCCATCAACAAAGGAACCCCGAACGACGGTTCGCCGTAACTCGACGCATACCCTTCTCTCTCCAGATCCGAAATGATAGACGGGTCGAATACCCTCCCTGTCGACTCATAAAACGCTAACGCCTCAACGACAAGCGCCGTCATTTCCGGTGAGACCCGTATTTCGGAAGCGGCGTTCAGTGCCGACAATTCGCTTCCTTCACGAAACCGGCTGAAACGTCGGGCGACATCACGAAACGACACGAACGCATCCGACACATCACGATTCAGATCAGACTCGCTTTTTGTCGTTGAAATCAATTTTACGAAAACGTCGGTTCGCATGATTTCCCCCTTCACCTCACGTTCGACCGACCTAGATTCCTTCATACGAGTCGATAATCCCGTTCTCATCGGTATCCTCGTTCTCATCCGAATAGAGAAGATCATCCTCGCCGGGATGCCGATCGAACGCATCCGCGACAGAATCATCGTCGGTGTCCGTAAAATATAACTGCTGACGTCGCGATGGGTCGGGATCAATCGCGTCCACCAGCCCATCTCCGTCCGTATCGGTCTGATATTCGGGAGGTGTCACGGTGACCAATTTCGTCACTTGACGGGTCTCGTAACGCGTCACGTAGGTCGTCTTCGATTTCGTCGTAGATCCGCTCGTGCCGCCGTTCCCCGTGCTGACGTTTTCTTTGTCGTCATCTTCCTCATCTTCCCGCTCGTCATCATCGCCGAGCACTGTTGCGCCGAAAATCTGACCGAATGAAAGGGCGTGGGCCGGCAACGAAACAGATCCCACCATACCAAAAAACGCAAGAACGATCAGGATCGGCCCCATCTTTTGAAACTGATTCTTCATATCGAATTATGACGTCTTAGTCGATCGCGTCGATTTGGTAGAAGAAGATGAGGACGACGGGGTCGTCACTTTCACTTTGACCGGCACGACTTCGGTCGTCACCTTGGATACCTGTTGCTGCCCGGATTTCACCAAATCAGGTTGTTTCACCGTCAGTTCGTCATATTGCGCCTTTGAATCCGCCATCTGCTGACGAAAATTCTTACGTTCGTCCGAAAGACTCTCGTAATATCTCTGACGCGCCTCATCGGATGCCTTCAACCATGCCAGCAGCCCCGAAAGCTCTTCTCTTTGCGACACCACACGCTTCCGTTGTTCGACGAAAAGTACCGTAAACATAGCGCTCGCCAACATAACGACAGTGAATGCTACCGCTACCAAGCGTATCTCCCATGATCTCTTCATATGATATCTTTCTTCTGAATTACCTTACATTATATCGCATCACACGCATCGCGCCCCAAAACATTACAGCCCTCATGGCAAATCGAAGCGACGCATAGCGTTCAGGCATGGACGGCACGGAGGTGTTACGAAGAAATATCACCACTTCCGAAACCCGGAATTTCCGTCGTAAGCGATACTTCACTCTTTTCACGACAACCGCGTATTCATTATGATGTCCGCGTGGATCGGGTCGGTGTCGGAGCCGCGACTTGCTTCGTGGTCGAATTCGTCGTCGCGGCAGCCATAGCTCCGCCATTCCCGACATTCGACTTCACCGAGGGCACCGTTGACGCTGATTCGGAAGCGACGGCCGATGTCGCGCTCGAGGCATCGGGACCGGTCGCCGAATGTATAAGAAAATAAACCGCCGAAAAGAATACCGCCACCGTAACAGATGCAGATATCACCGGAACCATGAGACTCTTTCCTTTCATATCGCTAGTCTGAACCATATAAAAACGGGCTGCCCTTGCCCGTATACTACGAACGTGTCTCAAAACGGTTTTCACTCGTATCGGAGCGCCTCTATCGGAGGTATTTTCGACGCCTTCCATGCCGGATACAAGCCGAATAGCACCCCGATGAAAAACGAAACCAGGAACCCGATCAGGATGGATGATCCGGGTACGATGAACTGCCATTCATAGCCGAGCTTCGGGATGATAAGCGACGCGATGAAGGCGATACCCACGCCGAAGATGATCCCGATGATCCCTCCGAAACCGGCGACGACACCTGACTCGATCAGAAACTGAATCATGATGTGATGCGGCTGCGCACCGACCGCCTTGCGCAGACCCACCTCGCGGATCCGTTGATTGACCGCGATGAGCATGGAATTCATGATACCGATACCGCCGACGGCGAGCGAGATCGACGCGATGGCCGTCAGGAAGTACTTGAGTACGTTCGTCACGCCCGACAGCACTTCGAGCGCCTGTTCGGTGCTCCGGACCGAAAAGTCGCTTTCCTCCCCGACCTCGATTTTGTGGCGGTTCCGGAGCAATGAATCCATATCCGACATCGCCACATCGATATTCTTGAGGTCGTCCGCCTTGCCGCGTATGAAATTAAGATAATCGATACCCAACAGCAATTTCTGCGCGGTGCCGAGCGGAATATATACGAGATCGTCCGGGTTCGAAAACGTACTGCTTCCCCGCGACGCGAGGGTGCCGACTACGCGGAAAGGGATTTTTTTGATGACGACGGATTGCCCTATCGGACTGTCGTTCGGAAACAGGTCTTTCGCGCGTGTCGAGCCCAGAACCGCGATGCGCGCCAGATTATCCTCCTCTTCCGGAAAAAAGAATCGTCCTTCCGACACTTCCATGTTTTCGACCGAGACGACTTCCGGCGAAACGCCTTGAAAACTCGTCTGCAGCGACGCCGCCGGCGACTCGATGGACGCGGATCCGGACACGTACCCGCTCACGTCGACCAGATTCGGGACATTGCGTTTCTCGCGCATGGCGTCCAGGTCGCCGTTCTTCAACGTCGTCGTCACGATGCCGAGTGCCGAAGCGGGCGGACCGTTCTCCTGCGACGCGCCCGGCAACACGGCGATAAGGTTCGAGCCGACCTTGGCCACCTGGGAAAAGATCAGCGCCTGTGCCGACGCGCCGATCGACATGACCAGGATGACCGCGGCTACGCCGATAACGATGCCGAGAACCGTGAGAAAGAACCGCAGTTTCGCTGCGACCAGGGAACGATAGGCGATCTTGACCGGATCGGTGAGTTTCATAGCGCTACGTGATCGGAAAGTCTGAACGTCGAACGTCTGCGAAGTCTGGGTCATCGAATTTCAAAATTCTGACTTTCAGCGTTCAGGTTCTCGACGTTACGGACTTTATGAACATGATGAACCTTACGGACTTCCGACTTCTTTTTACTTCAGCGACTCCTCCCCGTCCTTGGCGATCTTACGCGTAAGCACCGGATCGTCGGAAACGATTTTCCCGTCCACCACGCGAAGGATCCGCTTGGCATGTTCGGCGGTGGATGTCTCGTGCGTGACGAGAATGATCGTCCGACCGGCATCGTTCAGGCGCTGGAGGATACGCATCACCTGCAGACCCGATTTCGAATCGAGGTTGCCTGTCGGCTCATCCGCAAAAACGATGTCGGGGTCGTTCACGAGCGCCCGCGCTATCGCGACTCTCTGTTTCTCGCCGCCGGACAGCTGGTTAGAAAAATATTTCGCACGATGCGTCATGCCGACCGCTTCCAGCGCTTCCGCTATGCGTTTACCGTTGCGCTCCATCGGATCGGAATCATAGAGAAGCGGCAACTCCACGTTTTCCTCGACTGTCGTCTTGGGTAACAGGTTGAATGCCTGAAACACGAACCCGATCCGCTTGTTGCGGAGACGTGCCAACTCGTTGTCGGAAAGTTCCGCAACGTCGTTCCCGTCAAGCCGATATTCTCCCCCGGTCGGACGCTCCAGAAGACCCAGGATATGCATCAGCGTGGATTTGCCCGACCCGGACGGACCCATGATCGCCACGAACTCCCCCTTCTCCATCGAGAAAGTCACGCCCTGAAGAACCGTGGTCTTCACGTCCTCGCCCTCGTATGTCTTGCGGAGATCTTTGACCGTGATGAGTGGCATAACATTGCCAAGTCCGATTATGACCCCATTGTAGCACACCGACCCATCTCGCTTCCGCGAAACGTTTGATATGAAGCAGTCCGCTTGCCTGCCGGACATCGCCGTGATATAACGGTCCCACTACGCTCATTTCCAACCGGAGAAAATACCATGGGAAAGAATACGGAAACGACATATGCGTTTCGGGACATCACGATTCCCGAACTGAAATCACACCTCGGCAGAGGAGCGGACATGATCACCGCGGTCCATTTCGCGGGTAATCCGAATAACGTGCCGGTATTCCATATCTTCGACGTACGACTCGTCCTTCATCCCGAATTGCCCAGGATCGGTCATCACAAGAACGGGCGCATCGTATGGTTCGAGATCTACGGGATCCGGGACGCCAGATCCGCCCTGCTTCAGGCGAGAAAGCTTCGCAGAAACGGATATGTCGAGACTATCAGGATGCGATCCGCATTCGAAGTCTGAACCGAAAGTCACATCGTCCATAAAGCCGCATCGGTTGATGCGGCTTTGAATTATCATCACGAATATTCAGACGATATCAACGCATTGAGACGAAATTAATAGGGAAAATCCTATATAAAAAAATAAAAGGCCTCGGTGTTCACGAGGCCTTTTCCTACTGCCGTTGCCGGTTAAAAGTCACCGGATGCACCGCCGCCGCCGAAACCGCCGCCGCCGCCTGAATAAGTGTCAATAGAGACGCTTGGGCTGCTGTAACCCGTATCCGGAACACTCACATTCCGCCTTGGCGAATCATCGTCACCCCTCGAAGGTCGTGAGGGACTCGTATGACCACTCGATGGCTTGCTGTTCGACGACGAAGACCTGTAGTTGCCTTGCCGAGGACTAAAGCTGCTTTGCCGAGGAGTTGGAACATACGTCGGTCTCGGCGTACTTTCCTCGATCGCCTCCTCTCTGATCGATCGTACCGTGTCGATTATCTGACCCAGTATGACCGTCGCGGAAAGATAGTCGAACACCTGAGGACTCGGAGAGCGTGATATGCTCGACCGTATCGATTCATATCTCTGTCTCTCCTGAGCGACCTGATCACGACGTCTTGCTGAGACTCCCGACCTCATAACCGCCGATTCCGCAAGACCTATCTGGTTTTCAGCTTCGTTGATTTTGCTTCCTACGCCGGAAACCGTCTCACGCGCACCGCGCAGCACCCTCATGAGAGCCGAAACCGCATAGATCGCGCTTGTGACCTCTCCCCTCAGATCACCGAAGGTGTTCGGACCCGAATGAGCCAGGATATTCACATCATGTTCGAAATTATCCTTTATCCGCTTCATGCGGCCGTCGATTTCACTCAGGAAATCCGGCGTGACATGAGACTTGGCGTTTTCCCGCTGCCGATGAAACGATGCCTCTTCCGCGGAAAAGGAAGCGATCAGCCGGTCGGTCTCTTCGGCTATCTGACGACGTAGCGTCGCCATCTTCCAAAACATCCTGACGACGAGAACGACACCGACGATGCATGCGATCACGATAATGGCTATCAACGCATCGACGACAAACGCCTTGAATCTTTCCACGTCCTTCGCCGTCTGAGCGTCCCGTCGCGCCTTGAGCTCGGCGTACGCGATGTCGCCGCCCATGTCGGCTCGCAATCGCCTGACTATCTCGACGACGCCAAGGTCATACCGTCCCTCCTTCAGGAGCGGTTTGACCGAGTCGATGATCTCACCGGACCGAACGTCGGTCACGATACCCTCGAAACCGTAGCCGACCTCGATGCGGACCTTGCGGGCCACCGGGTTGATCGTGACAAGGATGCCGTTATCGACACCCTTCTGACCGAGTGCCCATGTCGTCGCGACCAGTATCGAATACTCCTCGACATCCAGGCCGCCGAAGTCGTCGGTCGTGAGGATGGCGATCTGGTTTGAGGTTTTCTCGGAATACTCGGCGAGCGACCTGTTGAGGGCCGCTTCGGTCGAGTCCGGGATTATGTTCGCATAGTCGTTCACCGGAGCCTTCAGCGCCGGTACCGGAGGATTGCCGTCAGCCGCGAACGCGACGTGGAAACCCCACAGCATGACGAGCAGGAACAACGCTAATTTCTTCATCAAACACTCCTTGTTTAGTGCGTTTTTAGAATTATTTACTTCTTAAGATACATCGATATATAATAGCATAGAAATATGATTTGGTCAATGGTTCGTAATGTTTCAATACCTTTGCATCACCTGCTAGACTGACCTGTTTAATGCAAAGATATGGCATACACCTCGAATCCGAATATCCCGAAGGTGCGCTGGAAAGCCGTGAAGATGCTCAGATCAGG
>JAAXTX010000025.1 GCA_013336285.1 Candidatus Moraniibacteriota bacterium | reverse complement strand
GACCCGGGGTCGGATTTTTTGAGAATATTCAAAAATCAGTTTTTTCCTATTCCCTTATTCCCACTTCTCCGATATGACGCCCCATCTCCTCCCTGATAGGGGCAAGATCGAGTCGTTCTCCCTTTCCGAACGCCGCATCATCTTGAGCCAGGATCTTACCATTCCTGAACGCCTGAAGGTAATAACGCTTCGCTCCCTTGATCAGCGCCGCGATTCCGTCAAAATCCTCTTTCACATGTATTCCGGGCACCACGGTCGTCCGGAACTCATAATCGACACCGCTATCCATAATGAGACGGACACTTTCCCCGATCTTCTCGACATCCATATCCACTCCGACGGTCTCAGCGTAACGGTCCAGCCGGTTCTTGATATCCATGGCGACGTAATCGATAAGACCGGCGTGAAGTATCTGCCCGAGTATTTCGGGCCGCATTCCGTTAGAATCGAGTTTCACGAGAAAACCCATGTCCTTTATTTTCCGGATGAACGGGATAATGTCCGGTTGGACGGTCGGCTCCCCGCCGGTTATACAGACCCCGTCAAGCAGTCCTTTCCGTTTTTCAAGGAACCGGAAGAATTCTTCATCCTTCCCCTTGTATATGTCGATGTCCTCGGCGGAAAGCGTCACGAGCTCCGGATTGTGACAGAACGGGCAACGAAAATTACACCCCGCGGTGAAGACCGTCGTCGCGATCTTCCCAGGATAGTCAATAAGGGTCATTTTCTGAAATCCTCCGATCAGCATACTGGTAGAGATACGAACGGACGGAGAACCACGGTCCTCCGTCCGCTCAAATCGGATAGTCTCCGCCTTAGCAACCGCAGCTTGCCGGTGCGAACTCAAGTCTGTTCTTGAACTCCTCCTGTTTCCCCTTGTTCCACTGCTTCACGGGGCGGATATAGCCCACGACACGAGAGTACACTTCCGCCTCCTGATAGTTCCGAAGGATGGGATCGGTCGTGTGACAGGTCTCACACTTCACGAAGCCCTGTTCTCCGACTTTGTACGGCATATACCCTTCACCCTTCTTGACAGCCTTCCCGCAGTCATGGCAGATGTGCTTCTGCATATGTTTGTTTCTTACTTACTTAATTATCGTTTATTGATTTTCCCTTCACCGGACTATTGCACCTGAACCAGCTCTTTGGCGGCCGGCTCGGCGACGCATTTGGGGCAGACATGGTGCTCGCCCGCTATGTAGCCATGTACCGGACAGACACTGAAGGTCGGGGTGAGCGTGAAGTATGGCAGGGCGTACTTCTCGGTGATCCGTCGCACGAGATTTTTTGTCGCATCCACGTCCCACAGACGCTCGCCAAGGAATCCGTGAAGCACCGTTCCGCCGGTATACTTCGTCTGCAGTTTATCCTGCAGGTCAAGCGCCTCGAAGATATCATCCGTGAACCCGACCGGGAGCTGCGATGAGTTGGTATAGTACGGCTCCGCACCCTGCTTTCTGACCGATTCATCATTTGCGAACGTGATGTCCTTGTATCGTTTCTGATCTATCCGAGCCAACCGATACGAGGTCCCTTCTCCCGGCGATGCCTCAAGGTTATAAAGGTTTCCTGTACGTTTCTGATATCCGATGATCCGATTCCGCATCCACTCGAGCACTTTTTCCGCGAATTTCTGACCTTTCTTCGTGGTGATATCCTCACCTGCTCCGAGCAGGTTCGAGATCGCCTCGTTCATACCGATGAGTCCGATAGTCCCGAAATGATTCGCCCAATACTGACCGCGACGCATCTTTATCGGAGAAAGATAGTACTTGGTGTACGGATAGAGTCCCCGATCGGTCAGTTGCTCTACCAGTTTACGCTTTATCTCAAGACTTTCCTGCGCTAGATCCATGAACGTACCGAGTCGACTGAAGAACTCTTTCTCGTTCGACGACAGATACCCGATCCGCGGCATATTGACGGTTACCACACCGATCGAACCCGTAAGCGGTGCCGCCCCGAAGAGTCCGCCGCCGCGTTTGTGAAGTTCGCGATTGTCAAGTCGGAGCCTGCAGCACATCGAGCGTGCGTCTTCCGGATCCATATCCGAATTCACGAAGTTCGCGAAGTATGGGATTCCATATTTTGCCGACATCTCCCAGATCGGTCGGAACCGTTTGTCATCCCAGTCGAAATCCTTGCCGATATTGTACGTCGGGATCGGGAACGTAAACACGCGTCCGCTCGAATCCCCTTCCATCATGACCTCGGCGAATGCGCGGTTGATCATGTTCATCTCCTCCTGAAAATCGCCGTAAGTCTCCTTCTGGGGTTGCCCCCCGATCACTACGGATTCCTTGGCAAGCACTTTCGGTGGCGTGATATCGAGCGTCAGATTCGAAAACGGCGTCTGAAAGCCGACACGTGTCGAGACGTTCATATTGAAGACGAACGACTGCATCTCCTGCTTCACCTGCCTGTACGTGAGTTTGTCATAGCGGATAAACGGCGCTAACAGGGTATCGAAGTTGGAAAAAGCCTGCGCACCGGCGACTTCGCCCTGAAGCGTATAGATGAAATTGACGATCTGCCCGAGGACGGAACCGAAATGTTTGGCCGGACCGGACGAAATTTTTCCCGGAACACCTGTAAAGCCTCGTCGGAGCAGGTCTTGGAGGTCCCATCCGCAGCAATACGCCGAAATAAGCTGAAGATCATGAAGGTGGAAGTCTCCGTTCTCGTGGGCGTCCCTAATCTCACGGGGATACACTTTGCTCATCCAGTAGCGGGAGCTCACGATCGAGGCTATATAGTTGTTCAGGCCCTGAAGGGAGTACGCCATATTCGCGTTCTCCTTGACCCGCCAATCCATCTCCTGAAGATACTTGTCGACAAGATCGGATGAACTGTCGAGAGCCGATTCGATCTCCCGAATCCGGCGATGCTCCTCGCGATACAGGATGTACGACTTGGCGGTCTCCTCGAAATCGAGGATCATGAGCACGCGCTCAACCATATCCTGCACATCCTCGACGGTCGGCACCTCCCCCTTGCGGAAATCCTTCCTGAGAAGGCTCGCGACCTTCACGGCCACTTTCTTCGCGTCCGTCTCGGTCCCTTCCCCTGTCGCCTGGAGGGCCTTGGTCACCGCCGAAACGATCTTCTTCTCCTCGAACGGAACCGTGCGCCCACTCCGCTTCACGACCTTCGCGACACCGCTCGTCCGCTTCGCCTTTTCAGCCGTTTTTCCGTCTTTCTTTCCCGCCTTGGCGACCGGCTTCGCGGCCTTTCCTTTCATCGCTACGGCAGCCCTCTTCTTTTCAGCCGTTTTCTTCCTCTGAGCCATACCAGTATTTGTGTTTAATCGTTATGATTTCAACTATATGTAGTGGTAGCAAGAGTCATTATAGCACAAGACAAAATGTCGTCAAATATCGCTTTGGCAAGCCTCGCCAGGTCGGAATGTACCCGCAAAAAATGAACGAAAAGACCCCGATACGTATCAGGGTCTTACGAATATGCGGTCAGGGTCGATATCATGGTCTCACTGACGCATCCGCCAGCCTTGCGGATTCGACTTTTCTCGCATAGAAATCAACGTTGTTTATCCAGCTCCTGACTCCGGATGCGCTGTGTCCGGCACAGGAACGTCCGCATTTCCAGACAATGAGTTCCTCCGGCGTGTCGAG
The DNA here is from genome assembly GCA_013336285.1 of Candidatus Moraniibacteriota bacterium. Classification (GTDB taxonomy): domain Bacteria; phylum Patescibacteriota; class Minisyncoccia; order Moranbacterales; family UBA1568; genus JAAXTX01. The sequence continues at coordinate 15,277 of JAAXTX010000025.1, read as the reverse complement.
CCTGAGATCCCAAATGAGATAGTTCAACCGGCTTCCGACGACCGCTACCGCTTCTTTCGGACTTTCGAAACAGGAGTATCCGCTACGGGTGACGTTATCCCCGCTTCCGCGGTAGCCCCAATAGTTGTAACAGGTATTTCCATTCACGTCCGTAGGCGAATACGTACCCCAGTTCGACTCATGCTTGGCGATCGATACGAGATATTTGGCCGTCTCCGGATTCTCTTTTGAGATGTACGGGACCATGGCTTCGATCGGGTGTCCCTCTACCATTTTCCCCAGTTCGATTTCCATCACGCTTTTGCGAGACACGACGGACGTGTTCCCGATCGCCTGCATATCCGCCTCGATATCGGAATTTGCCGATTCTCCGGACGCGAAAGCGAGGAGACCGAAGAACGCCGCAGAGACGATCAGCAACAGCAGAAACAAGGCGGATTCGCCCAGTACGGACGGATCCACTTCCGGCTTCTCCCTCGTAATCTTCTCGTATCTCATTGCTGCAGTCATAATTTTCTTTTGGCTTTTATAAGCACTTTCAATCGTTTTTTCATATAAAAAGACCGGTTTCACCCGGTCTTTGGAGCCATATTCAACTACATACAGTATAGCACGATCGTGGTCATAAATCAAGATTAATCATCTATCAGTCGGTTTTAAGATGCTCTTTGCCTCACTTGAAAATACACACCGCGTGACGTACAGTGGACTAAGAAAACGTATGCCAAAAACGACATCGTCAATTTCGCACATAGCGCGGATTATCACGCTCATCCTGTTCGGGGTCGCATGCGTCGGTATCGAAACGATCCTATCGACAAGATTATTCTCACTCCCGGCACCTCGTCCGGGATGTGACGTTCCCATTTATTGGAGTCTCGGGGATATCGATCCGCGCTTTCCACTCGATCGAAAGACGTTCCTGAGAACGGCATTCGAAGCGGAAGCCGTATGGGAAAAACAAGTGGGACACGCATTATTCACGTACGATCCGGAAGCCTCGTTCGTCGTGACGACCGCATTCGACGATCGCCAGCAGATGACCTATGAAACTCGTAGCCTTGAAAATAAGATCAGCCGATACGAGCAAACTGCCAATGCTTTAAAAAAAACGTACGATGACCTGAAGGCCGCCTTCGAGCGCGATCAATCCGCACTGGACCGAAGGATAAAGGACTTTCAGAAAAGGCTTTCCGCATACAACGCGGACGTAAGCAGGCTGAATGTCTCCGGCGGTGCCTCGCAATCGGAATACGCTTCCCTGGAAAATAGACGGTCCTCATTGGAAAAGGAGCAGAAATCCATCGATACGGAGTCAAAAAAACTGAACGAAAAGGCTGGCAAGGTGAATGCGGCTGCCGGTCAGATCAATACCGAGGCGAAAACAGTCAACCGAAATCTTTCCGATTACCGACAGAAGTACGGCGAACCAAAACCCTTCATCGAGGGACTCTACGAATCCCCCTTGAAGTCGATCACGATTTATCAGTTCGAGGGCACGGATGATCTCCGCCTCGTTCTCGCACATGAGCTCGGCCACGCTCTTGGCATCCAGGAGCATACACAGGACGATCAGGGCGCTGTCATGTACGCCACGATGGGTGGGCAGGATCTTACTCGTCCCGCGCTCACACGGAGCGATATCGACGCGTATGCGGCCGCCTGTCCCACGATACCCGATTCGCCGCGTGATGCATTCGTCAGATACATCGTTACGACTCCATGGGAAAAAATGAGCCTTGACGAGCTACTGTCGCTACTGCGCCGATAAGTGAGTCGGCCTTGCCTGCGATTTAGGTGAAGAGTACAGTTGATACTGTCACCTTTTTCACTTTTCTTATGGATAACCGAACCGGACGACCGGTCGCCCTCATCATACTCGATGGTTGGGGTTATCGCGAAGATACGAAAGATAATGCGATCGCGGCTTCAGAAAAGCCTTTTTTTGATTCGCTCCTCCATGATTTTCCGCACACCACTCTTAACGCGAGCGAGGGAAGTGTCGGTTTGCCGAGCGGACAGATGGGCAACAGTGAGGTAGGTCACATGACCATAGGCGCCGGCTCCGTGATCGATACCGATCTCGTCCGCATATCGAAGGCGGCAGTCGGCAACGAATTCCTCCATAATACGGCATTTCGGACGCTATTCGATCATATCCGAAAATACGATTCGGTTCTTCATGTGAAGGGACTCCTCTCGCCGGGCGGTATTCACAGCCATACGGACCATCTCGCCGCGTTTCTTGAGGCGGCAAAGGCTTCGGGAATAACCAAGATCGCGATTCACGCGTTTACGGATGGACGGGATACGGGCCCACAGAGCGCGGCGGCGTATCTCCGAAATCTCGAGGAAGTCATAGATGACCTCGGGATAGGCTTCATCGCCACGGCATCCGGAAGATTCTATGCCATGGACCGCGACAAGAATTGGGATCGTACCGAAAAGACGGAACGGGCGATTTTTCACGGCGATGCGGGACGGACCGTCAGGGACAGGAAGCCTTCGGAAATCCTCACGGAACTGTACGCCGAGGGCGTTCTCGACGAACATCTCGAACCGGTCGTCTTTCTCGACGAAAACGGCGAAGCCTATTCCGTCCGAGATAACGACGGCATCCTGTTCTTCAATTTTCGATCCGACCGATCTCGTCAGCTTTCCGCGCGAATCGTGGAGCATGCGAAGGGAAAAAACATCTGTTTCGTCACCCTGACACAATATGACGAGACTATTCCCGCGATTGTCGCCTTCCCACCGTCATTGCCCGCTACGACGCTCGGGGAGGTAATTTCGGCAGCCGGATTCCGCCAAACCCATATCGCTGAAACGGAAAAATACGCGCATTCGACGTATTTCCTCAACGGAGGACATGAACTCCCCTATGATAACGAGGAAGACATCCTTATCGAGAGCAGAAAGGATGTCCGCACGCATGACGAGGCCCCGGAAATGCGCGCGCATGAAATCGCGGACAAGGCTCTAGACGCGCTCGAACGGGGAACCGACTTCCTCTTTATCAATTTCGCGAACGCCGATATGGTCGGACATACTGGAAACGTCCCGAAAATCATCGATGCGATCGAGTGTCTCGACCGAGAGCTCGGACGTGTCGTGGGAAAGATACTTTCTCTCGGCGGCACAGCGATCATCACGGCCGATCATGGAAACGCCGAGCTCAATATCGATCCGGAGACAGGAGTGACGCATACCGCTCATACGATCAATCCGGTACCTTTCATCGTCACGACCCCGGGAACCGTCAACCACGGAGGACTTTCCGATATCGCCCCTACCATCCTTTCCGTTCTCGGGCTTCCCATTCCGGACTCCATGAACGGAAAAAACCTTTTTTCGCGGTCGTGATGTTCCGATAATGGCTCACTGAAAACATTTTCCGCAATGGATCGTATCAGGATCAGCCCATTGGAAATCGTGAAGATTTCGGAAATTCGCGAAAGAAAAGCATGAACGAACCAGGGTATCAGGAGAAAACGGACGCCGAAATCATAGAACTCGCAAAAAAAGACGCGAACTTTTTCGGGGTGCTTATGAGCCGCTACGAAACTCCGCTTCTCCGGTATATCCGTCGTATTTCCTCTTTTGACGGCGACGATTCGGAGGATATCCTTCAGGAAGCGTTCGTAAAGGCGTATCGTAACCTCAACGATTTCGACCACGCTTCTAAATTTTCAAGCTGGATGTACCGTATCGTCCGAAACCAGACCATAGACACCGCCCGAAAGAAAAAACTCCGCTCGGCGGTTTCTATCGATGAGCATGACCTCGCGCACATCCTTAGCGCCACCACGGACATCGAAAGTGAGGCTGCGAGGAAAGACGACTTGTCACGTATATCGGAAGCGGTTCGATCTCTTCCTGAAACCTACAGGGAAGCGTTGATTCTCCGCTTTCTCGAGGAAAAATCCTATGAGGAAATCATGGACATACTCCGGCTTCCGAAAGGCACTGTCGCGACACTTATTCGTCGTGGTCGCGCCATCCTACTCGATCGCCTGAAGGCAGACATAGCGTTTTGATCATCAATGCAGCCATTACGAACCTATGACCAACGACATCTCGAAAAAGGCACTGGAGCGAATTAGAAAAGAGAACATCCATCCGGAAGCGTGGTGGAAATTCGCCCTCCGGAAAACACTCCTCTGGACCGGTATCATATTCGCCGGAACATTCGCGGCCATTTCCCTCTCCCTCATCATTTTCTCGATTTTTTCCATCGACCAAGGCATCTTCGGATTCGCTCCACGGAGGCTTTTCTCCCCCACCGTCTTCCGTTCACTGCCTTATATATGGATAGGATCACTCCTCGCATTCATATCGCTCGCCGTCTTCGAATACCGCGAGACCGGGCACGGATACCGACACCGCCCTTTTTTCGTAGTCCTTACGGCATTTCTTGCCGTCTTCACCGCGGGAACCCTGCTTCATCTTCTTCGCGTGGGAGAGCGTTCCGATGTCGCCTTGCGCAAGGCCATTCCACAATATGAACAGTCCGTCCGACCGCGTGAGGAATTCTGGAAACATCCGGAAGACGGCTTCGCTACCGGCACCATCTCCGATACCAATGATTCGGGTTTCCTACTGAAGAGTCCGGACGGAGATGCTCTCGTCATACATGTCGAAAAAAACACCGTCGTGCTGCCGTCGGTCAGGATCGAGGGCGGCAGAACGGTCAGAGTCATCGGAAACCAGGGATCCGACGGTGCGGTTGAAGCGGAAGAGATCCTTCCAGCGCTACCCCGGCGTTTCGGCGATGAGAATCACGAACAGGGATTCGACGATGATGAGCCGCGACCGCCTCGACCGGCTCATCCCGCGTCTCAACCGGAAAGACAATGAATCGCCACCGACAAGGAATACCCGGGCAATAAACGCGTCCGGGTATTTTTTCAGACCGTCGTCATTCATCGACCGTTTCTCAAAATGAATCGGCCCCGTTGAACGACCCTTCCCATTCCGCGTTCGGTATGGTATGGTTCCCTGTCACGCTCAGATCTTTCACATTCAACATCTATCACCAAAAACTCGTAAAATCCCGATTTAGGGAGGAGGAAACATGAAGAATAATCCTGCCGGAGCTGGAAAGACCGCGCTCATCACCGGAGCATCAAGCGGAATAGGTCGCGCGATAGCCGGAGAATTGGCAAAGAGAGGGTGCAAAACGATGATCTTGGTTTCCAGAAACAGGTCAGAACTCGAAAAGGTCGCCACGGATTTGAAAATCGAGCACGGGACCGACGTATTCATCATCGCTCAGGACCTCAGTGAGTCCGACGCAGCGGAAAAGGTGTATGCACAAGTCTCAGCGCTCGGACTTTCCGTCGAGATCGTCGTCAACAACGCCGGTTTCGCGATAGGTGGACCGATCGTTGAAAATGACATCGGAAAAATGACGCGGATGATGAATGTCCATATGATTTGTCTCGCCCTACTGACACGTCTGTTCGCCGCTGACATGGTCGCGCGGGGAAACGGCTTGATCCTGAACGTCTCGTCGGTGGCCGGTTTCACCCCGGTCCCGTTCACTGGTCTGTACGCCGCTACGAAGGCTTTCATCAACAGCTTCTCGGTCGCACTCAACGAGGAACTCGACGGGACCGGTGTCACCTGCACCGTCCTCTGCCCCGGCGGAACTCAATCGGAAATGATGAAACGGGCGGGACTCAACGACACGCTGCTGTTCAACAGGCTTTCATTCCTCGTCATGTCTTCGGAAGACGTCGCCTCGGCCGGAGTCGATGGCATGTTCCTCGGAAAACGTATCGTCATACCCGGCATACAGAACAAAGGACTCGCCGCGAGCTGTCGGATACTTTCGAAACGATTGTCAGGGAAAATCGGCATACTGCTCCTTGCGAATCGTTCGTCCGACTAGTCGTCAGTCGTGACCACGGTAAACAAAGACCCCCCGAATGAAACATCGGGGGTCTTTCTGATACGGAACGGCTTTCCGATTCATTGATTCTCATGTACTTCTTCAGATATGCCTCGCGATCCGCGATGCTCCGGGTCGGATGTCCGGCACAGGAGATACTTGTTGACCGACATTCCCGAAGCGATACGCACCGGAATCAAAACCGTAAAACGTATTGCACGAAAAGTCCGGCTACGACGCTTATTCCGAAAAGCATGCCGACAATCTTCACCGCTTCCAGTTTGGCTTTCTCTTCCTTGAAGAGAATCAGGATACCCAATCCCCCACTGGCACAGAGACCGGCTATCGTCGAACCATACGTAAGAACACCCCGCAGGTACAGTTCCGTAATGCCCACCGATACGGCGCAGTTCGGGATGAGGCCGAAAAGCGCGGCGACAAATGGTTGGAAGAAACCGTTATTAAGGAAGATTTTCATCAGAGCCGCATCGCCGAGCCGGAAAAAGGCAAGGTTGATCGCGAATGTCGTAACGAATATGAAGATGAAAATCTTTACCGCATGGTTCAACGGATGAAAAATGATTGCGTTCAAGTGGAATCCCCTTTCCGATACCTCTACGTGATGGCCGCAACAGGCATTCTCACGTAGCACGTCACGATGCGAATGATTCGGATCATCGTGCCCATGATCGTATGCCTCAACATGAGCGAATGTCCGTTTCCTGCTTTTTCTGTAGACAACATCGAGCATGTAGCCGAAAATGAGCGCGATGACGACTTTCGTGACGATAAACGGCACGATGATCGGCAACCTGTCCGAATGAGACAAGATAACGGGTATGGCCTCATCGGAAGTCGAGAGATACACCGCCATCAGTGTTCCGATCGTCACGAGCCTCTGGTTGTAGAGGGCCGTCGCGAAAACGGAAAAGCCGCATTGCGGCAATATCCCGGCGATCGCGCCGATTACCGGCCCGGCTGAGCCGGCCTTCCTGATACTTTCCACGATTTTCTGAGCATACGCGTATTCCATCAGCTCGATGCCGATATACACGACCAGCAGTAACGGTATCGTTTTCGCACTATCGATGAGCGCGTCCAGGAATATGTCGTACATGTCAAAAACAAAAACTGATTATTTCGCACATTTCTCACACAATCCGTAAAACTCCAAAGAATGATCGACGACTTGAAACCGTTCTTCGTCGAGGAGTCTTTTTTTCTCCTTCTCCAAATGCTCGTCGAAATAGATCGATCGCACCCCCTGGCAACCGATACATACAAGATGGTGTCGGTGTCCTTCCTTGATTTCGAAAGATCGTCCGTATCCGTGCAATCGAACTTCACGAATAACGCCTGTTTCGATAAGAAAACGGAATTCGCGGTATATCGTCGTCCGATCAGCCGAAATACCGCGTCGTCCAAGCTCTTCCGCCATATCCGTCGCGGTAATCGGTTTGTCGGCTTCACCCAAAATATCCAGGATCGCCCGTCGGATCCTTGTCATTCTTCTTCTCCGTTCCCTGATTTTCTGTTCAAGCATCGATATTGGCATATCCGTAAGATATCGCGCTTCGGACTTTATTGCAACATCGTTGCATTAGTTTTTCCATACCGACTATTTTTATACGACGACCGACTGATCGGACTTGTTCATCTTTTCGTCGTCCGAATCGGAAATCAAACCGACTATATGATCAGCAACGATCGAGGTCATGCTGAACGTAAGCGGAATACCCAGGCGTAAGCGGATACGCTCCGCGAATTCTTCATCATATATCCGAAGTACGGTCGGGATATCCGGATTGAGCGAGAGCACATTCAGACCGATTTCCAGGTTAAGCATATCATTGTCGACGACTATGAATACTCCCGCGGCATGAGCCACACCGGCGTCCGAGAGGCTCCTCAGAAGTTTCGCGTCCCCGACAAGGGTCTTCGCTCCTCTTGAGCGGACGATACCGAGATACCGATTATCGGGATCGGACTCGATGACCAGGACATTTTCTCCACGCTTCAGCAGTTCCATCGACAGTCCATAGCCCATCCGACCGAGCCCGCAGATGATGACGTGTCCCTTCAGCCGATATCTTCTTCTGCCCAGTTCGATCTGATAGCGCTTTTCGGACATGCGGTCCACGAGAAGCGCGAAAAAAACCGAGACGAACACCATGGATCCAAGAATGAATATGGCATTGAAAAGTTTTATACCCGGGGTCGAATGAAGGAACGTGATGTCCCCGTACCCGACGGTCGATACGGTCACCGTCGCGAAATACAACGCATCCACCCATGAAAGATCCTGTGCCGTACGGAATGTCGTCACTCCTACCAGAAAAAACGCCAGAAATGAAAGAAACACGCCCAACAACAGTTTGTCCGAGAACAGAAGCGTCTTTTCGCGGATATCATTCAAGGACAGCCGTTTGAAGCTTTCCGGCAAGGAGTTCCCTTTTCCCGAACGAAAACGGTCCGACAGGAACGGTGCGGCAATCGCCGCGGGATCTATCACCCGCAGGGTAGGATGAAGACCGCAAAACCGCGAGCCTACGGCGTCGTTGAATAAGGAGACGTAAACCGGAAGTTCCGGGTAGAGCGATATGACGGAAAGGGCAAGCTCGATATTCCGATCATCCTGATCGTCCATGACGCAAACGGCGGAGGCGTATTCGAAACCGCTTTCAGAAAGGATCAGTTCCACGGATTCGAGCCGAGAGTGTTTTTCGTCGGTCTCGGCTCCAAGAAAACGTTCCGCGGTTATATGCCTGACCGGAATTCCTTTCTTATCGAACTTACGCTTCAGCCGCATCGCCAAATGTCCGCTGCCCAGTATGATGATGTCCTTTCCTTGCATAATAATTGTAGCTATTGCCGTCAGTAAACCGATATGGGAATCATACATCGTATCGGAGCGGGAGCAAACCTTGACTTCCGGAACCGTCAGCTTATGATGACTTCAAGAAGCAACGTGACCATAATCATCATTTTTATGAAACGACGACTGCTTATCGGGATTTCGGGCATCATTATCGTCGCAGGCGGGGCCGCTTGGTATCTTTTTCTCCGACCTCAAACCGGAAGGATACCGGGCGTGATCAGGAAAGAGAGCCTCACCGCCTGGAACTACGAGCGCACGATCGCCGAACCGATTACCGGCATAAGCGGTGCGGACAAGGATCTCGTCCTTGGTGATATCGATACCAATAAAGCCTCCGTCTCCGTTCCCAAGGGCTCATTCGATGCCGATCGCGATCTCTCCCTCGTCACGCCGGAATCCGTTCCTGGATACGTCGGGAACGAAATCGATACCATCGGGGCACCTCTGGAAGTTTCGGCCGGACAGCCGTCGCGACTCAACGAGCAGGCGACTGTCTCGTTCCGTTTCGATCCCTCAACCCTCCCCGTCGATCAGGATACTTCCGAACTCCGCGTCGCCTATTACGACGGGACGAAGTGGGAATATATCAAACCGATCTCGATCGACAAGGAAGACGGTCTCGTCACCTTCGGAACGTATCATTTCAGTCTTTTCGGCCTGACCAAAATCAAGGATGACACCGTCATCACCGAGAAGTGGATCCATTCGCAAACGGTCGACGGTCAGATCCGCGACGGACTCAACAACGTTTCTGACGAGGTATCGGGAAAGATCGTCGACCTCATGCTCCAGAAGATGGGTATCTCCGACGAATCCGTGAAAGGCAAGGTCCTTGCCGAGATGCTCAAGAACGATGCCTATAAGGATATCCATGACTCATACACGTCCGGCGACATGACCGATATGAGTCAGAAGATCGCTGTCCTCGCGGGATCGAAGATCGCCGAACTCGTCCCCGAATCCGCCTGGCAGGAAGGCCTCAAGAACCTAACCGAAGGAACCGATACGGTCGAGGCGGTCTCAAAGGCCGCCGGATACGCCGCGGAGGGACAGTACAAGGATGCGGCGAAGATCATCGGCGAGAAAATCGCCGACCAGTTCCTTATCACGACCGCCGGCAAGATCGCCGTGGAGGTCGTACAGGGCAAGATCGACAGTTGGAAGAACGACGAAGTCGAAGCGGCCTACTATGCCTATCAGAAAGGCGCGAATGCGACATTCTACGGATACAATGTCGACCCGGGCGACTTCAACTCCGTATGGGACCAGATGCGTGGGATACGACGCCAACTCGAACTCGAGGCAGTGAACCGGGAAAATGGGGTGCGTGCCGAGGCGGGACTCCCCCCACTTTCCGATCGACAGGCCGATGCGATCCGCGACGGCATCAAGGAATCATACCGAAAGCAATTCACGCTCCGCGCGGAGAAAGAGAAGGCTTTCGAAGAGGAGGCTGCGCGACTCAGACTGCTTGTCGACGCTTACAAGAAAGCGGATTTCTTCGACTCAACGCTCGGACCGACAGGACTCGACAAGGGTCTTGATTATGAGAATAAGCTTGACGTCCTGTATCACTTCGCGCAGAAGATGATGAAAGACACGGGCCGTTTCCAACTCTCCGAAAAGAACGGACTTCTCATGGACAAGGCGGTGGCGGTCGACGATGTCGTCCAGGGCGCGCGGATGTGGTTCTCGGGACCGGAAGGAAGAAAGAAGTATGCCGCCTTTCTCAAGGACCGTTTCGGCATCGATCTCTTCCCAACACTCTCGAACCTCTCCGGCTCATGGCCGAACGGTAAGATGAAAATCACCGACGTCATTGTCCCGGAAGCGATGAAGGAAAAACCGAAGGAAGGGGGTTCTTCGGAAAACGATCCCGGATGTGATTTCTCGATGGACCTTTCCCAACTCATCGGCAAAGAGATGCCGATGGTCCTCTCCATCAAACCGTCCGGAAACGCGGGCGGCACCATGACATTCGGATCATCGGACAGCGAACCGAAAGAGGTACCGTTCACCTATGTCGACGGCGTCATCACTTCCTCGTTCAACGAAAAAGGTGCCGTTGGATCTCTGACCCTCACCGTTTCCGAGGAAAACGGCTCCTATGTCGCTTCAGGCCCCTTCATCATCACTTTCAAGAACGACAAGGGTGAGGCTAAGATCATAGCGAGCGTCTCCGCTTCAAAGCCGGTGCCGAAGCCCGGCACAAGCGCTTCCATGGAACAAAAATAGCGGCCATGCATCCGATCCTTCTTCATCTCCCCTCCGGAGCGACGATCTCATCCTACGGGTTTTTCATGGCGATTGCCGCTCTCACCGGTTTTTTTGGAACCCTGACATTTTCGCATCGCCGCGGCCTGCCTGTAAGACAGGTCGCTCTTACGCTCCTGGCGATGCTTGTCGCGGCACTCATAGGTGGTCGATTCTTGAACGTCCTCATAAATCGGAGCGTGTACATTTCACATCCCGATAAGATCGCCGATTTAGGAACAAGCGGTTTCTCACTCTACGGCGGCATCGTTTTTTCGACCCTGATCGGTTGGATTCTGCTTCGATGCTTCCGTATCGATACCTGGAAGTTCGCCGATACCGGCACGCCGGTTCTCGGTGCAAGCATAGCGCTCATGCGGATCGGGTGCTATCTGAACGGATGCTGTTTCGGCAAGGAAACGGATCTCCCCTGGGGCATAGCCTTCCCCGTCATGAGCCAGGCCCACCGATATCAGCTTGTGACGCATCCAGGCAATTTCTTCACTGTCGAACCCGTGCACCCGACGGAATTATACGAACTTCTCGCCGCGCTAATCCTCGCGAGTCTTGCCGCTTTCCTGATACGGAAAAACGCTCCGACAGGCGTCCCCTTCCTTTCCTTCATGATCCTCTTCTCCCTGTTCAGACTCGGCAATTCCGTCCTCCGCGTCATACCACCCACTTTCGACGCTTCCCCCTTCCTCTATCCCATACTCTACCTTTCCTTCGCGATATCGGGCTCAACGCTCCTTATCGGTAAAATTCGTCAGCAAACCGCACGGTCGGAGTCAGATTCGAAACGATAACAGAAGCAGGCGGTCATCCCAAAAATGAGAGACAAAACGCCTTTGTTTGATTTTCATGTCTTCCAAAAGACGTTATCCGGATGGAGACTCGATTCTCGCGGCGCCCGTTGCACAATGGTCGCCGCAAAGCAACGATACTTCGTCTTCAATCATGGAAGACGCAAGCAGAAAAGACCGCGCTTAAAAAGAAGACCCACCTCGGCGGTCTTCCGCGGGTGGGCTCAAATATTCTCGAGAACCGGATAAAAATCCTCCTCGTCCGTCACATGCTTTATATACCATTCGGTACGCAACCCGCAATCCGGACAATCCCTGCGGCGGGAAAGATGGTTCCGTTGGAGATGGTGTTCATATTCATCGCAGTTCCCGGCGATAAGTTCGCGGCTTGTCAGTATCTCATATCCGCGTTTCCTGGCAGACACGGCCGTCTTATAGACACACGTGCATGCGTTCACCCCCATAAGGAGCAGCGTCGTCACGCCGAGTGCCGCAAGTATATCAGCGAGATCGGTCCCATCGAACGCATCCTCGTTCGGTTTTATGACCGTTATCTTCCTCCGTTTTGGTATCCGATCCAGAAAATCGGCAAGTTGGAAGTTCACTTCTCCGAATCCCTCACACTTCACCACGATAACCGGTATCCCTTTATCCACACAGACAGAAAGCAACGCGATCTGATTCGGTATCAGATTCCTTTTTTCCCTGGTAACCAGGAATCGGTCCTGCATATCGATAAGCAGGACCGCGACACTGCCAATATCGATCGAATGAAACAGTCTTTCCATGATTCCTCCTGTTTATCGTTATTGTTGATGAACGCCCCGAAGTGATGAATGTTAATACGGTCACCGACCGAAGTCAAATTATGCCCGTTCCGTTCATACGGAAATACGTCGCGACTCCGCGGTTCCGATTCCGTAAATCCTCCGGCAGTCGGAAGAGCATACCGAAAAAAACAAAAAACCCCGCAAGCGCGGGGCTTCCTGTTTGCCGAAAATCCGGATGCTTAGAGGACAGCGTCCTTGGCGGCCTTCGCGAGGCGAAACTTCACGACGGTCTTCGCGGCGATCTTTATCTTCTCCCCGGTCGCCGGATTGACGCCCGTGCGCGCCTTGCGCTTCGCTTTCACCATCTTGCCGAAGCCCGGAAGTACGAACTCCCCGACCTTCTTCACCTCCTTGTACGCGAGAGCGGACAATGCGTCGAGAACCCCCGCGACATCCTTCTTCGAAAGACCCGTCTTTTCCGAGAGCGTCGTCAGAAGCTGTGACTTCGTCATCTTTGCCATAGTTTTTCTCTCGTTCCCGATCCGCCGGAAGGCGAAAGTGGGAACGAATACTATATTACCGACTTATTATTACTCGCGGTTTTTCAGGCATATCCGTAACTCCGATCCTCCATGCGAAAGTCCGAATCGCGCATACTCACCGCTACCGAAGCATAATAATGGAAAAATCAGCTTTTCACAAGAACGGGCCGGACAGCCATATATGAGGATTTCATTACGTTACTCCCATTACCATCCTTTTCGGCTTGACGACCGGTCAAAAGGTTAGCTGCTATTTTTTCACGACGTTCCGTCTATCGGCTTATTCTTACGCCCTGCCACACCGTGAACAGTCACCCCCGTCAACCCGGCGAGGAGCATTTCACCGCTCAGGCGGTATCGAAAACCCGAACATCCGCACGCGGGCGAATATCGGTGCGGTCGGGAACTTTTCGAGAAGGCATAATAAAACGGTGAGATATTGATCTCACCGTTTTCCATACGTTTGACCGTCATTGTCCGACACGATATCATTCCCGCGAATCCCCGTCATCGACCCCTTCACCCACGACGGACCTCCGCTTCGATGAATGGAAGGTTATCCAAGTTGTCCAAATCGTTCAATATCGGCCAACATCCGGGATCCGCCATGAACGGTCCGAGGTGAAGTCCGAGACCGAGGGAGCCGACGTACTGTTTCTTGAACAAACCGAGTTTTTCCAGATATTCGATGACCGCCTTTTTTGACGCATCTCCGGTATCGGCAGACCCGACGATCTCCTTCACCGTTTCCGTACTGACAAGAAAGTCATGGTCATCGCCAAATACGGTTTCGGCGTCGACATATTTCTTATCCGACATCGTTTTCTCCCCTTTTTATAGGATTATTGAATACTATTTGTGAAATTACCGAAATAATACCGTATCACATCCGATGACTTTGTCAACATTATTTCGTTCGGAAAAACACGGTGGAAAAGAATTAGTGACGCGACTGCTCGTTAAATGGATCATTGACGCGACATCGTTCGTGAGACACCCAATAAAAAACAGGCCTCCTTGCGGTGGCCTGCGTAATTTTCAAACTATCCCACTCATGTGAACGAATACTTCGCCGGTGCGACCTCTCGAGCTGCCGCGACGACAGCGTCGGAAAACTGTTTCGACACTTCCTCGAAGCGATCTTTCGCATGCGAGAAACCCGCACTCGTCCAATCCAACAGACGCCATGTATAAATCAGCGCTCCGACCGCATCATTAACCTTCCTACCGCCGCTCGAATCCACGATGAAGGCGGGGACCTTCGATCCGAGCATACTGAGCACATCGACAGGTACCACCGGGATCATCCTCCTCGTGGCGGCATGAATATCCATGTCGTAGGAAACCTGCCCGCCGTTCGCCGCCAGCAGAAGGTCAATGAGACCGACGTACAGCTCGTTATACTCCTGTTTCGTCCTCGCTATGAGGATATTCGGACCGACCGGCTTGTTGTTCACATACCAAAGGTATGCGAGGCAGGACGTACCAAGGAGCGGAATGTTGTCCTGTTCCGCAACTCCTCCGATAGCGAGATCGACTCCCATTTCGGAACTGCCGTAGACTATCCCCGGGCGAACGGAAGAAATCCTCTGCCTCATAGTCCCTATGGCACGCTTCATGAGACCTGCCACGGAATACTCGTACTGGCCGAGTTTTATGCCGAGCTCGTTGCAACGTTTCTGATCGACGTTACTGTACCCTGACATGCCGAACGAGAAATCGCACTGCGATCGGAACAGTTCGATGACTTTTTTCATGTCGTTTTTCTCGAAGTGAAAGCGGCTCGCCGGATATCGTTTCTCCAACAGATCACCGACCCTCACAACTCCCGCTTCCTTTTCCAGACCCTCCTTTCCCCTCGCCAAAACGGAAAGGATGAGCTCCTCTCCCTGTCGCCGTAGTTCATAACCGTCACACCTCATCGCCGTTCTCCTTTGATTTATTAGAACGTCATCCATAGATCCGAACCGGTCGGAAAGAAGATTCGTTCACGAAGTTAAAGAAAGATATCCGTAGATTCGCATCTGAATCCGAACAGCAGTAGAATGATTTCGTATTTACCAAATCGATTTATGAAAAAAAGAATCAGTCGAAGCATCAACTCTCCCGGGCAGAGCGTGACGAGATTTACATACTGA
>JAAXTX010000024.1 GCA_013336285.1 Candidatus Moraniibacteriota bacterium | reverse complement strand
TTTCGTTCGTGATCGCCGGTATCCTCTATCTCGTCGCCGGCGGCGACGAGGCGAAGACCGACAGCGCGAAGAAGATGATGGTCTATGCGATCATCGCTATCGTCGTGGCTCTCGTCGGTTTCGTCGCTGTTCAGACGATCACGAACCTTACCGGTTCGGATGCCGCGACGCTTCAGACGTACTAGGGAATCCTCCTGCTTTCGAATGGCAACTCCGTCTTCGGACGGAGTTGTTTTTTCGGGAAATTCGGAGTATCATTACTTGTGGTGTTGCATGAAAAACCATTGCGCCTATGAAAATAAAAGCACCATTTCTAAACCGTGTATTTTCAATCGCCGTCTTCATTCTGGCCTCCTTGCCGTCACTTGTCCGGGCGGCTGCGAGCTGTGAGGATGGCAAGACGGTGCTCATGAACGGGGTCTGCGTTCCGACCCAGGCGGCAACCGGACTGTCCGACCGCGAGCCCGGGTCCGTCATCGCGACCGTCATTTATTGGTTGATGGGCGTACTCGGAATAGTCGCGATACTGATGTTCGTGGTTGCGGGTGTGCAGTACCTTCTTGCGGGTGGAGACGAGAAGAAGACCGATAGCGCCAAGAACATCATGAAGTTTACCGTCATGGGAGTCGCGGTCGCCCTTGTTGCGTACATGATCGTCTATACGGTGCAACAACTCGTCGCAGGCGATCAGGGCACCGGTACCGCGGCATATTGAAACCACTATGAAAAGAGTCTTTCCGGTATTTTTCCTTCTCGCATTCGGGTTTCTGCTCCCCGGCGATTCTCCCGCGGAGGCCGCCTGCGGCGGAACCTGCAAGGCGATATGCACGAACGGTACCGAGACACAGTCCGGAACCTGCAGCGTGGCGAACGGGGATCCGGCGACGAGTGCCGGACTGTATTGCTGTACGGCGACTTCCACCGGCGGCTCCGCGACGACGGCCAGCGGTTCGACGACCATCACGTTCATAAATCCGCTCAATTACGATACAGTTCAGGAGGTGCTCGGTGTCTTTCTTACCTATACGCAGGGCGTCATCGTTACGATCGCGCTCGTCTTCCTCGTTCTGGGCGGTATCATGTATATCTTCTCCGCGGGCGACGAAAAGCGTGCCAACAGTGCAAAGACCATGATCACGGCCGCGATGATCGGACTCGCGATCGGTATCGCCGCCCCTTCCTTCCTCAAGGAAATCGCGACCATCCTTGATTGGGGGAACGGCACGAACAATATCCCGGCCGAGGTTAATGCCGCGCCTTCGCTCATGACGATCGCGTCGAACGTGCTCAATTTCCTCCTTGCCATGACCGGTATCCTGGCGATACTCATGATCGTCGTGGGCGGTCTCATGTACTTCGCCGCCTCCGGGGACGAGAAACGTGCCGACACCGCGAAGAACATCGTGAAATTCGCGGTCGTCGGTACCGCGGTCGCGCTCGTCTCGCTCATCATCGTGCGGACCATCGCCGGTTTCTTCGCGACGTCCTGATCATCGTATCACCCGCAGTCAGACGAAAAAAGAAAGCAGGTCGGGCGTTGATGCCGGACCTGCTCGTTTTCTTCACTTGATCCTCCTGAATACGATATCCAGGGGAGGGATTTCCCCGGTCCACTCGAAGTTGTCGAAGTGGGCCTTGAACCTCTTGGGAATGTTCAGTTCGACCGCCGGGAACTTCTGGTCGTACGTGAAGGTCCCGCCTTTCGTGACTCCTTCTTGTCCCGGTTTCGCGTTTCCGATGATGATTCCCCACGCACCGATATCGGTCCTGGTCACATCCGTGCAGGTCGCCTCTCCGTAGAGCGATCCCGACTCATCGACCGTCCCACCGTCCGCTCCGGGGCGATGCATCGTCACGCGGGGAGTGCCCTTGATGAGCACCTCGTACTTCCCGTGCGGCATGCCGTCCGGAAGGTTCACAGCCGGCAGTTCCCCGAGACTTGTTCCTTGGGGAATCGCGTAGTGCACGGTGTAGTCATCGTCGGTCGACTGTGTCGCCGCGGGCTGGACAGACTGCCGACTTGCGGTCGTCGGTGCCACTACAGTCGTAGCGGTTTGCGGTGTGCCCTGTGACGACGCTTTGATTTTTTCCGCTCCGCCATACGCCAGGACCAAGCTTGCGACCAGGATGATACCCATGAGGCCATACCCTATGCTGCGGCTGATCAGGGCCGTTTTTCCGGTGAGATCCTTCGTGAGGACCATGATGCCGATACTGAGGGCCATAACCATCGGCGGTATCATGAATGCCCACCAGACACAAGGCTGCAACGGAAGCCTGAAAAATACAAACAACAGCAGCAGCAGCGATACGACGACCATCATCGATATCACCGGGACGCCGAGGTTTTTCACCGCGAACGTCCATCCTCCCTCGGCCGTCTTTTTCAGCTCGAAGTTAGGGAGTTGGAACGGCCCGTTTCCCGGGAGCAGCGTGTTGAGCTGCAGATCGGGAAGATTCAGGAGCGCGCCGATCCCGAACGCGCCTCCGAGCGTTTTCAACCCGGTAAGGACATCCAGGCTCATCAACATGATAATCATGATGTCGATCGCCGTGAAAAACGTCAGACCGAATGCCGAGAACCCGACGCCTACCCAGTAGAGCATGATCACGATGCCGACGACCATACTGACGACGTGGCGTCGACGCCTGTCGAGCTCGTTTATCAGCTCGTTCGTATCGTGGAACACCAGCTCCGTCCCACCCGTCAGTTCCGAAAAGTCGAGGTTGAACTGGGGAGTCTGCGGCGGTGTTTGATTTCTAGTTGTTGGCATTTGCCATCCTCCTTATTTATTTTTCTTTATCGTTTCGATACATACATTACGGAATTCTTTCGATTTCCGCGCCGCAGCTTCGTCTGCGGCAGCTCCAGTGGCAAGGAATTGAGCAAGCAGGCCCGGATACCTTCCTTGTAGTCTGGTCTCGATTTCCTCCCAATCCTTGCGGTGGAGCGCCGCGAGACAGACCTTGTTGAACTCCTCCGAGCACTGGGCGTTGTGCTCCGTCCAGCCCTTTTTGGTCGGTCTCGCGAGGAACTTCCTCAGAAGCTCGTGATACCGTCCCGAGCCGAGCCTGACTTTCATGCCGGACCAATACGCCATGAGTTTGGCATCAGTCCCGATCTTTTTCGCCGTTTCCTCGGCAATCATCTTCGGCGACTTTTCAGGTATGAGATGTCTCGCGATGAAATACCGCTTCGCTCCCTCGACCCCGAGCCTGCCAACGAGATTTGCGGTGAAGATGAGGTACTTCGCCCGGATATCGGCCTCCGTGTAGCGAACGTCGTTCATGACGCGTTCCCACTCCATCTCGCCGATATCTTTCCCGGACTTATCCTTTCCGGTCCGTTTTTTTGTGGCGAACTTCTTCCACCCGCTGGCGACTTGGTTTTGGTTAACCATAAAACGCCGGTATGCGTCGACCTGGTCGATACGCAGCGCCGCGAAGAAATCCGTCAACACGTCGGGCATCGTTTCAGTCCGGGTCGTGTTTCCGTCTCTGACCTCGACGGTCAGTTCCGAGAGAAGAGCCTCGAGCTGCGAGGCGATCGCCTCGTCCTCGATGCTTAGTTTTCCCCCGATTTCTTTCGTGTCCGGCACGGGCTTCGGACTTCCTGCGGATCCGTCCGTCTTGCTAGCGTCATTGTTCCTCATCGCGAGGATGTGGAACAGACTCATCCCGGCGTTGATAAGATCAAGCACCGAGTCTACTTTTTCTGCTGGCATTATTGCCTCCTGTATTGATGTTATTTTGTGATTGAAAGATAAACTTGTTAAGCTGCCCGTTACGGGGGATACCACACGGGCTCTTATACCGTAACGATAGATTATAGCACGAAAAAAAGAAAAAGTCAAACAATTTTAAGATGACTCACATGTATTTTTTGCACGGTATATTTCGACAAAAAATAAAGTATATTCCTTATATAAAGCAATTATGTAAGATCTAAGGGGGATAATAACCGTACGAGCGGCATAGTACACATCGTATTCCGGCATTTGACAACCGGGCGTTTCGGGAGTATACTCCTGATATCTGATATGGGTGGGTACGGGAGTTCGCGAGAAGCGGACTTTTTTCTTTAGTCGGACCCGACGTGCCGGATACTATAATCGTCTTAAACGGATAATTAAGTAGGAATCCTATGCCGAAGAAGAAAATAGTGGAGGAGGAGTCGGAGAGTCTGTCGGGTCGCATTGGCGAGTTCGGAAGCGCGATCATGCAGATCGTCGATGAGAAAGGTCTTCCCAAGGAGAAGGTTATCGAGGTGGTCGAGGCCGCCCTTGCCGTCGCATACAAGCGTGACTATGGCAAGAAGAGCCAGGTCATCCGCGCCAAGTTCGACGAGGTTACGAAAGCTTCGAGTTATTTCCTCGTAAAAGAAGTCGTCGATGAAACGACCCGCGAGTTCGTGGAGGAAGTGATCGACGAGGAGACCGGCGAACCGGTGGTTACTCAGGAAACTCCGGAGACGGTAGCCGCCGGAGAAGAGGAGGATCGTCTGCCGCGGTACAATCCGGAACGTGACCTCACGCTCGATGAGGCGAAAGCGATCAAGAAGGACGCGAAGGTCGGGGACGTCATCGAAATCCCGCTTCCCCCGCACGAAGACTTCGGTCGTGTAGCGGCGCAGACCGCCAAACAGGTCATCATCCAACGTCTCCGGGAGGCCGAGCGTCAGACCATGTACGAGGAGTACAAGGATCATGAGGGCGAGGTGATGAACGGTACCGTCCAGCGTATCGAGGGTCGAAACATATATATCGATCTTGGAAAATCTGTCGGTATCCTGTTCCCGTCCGAGCAGATCGAAGGCGAGAATTACCGGATGAACCAGCATCTCAAGGTGTATCTTCTTCGGGTAGAGGCCGATACCAAAGGTCCCGGCATCGTGCTTTCCCGGAGTCATCCTGGTCTGGTTCGCCATCTGTTCTCGCTCGAGGTGCCGGAGATTTTCGCCGGAACGGTCGAAATCAAGGCGATTGCCCGTGAGGCGGGTTCCCGCACCAAGATCGCGGTTTCCGCGAATCAGGAAGGCGTTGATCCGATCGGATCGTGCGTCGGACAGCGCGGAACGCGCGTCCAGGGAGTCATCGACGAACTCGGAGGCGAGAAAATCGACATCATCGAATGGAATGACGATATCGAGGCCTTCATCGCCGCGGCGATGAGTCCCGCGAAAGTGCTTTCCGTCGATATAACGGAAGAGGAAGAGGGAAGGCGCGCCCGCGTGTTGGTGCCCGATGATCAGCTCTCGCTCGCCATCGGCAAGCGCGGACAGAATGTCCGTCTTGCGGCGAAACTCGTAGGATGCCGGATCGACGTGACGAGCGCGGAGGCGGACGCACAGCGTGACGGGGTGAAAATCGAATCAGTCGAGGATCATAAAGACGCCGAATTCACCGAAGTTTCCGCGGAGGCCGAATCGGTCGCGGATACGGAAAGCGAATCGTAATAGGTGCCCGGATCCGTATCTTAAGTCATTAGTTTGGAAGACTACTATGGATGTACAGGTGAAGAAACTTCCCAAGTCGAAAGTCGAGATCGCCGTGTCGATCCCGTGGAACGAATGGAAGGGGGAGATCGATCATGCGGTAGAACATCTCGCGAAGGACGTGAATGTCCAGGGCTTCCGTCCGGGACATGCGCCTCGAGAGGTCATAGAGAAAAAAATCGGCAAAACGACCGTTCTCATCGAGGGTGCGGAGCACGCGATAGATCATCTGTTTCCGAAAGTGCTCGAGGCCGCCAAGATCGACGCGATCGGAAAACCGGAGATACGACTCGACGACGTACAGGCAGAGGGTCCGCTCTCGTTTCTCGTTACGACTTCGGTCATGCCGGAAGTCAGACTCGGTTCCTGGGAAAAAAAGGTGAAAAAAGAGAACTCGGCGCACGCGAAGGAAAAATTGACCGTGGATGATGCGGAGATCGCGGAAGAACTCCGAAAGATCGCGGAAAGCAGGACGAAATTCGTTACCGTGGACCGGGAAGCCCGTGACGGGGATATGGTGGAGACGGATTTCGAAGTGACGATGAACGGCGTTCCGATCGAGGGCGGTACGGGTAAGAAGCATCCGGTCGTACTCGGCAAGGGCGCGTTCATTCCGGGTTTCGAGGAGGGGATTCTCGGTATGCGTGCCGGTGATGAGAAGTCGGTCGAACTTGTTTTTCCCGAGACATATCATGTGGATACGCTTGCCGGAAAGCCCGCGATATTCCACATCGTCGCGAACCTCGTGCAGGAACGGCTGATCCCGGAACTTTCGGATGAATTCGCCCGCTCCCTCGGGAATTTCGAGAGCCTTGAATCGCTCCGCGGAAACGTATCCGATGGCCTCTTGGAAGAACGGAAGGCGAAAGCGAAAGAACGTCTCCGTACCGGCATTTTGGAATCGATCGTCGAAACTGCCGAGGCCGAGTTGCCGGACGTGCTTGTCGAAAGCGAGGTGCGGCGGATGATCGGCGAATTCGGAAATCAGGCTTCCATGATGGGTCTGAAACTTGAGGACTATCTGGCGCGTATGAAGAAGACGGAAGAGGAGCTCGCGAAGGAATGGAGGCCTCAGGCGGAGAAGCGGATACTTTCCGAATTGTCGATCGAAAGAATCGCGACTGATCAGGCTATCGAACCGGGCCAGGAGGAGATAGAGGAAGAGATGAACAAGATACTTGCGTACGCGAAGAGCGTGAGCCAGGCCGAGAGGGAGTTGGATCTCCCTGCCATGTATGCGGCATCCCGGAACCGTCTCCGCAACGAAAAGGTCTTCGAATGGTTGGAGAGACTATAATAAGAACCTATGAGCGACATGCGGAATAATTATCTCGTTCCGACGGTCATCGAGAAGACGTCTTATGGTGAGCGGGCTTACGATATCTATTCGCGTCTGCTCAAGGACCGCATCGTTTTTCTCGGTTCCCCGATAGATGACGGGGTCGCGAATACCATCATCGCGCAACTCCTGTTTCTCGAATCGCAGAATCCGAAAGAAGAGATCAAGATGTATATCAACTCTCCCGGCGGCTCGGTCACGGCCGCACTCGCGATCTATGATACGATGCAGCTCGTGAGACCGGCAGTCTCGACCATCTGCGTGGGACTGGCGGCATCCGCCGCCGCGATACTGCTTGCTGCCGGTGCGAAAGGTCGACGGATGGCGCTTCCGAACAGTGAGGTGATGATCCATCAGGTTCTCGGTGGGGCACAGGGACAGGCGACCGAAGTGGAAATACACGCGCGACACATCCTCAAGACCCGGGATCGTCTGAATCAGATACTCGCGAAGCACACGAAGCAGAAGATCGCCAGAATCTCACAGGATACGGAGCGTGATTTCTTCATGTCCGCCGACGAGGCGAAAACGTATGGCATCGTGGACAAGGTGATATCGTGACAGTCTGTAAAGTCGAAAGCCCGTAACGTCTATGAAGTCGTGAGTCCATACGGTCGCAAACCCGTATGTCCGAGGTCTGAAAAAAGTAAAAAAGCTCCGGTATATGCCGGAGCTTTTTTGTAAGGCGTTGCGATTCTGATCTTCGGTTCCCTACTTTCGACTTAACGGACCTTAGGCTGTGACTCCCGGTCTTATTTTAGTGTCGGAAGGAGGCTGGAGCCGTTCATCTCCGGCGGCTGTGCAAGCTTAAGGACATCAAGAATGGTCGGTGCCACGTCCGAAAGGAGTCCGCGGACCTCATTCTGTTCCCTTGTGACAGTCGCCTCGTCCTTCTCTCGATGATTGTCCGGCGCTACGAACCACAGCGGCACCGGATTGATGGAATGCTCCGTGTCCACTTCTCCGGTCGCGGACTTCTTCAGTTCCTCGGCGTTTCCATGATCGGCGGTGATGAACATCGCGCCGCCAGCCTTGAGTACCGCGGGAATGAGAAGTGCCAGGTTCCGGTCTATCGATTCGACCGCCTTGATCGTCGCTTCCTCATTTCCGGTATGCGCGACCATGTCCGGACTCGCGTAGTTGGCAAGGATGAAGTCATATTCTCCTCCCTCAACGGCCTTGATGAGGGTCTTGGTCACCTCGTCGGAGCTCATCTCGGGGACTTCATCGAATCGTGAAACTATAGGGGACGGAATGAGGACCCTGTCTTCTTTGGTGTAGGCCCGCTCCTTGCCTCCGTTGAAGAAATAGGTGACGTGCGCGTACTTTTCCGTTTCGGCGACACGTAGCTGTTTCTTTCCGGTGTTCGCGAGAATTTCTCCGAGGTCGTTGACGATTTTTTGAGGTGGAAAAGCGATACCTGAGACCGGGAGGTCCCGTTCGTATTCCGTTATGGTCACGAAAAAAATATCAGGAAACTTCGGACGATCGAAGTTCGAGAAACCGGGCAGGGTGAACGCTTTCGTAATTTCCCGTGCCCGGTCTTCGCGGAAGTTGAAGAAAATGATGGAATCGCCCTTTCCGACGAGTCCGACGGGTACGTCATCCTTGCAGATTACGCCTGGTTCGATGTATTCGTCCGTCACGTCCCTGGCATAGGACTGCTCAAGGAAAAGGGCAGGATCCGTCACGTGTTCGCCTTTGCCTTCCGTCAGCATACGGTATGCTTTCTCGATGCGGTCCCAGTTGTTATTTCGGTCCATTGCCCAGTTCCGGCCTATGAGCGATGCGATCTGCCCGGCACCGAGGAGGCCGAGGTGCCGTTCGAGTTCGCGGATCTGTGACACACCCTCGGTCGGAGAAGAATCACGTCCATCCATAAAGGCGTGGACAAAAGTACGATCGCCCAGGCCCGCCTCCTGGGCGAATCTGAGTATCGCGAACAGATGTTCCTTGCTTGAGTGCACCGAGCCTGAACTGAGCAGGCCCATTACATGGAGCTTACCGCCGTTTTTCTGGACGTTTTCCGCCGCCGAGAGAAGTGCGGGATTCTTGGAAAAGCTGCCGTCTTGGATAGAAAGCGCGATCCTCGGAAGATTCTGGTAGATGACCCTACCGGCTCCGATGGTCATGTGGCCCACTTCGCTGTTCCCGACGACGTTCCACGGGAGTCCTACGGAAATTCCGGAAGCTTGGAGCGCGACGAGAGGGTAGTAGGCGTTCAGTTTGTTTATCGTGGGAAGCGTCGCCTCGCGGATCGGGTTTCCCTGGGTGACATTGCTGAGTCCCCAACCGTCAAGTACGACGAGCAAGAGTGGTCGGTACACAAGGTTTTTCTTAGTTTCTCAACTCATAGTATACCCCGATATTCGGCTTTGACAAAATGCCTTCCGTCGGCTATCATGTCCTCGCGAAGATAACTATTGTTTCTTCCTTCTCTCTGGTAGCGGAAACGGAAAGTCATGAAAGGAATCCAAATCGAATCATCGTCGTTTTTTCCGCAGATACCTGTCGCAAGAGGCAGGGCCGCGGCTTCCTTTTCTTTTTTCCGGAAACGGCGTTGAAAAGCCGTTTCCGTCCATGTCGCCATGCGCGTGGACTGAGGCTGTCGGTGGGAAGGTTCCCATCATTATGGAAGTGACCACACTTCTTGTCGGAGTCGGTCTCGCCGCCATCGGGGCCGTTTTGGGTTATATAGCGCGCCAGACCATAGCGAAACGTGAGCTTTCTACCGCCGAAGGACAGGCGGCGAAAATGATAAAAGAAGCCGAGAAGAAAGCGGCAGACGTGACGCTCGAGGCCAAGAACAAGGCTGTCGATATTCTGGACGAATCAAAACAGGAGGTGAAGACACAGGAAGAGGAGATACGCGAGCAGAAACGGCGTCTCGAGAAACGCGAGGAACAGCTCGAGAACCGACTGGGTGAGATAGACCAGGACAAGCAGAAACTCATCCGGAAAGCGGATGAGATTCGTGCGATCCAGGCGGAGACGGAACGTCTTCGAAACGAAGAGCTTGAAAAGCTTGAGAAAATAGCGCGGTTGTCGCGCGAGGAGGCGGAGAAAGAAGTGTATCGTCTTATCGAACAGGAACACGGTGAAACCGTTTCCCGTCGGATCGCAAAACTTGAAAAGGAAGGAGAGGAACAGATCGAGGAGCGGGCACTCGAGCTCATGGCGACAGTGCTTCAGAAATACTCGCGGTCGCATGTCTCCGAGTTCACGACGACAACCGTGGCTATCCCGTCGGACGACATCAAAGGAAAGATCATCGGCAAGGAAGGTCGGAATATCCGCGCACTTGAGAAGGAAACCGGTGTGGAACTTATCGTGGACGACACGCCGGAATCGGTCGTGATTTCGGGCTTCGATCCGGTTCGTCGTGAGGTGGCGCGACTCGCTCTCGAGAAGCTCATTTCGGACGGTCGTATTCATCCGGCCCGTATCGAGGAGACCGTCGAGGAGGCTCGTAAGGCAATCGATACGAAGATCAAGGAAGCCGGAGAGGCGGCGGCGTATGAGGCGGGAGTTGCCGGGCTGCATCCGAAGCTTCTCTATATCCTCGGTCGGTTGAGATACCGTTACAGTTATAAGCAGAACGTATTGCTGCACTCCCTTGAGGTTTCCTATATCGCGGGCGCCTTGGCGGCCGAGCTCGGGGCTAATGTCGCCGTAGCGAAAAAAGCCGGACTTTTACATGATATCGGAAAGGCGGTCGACCACGAGATCGAGGGAACACACGTCAATATCGGCATCCGCATACTCGAGAAATTCAATGTCCAAAAGGAGGTCATAGACGCGATGAAAAGTCATCACGACGACTATCCTCATGCGTCCGTCGAATCCTATATCGTCACTGCAGCGGATATAATCTCCGCAGCACGTCCGGGAGCCCGTAAGGAGACCGCGGAGAAATACATCAAGCGATTGGAGGAACTTGAAGCGCTCATCAATTCGTTTCCTGCCGTGGAGAAGTCGTACGCGATTCAGGCTGGACGCGAGGTGCGAGTCTTCGTGAATCCGGAAAAGACCGATGATCTTACCGCGATGAAACTTGCACAGGATATCGCCGGCCGAATCCAGGACGAACTCAAATACCCCGGTGAGATCAAAGTCGTGGTAATGCGCGAGACCCGGTCGATCGCAGTCGCCCGTTGATATCATTGAGGGTTGACATTACGGGATTTGCTTTTTTTCAGCGAAAAGTTAGAATGAAGTGCAGGAGGTAATCCTGATCCAGTTCCCGACGTTGTCGGGGCATGAACCTAGAAAGGCAGGTGAACACGATGGCAAACGTAAACAAAGACACGCTCGTTTCCTCGATCGTAGCGAAGCTCGATCTCTCCAAGAAGGACGTCGAGGCTGTGATCGAGACGATGGTGGACGAGATCACGAATTCGCTCCGAAAGGGCGACAAGGTGACCATCACGGGCTTCGGTACATTCCGCGTTTCGAACCGGGCCGCCCGCGAGGGTATCAACCCTCAGACCAAGGCCAAGATCACGATCCCGGCCATGACCGTTCCGAAATTCACCGCCGGTAAGACGCTCAAGGAGGCAGTCAAATAGTTCGCGAGTTTTTTCGGAGGAATCCGTCGGAGGGGCGGTT
Organism: Candidatus Moraniibacteriota bacterium; assembly: GCA_013336285.1. Classification (GTDB taxonomy): domain Bacteria; phylum Patescibacteriota; class Minisyncoccia; order Moranbacterales; family UBA1568; genus JAAXTX01. Next base: position 7,850 of record JAAXTX010000024.1, on the reverse strand, counting down.
TTCCGATGGCGGATTCCGTGAAACAAGACAAAAAGATAGGGCAGTATCCCGTCCGAAAGGGCGGGATGTTGCTTTTTTCAGGGGAGTCCGTAGACTGGAATGGAAGTACGTCGGTCCGTGGGGTCCGGTAGGGTGTTGCTTTGGGCCGCATGGGGATGATAATATTGTCGGGGCGTAGTATAGTGGTAGTACACCTGCCCTGGGAGCAGGCCGTCTCGGTTCGATTCCGAGCGCCCCGACCATGCGATTATCCGAACGCTCAGCGGGTGTTCGCGGTCCCGAAGGAAATGTAAATAAGCTCGTAATATATGGGCATGGAATTCATCGATTTGACGTTTCTCCGGGTCGAAGAAATCGCTACGCAGACGCGCGCGTTTTTTTTCTCGAAGCCGGAAGGTTTCTCATATAAGGCAGGGCAGTATGCGATGCTGCGTCTTCCGGCGGAAAGACTCGTCGAACCGGATATTCGCAGCGGGATGCGTCCACTGTCGATCGCATCCGCTCCGGGTGATGCCGAACTGGTATTCGTCATGCGCGAAGGAACGACCGGATTCAAGCAAACGATGTGGGATCTCAAGCCGGGTGAGTCGATATTACTGGGTGGCCCGCTCGGGAACGCGACCGTTTCGGAAACCGACAATCGTCCGGTCGCGATCCTTTCCGGAGGCGTGGGTGTCGCGCCGGCCCGCTCCATGCTTCGTGATGCCGTCGATAGAGGCGACTTGCGGAAATACGTCCTCTTTTATTCGAACCGTACGCTTCCTGATGCGGCATTTCATTCTGAGATTTCCGCCCTGAATTTGCACGATTTCACCTATGTCTGGACTCTCACGAAGGCAGAAACGGCGCCGTCCGAACCCGGGGAAGAACGAGGATATATCACTGCCGACATGATTGAAAAATACTTGCCAGAATGGCAGGGAGCGCTTTATTATGTCATAGGTGCTCCGGCGTTCGCCGACAGTATGAAAGCGGTCCTTCTCGCTATGGGCATCGCTGAAGGAAATATCCATATGGATCCCTTTGCCGGGTTGACCGGCGCTTCGTCAGCCACCAAAGCTTCATAATCGTCAGAACTTCCGAAACGTCGTTGTCTCGGAAGAAAAGCGGGTGTCGTATAGTGGCTTATTATGCGACCCTTCCAAGGTCGAGAGGTGGGTTCGATTCCCATCACCCGCTCAAAAAATCAAAAAGACCCCTACTCGGGGTCTTTTTGATTTTTGGGTGATGGGAATCGAACGGGCAGAAGTGAGACGCGAGCGAGGCGAGCAGTCGAGCGTCGATGAATGCGACGAAGAGGAGCATTCAGCGCTGCCCTGGACAACGAGATGTCAGCAGACGTCGAGGAGAAAATTCCCATCACCCGGGTCTCTCTCGTTTACTTACGGTGATGGGAATCGAGGGTTATTCTAGAAGGTGAAATCATTCACTTTCTAGAATACCCTGCCTCCGGAGGAATCCGGTTTCCAGATAGGGGAGGAGGATTCCCATCACCCGCTGCGGCTTCTTTACCCGGTATCGTTCTTCCGATATACTGAAAGGGCATATAATGGCATATATTTATGAACAAACTGTTTCTTGCGCTCGGGTTTCTCGTCTTCATCATCGTCATCTGGTTCTTTGCCGGCGCGCCGGGAAAAGATCGTGTTTTCCCTTCGTCTTCCTCCGGAAGCAAAGAACCTATCGAGGTGAAAACCGACGGTCAATCCGCAAAGTCGGTCGGAGCCGCCTCCGGTAACGCGAGCGTGTCAGGCGGCGGTGATGTCAAACGGGATACGAAGGCTCAAAACGATAATAAGAACACTATGAACGACGGATTGAAAATCGAGAAGGTGGCAGAGGGAACCGGAGACCGTCTGACAAAGAAAGGCGATACCATTACCGTGAATTATACGGGGACGCTTACGGATGGGACGAAGTTCGATTCGAGTCTGAATCCGGGACGGACGCCGTTCTCGTTCACCGTCGGGGGAGGGCAGGTTATCAAGGGATGGGATCAGGGATTGCTCGATATGAAGGTTGGTGAAAAGCGGCGACTGACGATTCCGTCAACGTTGGGATACGGTGAGCGCGGTGCGGGAAGTTCCATACCTCCGAATGCGACGCTTATCTTCGATGTCGAGCTCCTGTCGATCAAATAGCGTTTTCGTTCATGTATCCGTCCGGCCGAGGATTCCCTCGGTCGGATTTTTCGTCGTACGTCCGTGATATACTGGATTTATCATGGCTCTGAAATCATTTCCGATGCGCCGGGGACTTGTTATCACGTATCTCGTTTTTGTCCACCTGTTCGCCGTCGCAGGCCTCGTCCTGGTCGGTGGTTTTTTCGCTATCCGATTACATGCGACCGATGTGAAAGGATCGGTCGATCCGAACAGCCCCGAATATTCGTCGTCCGTTTTGGGCGAGTCGGTCGAACACAGCTCCCTCGAGCCGTCATTCGGGAACGATGATGCGGATTCATTCGAGGAGCTGGACCGGAAATTCTCCGATTTGTCGAAAGCTCGCAGGGTTCGGGCCGAGAATCTCTGTTCGATAGCTATTGTCGGTCGGTTCGCGCCGGTGAACGCGAAAGGGATATTGGCTGTATTGAAGACATCGGGGTCCGACCCCCTCGTTGCCAAGATGCTTTTTGCGGCAAAAATCCGACTCGAGGATTCCGGTCATGGCGAACCGTTCAGGGAATGTTCCGGAGATCCCGGAACCGTTCCGGATGAATCCGCGCTTCTGGATTCTCTCGCCTCGGCATCGGGGACGAACCTGTTTCCGTGGATGAACAACGAGGAATGGACCGCGATCCGATCGGCTATCGTCAAGGACGGGGAAGCGATCGAGCGGGCGGCTACGGTTGCCGGCGTCGAACCGCGATTGCTCGTTTCGTGTGCGATCGTCGAGCAGGTCCGGTTGTTCCATTCCCAGCGAGAGTTGTTCAAGAAGGTTTTCGAACCCTTGAAGATACTTGGTAACGCGAACAAGATCTCTCTCGGAGTGATGGGCATCAAGGAAGCGACGGCGATCGAGACGGAAGCGCATCTCACGGATCCGACTTCCCCGTATTATCTCGGAGACGGGCTTGCGCACATGCTTGATTACACCGCCGGGTCGGACGTCGCGACGGAACGATTTAAGCGGCTTACGGAAGACGGTGACCATTATTATTCCTATCTTTATGGCGCGCTTTATCTCCGGCAGATGCTCTCGCAATGGGAGCATGCCGGATTCGACATCAAGTATCGTCCGGAAATCGCCACGACGCTTTTCAATGTCGGTTTCCCGCAATCGAAGCCGAATGCGGACCCGAAAGTCGGCGGAAGCGGTATCAAGGTCGGCGACGCCGAATACAGTTTCGGCTCGCTCGGGTATGAGTTCTACTACTCCGGCGAACTACTTGATGCGTTCCCATTCGTTATTGGCAGATAAAGTGGAAAAGAAATGAAAAGAAGTTAAGAAATTTATAGCTTTAATAAAGGAATAAACTTCAAATAAGTTGAGTTTATGTTATTATAATCAAAAAGACGTATATCATTAATTGCGAGCACTATGAAACGCGAATGGGCCGGGACGCTTCTGGTTGATGCCATAGATGAGACTGAAAGCCAACAGATTGCCGCTTTGCGTACAAGCTTTCTTGCAGCAAAGTTTGATTATGAGAGTGCTTTGAAGGCGCAAGAAGGTGAGCCAGGAAGTTCCGATGAAGAACTCATGAACAATTTGTGGGCAGGTTTCACTTTTGTATCTCGTGAATTAGAAAGGCTACTGAGTGCCAAACAGGATTATTATGATGTAAGGACTGAATATAGCAGGGCTTTTATAGCTTTTTCTATGGACCCGACGGACAAGGTTACATCGGAAAAACTTGATAAGGCATTCAGTGCATGTGTGGAGGCTATTGAAGGTACATCGGAAGCAGGTTGATATTGCCACAGCCAGAAGGATAGCTGACATCTCAATAATACCCGTTCGGGTGAGATCGAACGGGTTTTGTATTTTGGAGCTGAATGAATATATTACGTGCCAGGGTTGTTCTCAGCTGAGAATCGGGAGATGAGGTCGTCGTGGGAGAGTTCGCCGATCTTGCCGTCGGCGCGGCTCTCGAGGGTGACGGTTTTATTTGCTACCTCGGAGTCGCCGATGACTATGAAGTACGGAATCTTTCCAACCTTGGCGTTGCGGATACGCTTGCCGAGGGATTCGTTCTCGGCATGGAGTTCGGCCCGAATGCCGGCTTTTTTGAGGAACGTCGTGACTTCGGCGCCGTATGACTGGTGTGCCTCGCCGATTGGCAGGACATCGACTTGGACTGGGGAAAGCCAAAAGGGGAACGCACCGGCATAGTGTTCGATCATGATGCCCATGAACCGTTCGATCGAACCGGAAATTGCGCGGTGGATGACGACCGGTCGTTCGGCGGCACCTGCTTCGTTGGTAAACGAGAGGTCGAAGCGTTCTGGGAGGTTAAAGTCGCACTGGATGGTGGCAAGCTGCCACTCCCGGCCGATAGCGTCCTTGAACATGAAGTCGAGCTTCGGCCCGTAGAAGGCGGCCTCGCCCTCGACACGCCGGTAGTTTAGTCCGTTTTTCTTCGCTGCCTCCTCGAGTGCTGCCTCGGCCGCATTCCATGCTTTATCGCTTCCGAGATATTTTTCCTTATCCTCACCGCGTACGGAAAGCGATACCCAATAGCCGTCCATCAGCCCGAAAATCGTATAGAATTCCCGGATGACCGAGACGATCGTAGAGACCTCGTCACGGATCTGGGAGACGCGGCAGAAGAGATGTCCGTCGTCTTGGGTGATGGCGCGGACGCGGGTCAGGCCGCCGAGCTGGCCGGATTTCTCGTCGCGATAGACGGTGGCGGGTTCGAAGTAGCGGACCGGCATGTCACGGTAGGAGAACCGGTTGTCCGCGAAAATCTGCATATGGTGCGGGCAGTTCATCGGTTTCATGATGAATTTCTCGTCCTTGCCCTGGACTCGGAAGAGTTCGTCGCCGAACTTTGCTGCGTGACCGGATGCAATGTAGAGTTCCTCCTTGGCGATGTGCGGGGTCCAGACACGCGAATACCCCTTGTCCTCATGGAGTTTCCAAAGGAGCTCTTCGATTTTCTGGCGGATGATCATTCCCTTGGGTTGCAGGAGGGGGAGTCCTGCGCCGACAAGAGGAGAAACGGTGAACAGGTTGAGCTCCTTCCCGAGCTTGCGGTGGTCGCGTTTTTTGGCTTCTTCGAGCATGGCGAGATGCGCGACAAGCTCGGCTTTGCTTGCGAATGCATATCCGGAGATGCGGACGAGCATCGGGTTTTTCTCGTCGCCGCGCCAGTATGCGCCGGCGAGTCCCTTGAGCGAGAAGGAAAGGAGATCGATATCACCGGTGTTCGCGACATGGGGACCAGCGCACAAATCGACGAACTCTCCCGTTTCAAATGCGGTAATCTCTTCGCCGCGAGCTTCCGCCTCGGTGATAATCTCGAGCTTGAAGGGGTTGTTCGCGAAACGTTCACGCGCTTCTTCGCCGGAAAGTGTCTTTTTTACGAACGGAAGTTTCTGCTTCACGATCGACCGCATATCGTCGATAATCGACTTGAAATCCTCCGGGGAAATACCTTTCCCTTCAGAAAAGAGGATGTCATAGAAGAATCCGTCCTCGGTCGCCGGTCCGGTGCCAAGAATGGCATTCGGGTCGCGCTTCAGGATAGCCATCGCGAGGATATGTGCAAGAGAGTGACGGACTGTCCCCATGTCGTTATTCATAGTCGTACGGTTCGGATTGAATCGGTTACAGTATACCGAATCGGCCGGTATTTTGCCATCATAGGCTATTTTCCACGAACCGGGCAAGACCGCGTCGGGCGTTTGTGGACGACACGAAAGAGCACGAGCCCCGGACGAGGGCTCGTGCTCGCATTTGGTGTGCCGCCTTACTTTTTCTGATCCGTCGTCTGGAAGGAGAAATGGAGGTCTTTCGTGAGATCGGCGGTCTGGACATACTCCTTGTCCTTCGTCTTTACGGTCACCTTGACCGGGATGGTGCCGGTACCGGACTGCTTCTGAATGAGGAGTTCGTAGTTGTCCGACGTGACGGAATCCGGCAGTGTGTAGCTGATGGAAGTGGGAAGTGTCTGATTCATGATCGCGTCGATCTTGTATCCGAATACAGTCTTGTTCCAATCCGTAGACTCAGCCGAGGAGACTCCTCCGGTCTTCACGCGCGACCCTTCGACATAGACGGAGCCCTTGGGAGCGATGACACGTGCGTAGGAGTGGTAGTCGCTCGTCCGCCAGTCACCGTAGGTCGCGGTATGGTCGTACGTATAGGTGACTGTCGCGGTCGGTTTTTCTCGCGCGAAGTCGACGACATAGTCGAGTGAGCGCTTCACATAGTAATCACTCTTGAGGGCTCCCATGTTCGCATCGACGATCATGAGATAGTCGTTTGACCAGTCCTTTTCGACCGTACCGTCCCAATGGACGTCCGCGACCTGTTTCTGCAGGTTCGTGTCCGTGAAATTGAGCTGGATATTCTTGTCACGGAGCTCCTGTAGTCCGAGGTCGGAGAGCTTCTTCAAGTCGCTCAGGGATGAAATATTGTTCACGATTTCCGCCGCGAGCCGTTTCATGACATTCTTCCGGGCCTGCTTGAGTTCGGCCGGCACGTTGTCTCCGAGATAAGCCTTCTCGACGTCTGCCTCAAGGTTTATTGCGGCGTTTTCGCTCGTGTAGGTGCCGAATCCGGAAATGGTTATCGGTCCGGTGATTCCGATGACATGGTTCAATACGTCGGCATTGATCGCGATCGCTCCCTCGAATTGTTCCCGACCGCCTGCGAGACGATAGAAATATTGTGCCTTGGCGACGTTCTCCGGAAAACTTGGGCTCCAGTTCGAGTCGCGGAATTTCCACTTCTTGATCTGCATGTAGCGGGTGAGGGGATATGGCGGGGTGATACTCGCTACTATCCGCTGGTCGAGCAGGTTCGCGTCCTCGACGGTGAACGACGCGATTTTCCCGTCCCTCACCTTGAGAACGCCGTATTGTCCCAGGAATCCGCCGCCCGGTCGGAGCTCGTAATTGTTTTGCAGGAGGACGAGCAGCGTGTGTGTCTGTCCGTCCGTTTTAGTGAACGTGGAAACGAGGGAATTGACGGTGTCGATTTCCTTTTTCGTGTCCGGCGCGATCGGGAGGAGGTCGGTAACCTTGGTGAATACCGCGAGTCCGCTCACGGCGAATTCCTGTTTATGACCTTTTGCGTAAGAAAAAAGAAACCAGCCCCCGACGACCAGTATGACTATGACGGCCAGAGTTATGACCCTGCCGCGTGTAAAGAATGATTTCATTGTTTCCACGTGTGATATTACCGTGCCAGTCTATCATGGTGAAATCCGTTTGAGAAGGCGCCATCGGGCACTGCTCGGATGTTCCCACTCTTTACAATACGTTTCTCCATGCTAGAATGTTTCCGTTGCGTCGTTCGTGATAAAGAGGCCTTTATAAGCGTATACGCTAATTGGTAGTACCGAGCTCCCGGCAAAATAAGTCGGGCAGAGCCACGCCGAAGCATCGCGTAGGCGGTTAGGGTATCTGGTAATACGCTTTTTATGGTCCCTTGCATTTGTTTGGATGGCATAAAATATTGGCGAAGGCGGGTATAGTAGTTGGTAGCACCGAGCTCACAGCAGGAATTGGCGGGTACAGTAGTTGGTAGCACCGAGCTCACAGCAGGAATTGGCGGGTATAGTACAATGGTAGTACACTAGCTTCCCAAGCTAGGGACACGGGTTCGATTCCCGTTACCCGCTCAAGAAATCAAAAAGGTCACCAGATGGTGATCTTTTTGATTTCTAGGGTAGTACG
>JAAXTX010000052.1 GCA_013336285.1 Candidatus Moraniibacteriota bacterium | reverse complement strand
GGTTTGAGTGGCTGTCAGGTCGAGACAAAAGCACTCAATTATTTTTTCAATTCTGTGTTTCGATATTTTCGCTTGCTTAAACATATATCTAGACTAAATCATCTTTCGATGATGGTCTAGAGCCAATACAATAACGTTCATTAATTTATTTCATTACTGTATTTCTCACTAAAACTCTCACTAAAACGGGGATAACAATGGCGACTTCGAAGAAAATTACAATTCCGGAAGAAATCCGTCACCACAGTTTGTTGCGGCGGACGTTGGTAGAAATCTTCCTGCTTGGCAGGAAAAGAAAGAAAGAGCAGATTGTGCGATGGGTTTTGGTATATGACAGCCCTGATTCCAACTCAGGCAGAGTTTGTACGCCAAGCGATGTGCGGTTTCAGTTTGATGTCCATGTTCTCATGACGAAGAACGAGACTGTGGAGGAAGGAAATCGGAAGTTACGAGATGGTGACTTCGAGGTAGAACCGTACTGGTTCTATTATTCGCTGTTGCGGCTGAAAAAACGTTTCGGCATAGCGCTGACGCCTCTTGAAGCTGAGTATGTCGCTTCTTGCGGTGGCTGGTAATCGATAAAATTAAACGTGAGGAAAAATGATAAATGAGATAATTCAGGATGTGACGCAGGCGGTCTCCAATCTGTATGAGTCGGCGGCGGCACTTATCGTGTCGATCGTCGACGAGTACATTGTTCCGGGCAATTGTTATGCGAAGGCGTTTGCGATCGCCTGCGAGGATCATCGCATGGACATCTGGCTGGAGAGCCGGGGCAGGATGTATCCGACGCAACACCGACAGGCGGACGTCGAGCATTCGGCGAGGTTGATCCTTTCCGGCGCTCGCACCGCGGCGCGACGAAACTTCGAGGCCGCATGCATCGGTCTTGTGGCGACTGCGATGGATATCGGTAGAACCGTTACAGCTACTATTCAGCAAACGGTTCACGTGGCAATCGCTTCGGGTATCGATATGGCCGCCGCTGTCGCAGAGTTCCTTTCGGGTGCGATAGGGAAGGTGTCCGAATATCGACAAGATCCGCCCATGTCATTGTGGGACCAGTATCAGAGGTCGCTGGCCGGCTGCGAATGTCTCAGCCGGGAAGTTGACATCATGGTCATCTATGAGCGCGTGATCAGAGAGGGGTGGTAATATCCCCCCGATCGAAGAGTATGAACGGGTATGCAGCGATGCAGCCCGTTTTTTTTGAGTATGCGCTGAGGGAATTCGACGCCGTGATCGGGATATATTGCCATGATGAGCGATCCGTGATTGAGTTGAAAGGGATATGCCGGAGTGTGATCGCTACGTCCTTTCCTGCGGATGTAATGGATGAACGGAAACCCTGTCGTCAGGGTGTCGGCAGTCATTTAAGAACGAAACAAGGAGGTGGGAGTGATGAAGAAAAGAAGAGTCATCAGGGGATTCGGCAGCAAAACAGCGGAACAGCTGCACGACGCGATGCGTTCGGTGGTCGCTGAAATGGGGTGGAAGGTCCACTTCCGTCAATCCGCCGGGTCCGAACGCTTCTCCTGCGATGTCATGTTGAAAGGGAAACTGTACGGAGTCGAAGCGACCGTATTCCTGTACGTGACAGGCATATTGTGCGAACATGAGATACGGCGTCTGGAGATTTCCGTTCACTCGTGCGGCGTCGAGGAGCAGCTTGTACACGAAAGCGAAAAAGCGCCGCCTGATGGTGCCGAACTCTCGGTGAACCGGTTCTTTGCGGAACTGAAGTCATCCCTCGGATGTGGCGGCTCGTCGGTATGATGTCGAGTCGTCCGGATTCGAACGGCAATCGGTCGAATTCATTCGGGACCGTGGCGGCATACCATATGCGTGTCACGGTTTTTTTATCCTTCCTTTCGGCCTCATTTCGCTGTACAATACGGAAAGGAGGATTCATCGTCCCGATTTTTTGTTCGTATCGAACGATCATTCAGAAAGTCCGTCTATGCATTTCGACTTCGTATCGCTATTTCCGGAAAGTTTCGATTCGTACCTCGGCGTGTCCATGCTGAATCGCGCCAAGGAGGATGGGATCGTATCGTTCGGTTTCGCGAATCCGCGGGATTACACGACCGACAAACATCGGACGGTGGATGATACGCCATATGGCGGCGGTGCCGGTATGGTCATGAAACCGGAGCCTCTGTTCGCGTGTGTCGAAGATCTCCTTCATATGGGCGACGTCTCGCGGGAACGTACACGGATCGTCCTGTTTTCCGCCAAAGGGGAACGTTTTTCGCAGAAGGATGCTCGTCGTCTCGTCGCGAACTATGACCGGCTGATCCTGGTCTGCGGACGTTACGAGGGAGTGGACGAACGGGTTGCCGAGCATCTTGTCGATGAGGAACTTTCCATCGGCGATTACGTACTTACGGGTGGGGAGTTGCCGGCTATGGTCGTCGCGGACGCGGTTATACGGCTTATCCCGGGTGTGCTTGGGAATGCGGAAAGCGCGGAGACGGAATCACATACCGAAGAGGGTGTCCTCGAGCATCCGCAATACACCAAGCCGGAGGAATTCCGTGGGTGGAAAGTTCCGGAGACGCTGCTCTCCGGACATCACGGCGAGATCGCGAAATGGCGATCGGAACATTCGTCGTTTCGTAACGAAGACGGAATCATGAAAGAAGGATCATGAAGCGGATACCGCACAAAAAGTCAACGAGTACGGTAAAACCGGCATCGCGGCTCAAAGTGGACAGCCGGTTGCTTCTGGTGATCTTCCTTATGCTTGGAGCAGGTCTCCTGATGGTGGGAAGCGCAAGTGTGGCGTATGGGAAGATCCGATTCGACGACGGTTACTATTTTTTCAAGCGACAACTGCTCGGCGTCGGTATCGGACTCGTAGCGATGGCGGTCACGCAGGCGATCCCGTATCGGTTCTGGCGGAAGATGTCCGTCCCGCTGTTCTTCGCCGCCGTCGTACTGCTCGTGCTCGTCCTTATCCCGGGTATCGGTTCGACCGCGTATGGGGCAGCCCGGTGGATTTCCCTCGGGCCGGTATCGTTTCAGCCTTCCGAAGTGATGAAATTCGCGCTTATCGTATATCTCGCGGCTTTTTTTTCCGGAAAAACCGACGTCAGAAAAACGGATTTCATCGAGGGGGCGATTCCGTTCATCGTCATATTGGGACTCATCGCGTTCCTGATCATGAAGCAGCCGGATGCCGGTACGCTCGGTATCATGTTCGTCATCGCCTTTTCCGTTTTTTTCGCTTCCGGAACAAAGATATCGCATCTGGGGATTCTTATCGGATTGGGACTTGTCGGAATTGCCGGGTTGATCGCGGCGGCGCCCTATCGCATGCATCGGCTTACGGTCTTTTTGGATCCCGGACATGATCCGAGCGGTGCGGGCTATCAGATGAAGCAGGCGCTTATCGCGCTCGGCTCCGGTGGGATTTTCGGTGTCGGGCTCGGGCACGGCCGGCAGAAATTCCTTTATCTTCCCGAGCCGATGACGGATTCCATCTTCGCCGTCATCGGCGAGGAACTCGGTATGTTCGGTTGCTCGGTTATTGTCGTTCTTTTCTTATTTTTCGCGTATAGAGGATTTCATATCGCGCGTAAGGCTCCTGACGAGTTCGGAAAACTACTGTCTGTCGGAATCGTCTCATGGGTAGCTTTTCAGGCGTTCGTCAACATATTCGCCATATCGGGACTGATGCCGCTTACCGGTATCCCGCTTCCGTTCATAAGCTACGGTGGCACCTCGGTCGCGGTCACTCTTGCGGCGATCGGCGTGTTGCTGAACATCTCCAAAGGCTCTACAATGGAAGAGTAAGGGATAATCCGGCATTGAGGACAGTCTTATTATGGCACAAGAGGAGAAACGTATCGTGCTTACCGGCGGGCTGTCCGGCGGACATGTATTCCCGCTCGTAGCGGTATCCCGGGCGGTGCGCGATCGCGCCGGAGTCCCTTCGCGTTTTCTGTATGTCGGGTCAAAAGGGATCTTCGAGGAGACCGCCATGAAAGGTGACGGTATCGAGGCCCGTCATATCCTTTCCGGGAAAGTTCGTCGGTATTTTTCCATCATGAACCTAATCGATCCTTTCAAGACGGTGATCGGGTTCATCCAGTCGCTTTGGCACTTGTTCATTTTCATGCCGGACGTCGTATTCGCCAAAGGAGGAGCCGTCTCGGTTCCGGTTTGTTTGGCGGCGCGTATCTATCGTATCCCGTATGTGATTCACGATTCTGACGCGGTCGCCGGTATGGCAAGCCGGGTTCTTTCCCGACACGCCGCCCGTATCGCTATCGCATATCCCCATGCCCTGACGTTTTTTCCGCCGGAACGGACCGCGATTACCGGAAATCCCGTCCGCGAGGAACTCTTGTCCGGAGATCCCAATCGTGCCGGCGAACGTTTCAAGCTTCTTCCCGATCGTCCGGTCGTCCTCGTACTCGGCGGCAGTCTCGGCGCACAATCGTTGAACCGCGCGATCGTCCGGATACTTCCGAATCTGCTCCGTGAGGCACAGGTGTTGCATCAGACGGGAACGGACAAACATCATGATGCCGTTTCAAGGGCCGGTGAACTCGGTATCAAAGCCGGACGCGATGGGTATCATGCCATCCCGTTCTTTCACGGGACGGATCTTGCCGATGCGTTCGCGCGGGCGGATATCGTCGTATCCCGGGCCGGCGCAAGTACTATCGCGGAGCTCGCGGCGTGCGGGAAGCCCGCCATACTCGTACCGCTTCCCACCGCCGCCAACGACGAACAACGTATGAACGCGTTCGAGGTCGCCAAGCAGGGCGGCGCCATCGTTCTCGAGGAACAGAATCTCGGAGAGCACATGCTCTTCACGAAAATAGACTCCATCCTGCGGGATCCGTTGCTGCGTGCGGACATGTCCCAGAAGATCCGCGCCTTTTATAATCCCCAGGCCGCAGTCATGATCGCCGACGGGGTCTTATCCTTGTGTTAATCGCATGTCTTTCATAAAGATCATCCCTACTTTTTCCGGGAAACGCGTTCACATGGTGGGTATCAAGGGTGCCGGTATGACAGCGTTGGCGGAGATTCTCGTCAAAGGCGGCGCGACGGTTACCGGATCGGATACCGCCGAGGTTTTTTTTACGGATGATGTCCTGAAAAAGATCGGTATCGTGCCGTTCGTCGGCTTTTCGACCGAACATGTCGCGGCAGACGTCGATCATGTGATCTACTCCACCGCCTACTCACCGGATAAGAATCAGGAACTTGCAGCCGCGTCTTCCCGCGGGATTCCGCTTCTCAATTATCCCGAGGCGGTTGGTATGCTGACAAGGGAGCGTATGGGCCTGCTTGTCGCCGGTACGCATGGCAAGACCACCATTTCAGCAATGCTTGCCGAGGCGCTTCGCAACGCGGACGAGGATCCGGTCGCCATCGTCGGGAGTCGTGTCCGTGCGTGGGACGGAAACGCGCTTGCCGGTGACGGAAAGTATCTTGTCCTCGAAGCGGACGAATATCAGGACAAGCTCCGTTACTACCAGCCTTTCAGCGCGATTTTGACGAGCATAGACTGGGATCACCCGGATTTTTTTCTTGATGAACATGTCTACGCGGACGCTTTCCGGGAATTCGTCTGTCGTATCCCGCATCATGGCGCTCTCGTATACTGTGCCGATTCCGCATCCGTCGTGAAGGTAGCCGCGGATGCCACATGCAGGCGTCTTTCTTACGGGTTCAATACGGATGCCGATTTTCATATCATCGGTTACGAGGCCGTCTCGCTTGGTACCGTCGAAGCGGGGGGCACGCGAACCCGGTTCGAGATCGTCCACGAGGGAGAGTCACTCGGCATGTTCTCGCTTCGCATTCCCGGCAAACATAACGCGCAGAATGCGGCGTCGGTGGTCGCACTCGCCTCGTTTCTTCGTATAGACATGGAAGCCGTACGCACGGCACTTGCCGAGTTTTCGGGCACCGCGCGACGCAGCGAATTCATCGGGGAATATAAGGCGGCTCTCGTGTACGACGATTATGCGCATCATCCGGAGGAACTCCGGGCGACCTTATCGGCGTTTCGGGAACTGTATCCGGACAAAACGATAACAGCCGTCTTTCATCCTCATACCTTTACCAGGACCGCCGCGTTGCTTTCGGAGTTCGCGCAGAGTTTCGACGATGCCGATCATGTGCTCGTTCTCGATATTTACGGTAGCGCGCGCGAGGGTACCGGCAGGGTCACGTCGATGGATCTGGTCCGGGAAATCAATCGCTTCGTCCATGACAAGGCGGAGTATGTTCCGACCATTCCCGAAGTCGTCGAAAAACTCAAGGGATCGCTTCATGGTGGCGATCTCCTCATCACGTTCGGTGCCGGCGACGTCTGGAGAGTTGCGGAAGGAGTCACTGGAAAGGCGGTATAGGGTCGGATTTATTCTCTCTTAGGGTCAATACCCCGCAGCTCTGCTGCGGAATATGATACAATCCGGGCATGAGCCTCTACCTCCACAAAAGTCATAATGTCAGTTGTCTCGTCTATCACATCG
>JAAXTX010000023.1 GCA_013336285.1 Candidatus Moraniibacteriota bacterium | reverse complement strand
AGGAAAGCCATTTCGGAGTATCTCCCGTATTACAACGGCGAACGGATCCATATGGGAATCGGGTACCAGACACCGGAGGAAGTGATGCAAAGGTATTGACTAGGGAACGGTATCTCAAGAGAAGGCGTCTCATATTTTTTTTACATATGAGGACACGACATTTCACCGTTTTACGAACAGAAGAAGGGGAATGTACCTGATGGCTTTCTTGCAGGCATGAAGAACGATCGCGACGAGAAATATGTCTTTTACGACGGGTTATTGACTCAAACAAGCAACATAATAGTGCGGTCGTCAGAGTATGTAACGAATTTCAAAGAGGGCTGAGGAACGATCCCCGGACTCCATGTTTTGATGGTATACTGACAATGACGGATGACGAAAGGCATTCGATCAATTTTTCGTAGGAAGCGGGTATCCGAGAAAAAGGCAGACAAAAAATGTCTTAATTTTCGATGGTAATAATTCGTAGGACTCATATGACAACATATATCTGTAATGTTTGCGGTGAGGCATATTTAGGCGAAGGAAAGCCGAAGACTTGCCCGTTCTGCGGGGCTCGCGAGGCTTTTATCAAAGAAGGCAAAGAGGCTGAACCGGTGGTAGTCGTGAAAGGAGAAATTTCCGAGTTGACCAGGAAAAATCTACACGAAACATTGCAACTGGAAATTGATGCTTACGCGATCTACCTTTGCATCGCAGCCAAGGCCGATTCCTATGAAATCAACAGAATGTACAAACGCTTGGCAATGGTCGAGCTTGAACATGCCACGATTTGCACCAAGATTCTTGGGATTGAAATGCCGGAAATCGGACCTAAGCTTTGCGGCGACACGGTATTGGAAAATTTCCAAAAAACGCTTGATCTTGAAGATAATGCCGCTAACCTGTATGCCCGATTTGCCAGAGAAGCCGTTGAAAGACATGTGAAGATCATGTTTACGGCGCTTAATCAGGTTGAGATCGATCACATCGAGCTTATTAAAAAGTATCTGTAATCGTGAACCGACTTACCGAAACCTACCGAGCCTGAAATAAGGTCAGGTATGTCTTATTCAAAGGATCGTCACTCGATTGTTTTTCCGTCTTCTCTCGTCCGACGTACGCGGTCATGCCGGAAAATAGGTCAGGTATCATTTGAAAATCATACGATTATGTCCAACCAGACACTGGCGGCGGAATGTTGTCCGAAGTTCGATCCGGAACCTTGGGATATGAAGACGGTCAAATGGACTGACAAACGATTCATCAAGGATCACGTGATGACGGCGTTCTACATGCCGCTCAATTTCGGTACGGTGATGAAACGGATGATGGGGAAAGTCGAGGGCTCGGGGGCGCACGTGCCCGACGGGCTCTGTCTGTCGGACCATACGTCCAAGTGGAACATGGACCTCTATCTCGCCGTAGATAGGGACATTCCGAGTGCCGAGAACGTGACCCTCTCCGGATCGTTCCTCTCCAAGGTCTATGAAGGGGAGTTCAAGGACGCCGGAAAATGGATGAAGGACTTCGCGGCGTACGTCGAAGGGAGTGGATTGGAACCCAAGAATACCTACCTCTGGTACACCACCTGTCCCAAATGCGCCAAGAAATACGGCAAGAACTATGTCGTCATTCTGGCTCAAGTCTGATGCAAAAAATATGGCTGGGGGCGCATGACTGTTACGTATCATCGGCATACTTCGTTTATCACATACAGGTATGGGTTTCCCGGAAGACATGACACAAAAAATGATATCGGAAATTCCCTCGGAAAAAGCAGGCGTCACGAACGATGACTACTATGAGAACTTCGATAGCTTTTTCGACCTGCAGATGATGGGGGAGCGGATCGAACATGTAGGACTCCCGGAGGACGTAGCCGAACGACTGAGATCGAGCGAAAGGAACGACTTTCTTGTCCTCGGTTCCGCGACCGTGAAGAATATCAACGAGGTTACCAGGATAGCTCATCACATTCACGGCAAGAAACAGGTCGTAAACGATGTCATCACGATTGTCGATCTCAATGACACGTCGATCAGGATGCATAAGGAGGCGGTAGAGCAACTCGACCGAAAAAGCGACTGGACGGGCACGACCGTTCGTGAATCAAGCGCCGAGGCGTTTCCATACCCCCGGTTCAACGTGGAACGCGGCGACATTCGAAATCTTCCGTACGGGGATTCGACCAAGGATGTCGTTATTTCCGATTATACGATCAACTTTCTCGATACGCCCGAGGATATCAACGGTTGTTTCGGAGAGGTCGCCAGGGTACTCAAGGAGGATGGCGTGCTGTTCATAGCTTTCAGATACAAGAAAGATGACGACGCTCCGATAGAACGGGCGAGCCAAGGAGGCGTAATCATCAGTAAGATGCGTTTGGAAGATTATCTCGCAAGTGCGACACGCTCCGGGCTGACGATCTTGAAAAAGGAAACCATATATACCGAAGGTGCTGCCGGAGATATCATGGTCGTGTTCGGCAAAGACCCCGATAAGCGGTCGCGTACTTGATTTACGTTGCTGGAAAAGCTGTCGGGTCATGCTTATCGGAATTCCATACGGATATGCGCATCTGGGACGTCGAACCGAAATACCTGTGTCGAAAGCATCTTCTCGCGGAGCATCGGGAGCTGCACGGGTTATGGAACATCCTGACCGTGCACGATGGCAAGGGTGGATATTCGCGGCACCCTGAAACACTCCGGTGGTTCGGAAAAACAAGGGCTCTCTACGCCCGCCACGAAGCGCTAGCTCGGGAATTCGAACACCGCGGATACGAACACCACACTCCGCTCGATGAATTGCATGCTACGGGATCGGGGATACAGGATGCGTTCCTCGATACTCCCGACGAGCAGACGCTGATCCTCCGCGACAAGCCGTGTGAATGTCCTCAAACCCGTATCTAAGGGTACGAAAAGGTTTTCTGACACCTTTCATTCAAATGTTACTTATTGACATATATCGGACAGAATACCGAAACGGTCGCACGGAACCATAGCCACAACCGCGATGTCTTCACGAACGATTGACGAAAACCGAAGTACGTCGTATTATTCAATCTCTCTTTTACAAACAATTCGTACGCATTTGCAAATGCAAACCTTTCAACCCGGATAATCATGTTTCCATTCGGCATTTTTCTGAACCCGATTCCGCCACTGTATCGTTCCAGGCCGGTTGATGACGATGATGACTCCCGCAAAAAGGCGTCAAAGATTACTCGTTCAAAAAGAACGTATGACACCTCCCATGCGACGGGAATCTCGCCTTCCTCTGTCGATCGGATCGATACTCCCGTGTCGACCCGAAAAGACCGGAAAATTTCGAAACGGTATGTTCGAAAAGGAAGGTGACGCGCTCGAAACGATGCGCTCCAGAAATTTACGGCATATCTCTATAGAGATATGCCGTTTTTTTGTATATTTCTTAATTATCACCTCCTCAATTGGTCCATTTCTACGAATCAAGAATGTTATCGTTCAGTACTGATACGCTGCAATATATACCATCCGATCATAAATAAAGCGACCCTTTTGAGATGTGCCTCCCAAATATGATTTTTGCTTTTTTACGGGCAAAAATCGACAATATACCCGACACGGGTTATGATGATCGAAACGTATCCGCAATCATTCAAAAGCATGTCCACCAAACAATCCACCGTCGACTATATCCTTGATCAACTCGTCTCGACGGGCGGGGATGTTTCGGTTCGCAAGATGTTCGGGGAGTACGCACTCTATTGCGACGGCAAGGTGGTCGGCTTGATCTGCGACGACACGCTCTTCATCAAGATAACCGGGGAGGGAAAGACACTCGTCGGGGACTCGTACAAGGAGGGATATCCTTACCCGGGTGCCAAGGCGTCGATGGAAATCGATGATGACCTGATCGAAGACCACGTACGATTGTCCGAACTCGTCCGTATCACTGCCGACGGTCTTCCCATACCGAAACCGAAACGGGCGAAGTCAAAGGGATCGTCAAAATGACCAAACGCGATACTGTACGCGATGGATGAAATACACGATTCATAGAATAAATCGCGATGAGAACGAACGATCTCCCGCATAACCCATACGTCAGCCGGCGTCATTCATGATACGGACCCTGACAGTAATTTCAGTCCAAGCAGGAGCTTCAGATTTCGGCGACAAGCACGACTATCTCTCGTCATAAACGCCGACGCATCCGATCGGTATAAAAAAACAGGGAATTGTCAGTTCCCTGTCATGTCGGTCTTTACGACCCGAGCTATGTAAGTTCGATGGATGCCCCTTCCCGCTGGTCATTCCGGAATTCGACCGCGAAGCCGGCATCCCGATACCGTTTGACGATTTCAATATTCGCCAGTTCCGACGGCTCATGATTCAAAGAACAAAGCATCCTTGAGGATTTGTTCGAGTCAAGGAATTGCTCAATCATACTTTCCACTTCATCCGCCTCTTATCAGTATTCGATCGAAACGTCATGCGGTTCCGTACATATCAAGTCGTTGAATGTCCGAATGACTTCCATGGAAGGAACCGGGTATGTTGACCGGATGCCGATTCTACTATATATTGTCCCGATGCACCGGACCTTTTACAATCGAAGTACGTACGGCCCATATTCAATGCTCACTTAGAAAGAAATCGATATGAATGAAATACTCGAAAACGAACTTATCGACATCGCGAGAGCCAATCACTCCGCAATCGATCCGTCACATGATTTTCAACACGCGTTACGGGTATTCAACCTTTCCAAAAAGATAGCGAAAATGGAAGGAGCCGACTTGGACATCGTTACTCCCGCGTCTCTCTTTCATGATGCCGTCGTGTATCCGAAGAACTCGGAGCAAAGCAGGAACGAGACCGCGGAAAGCGCCGCGCTTGTCGGCGATGTCCTCAGGGATCTGCCGGGATATCCGGCAGAAAAGATCGCGGCGGTGCAGACATGCATACTGCAGTGCTCGTTCTCGAAAGGAATCGTACCCGAAACGATAGAAGGGAAGATCCTTCAGGATGCCGACCGGCTGGAAGCGACCGGTGCCATTTCGATCATGAGAACGTTTTCTTCCGGAGGCCAGATGTCTCAGCCGTTCTATTCCGCCGAAGACCCGTTTTACGAGAAGACCGAACCGGAAGCGTTCGGTTCCGGCATCGCGTTGTTCCACCAGAGGTTACTGGTCGTCGAGAAGGGGATGCATACCGAGTTCGCGAGGAAGATCGCCCGCCGAAGGACGAAATTTCTCAACGATTTTCTGGATGAATTGAAGTTGGAACTGAAAGAATCGGATATCCTCGGATAGAATCGAAGCCGTTTCAAACCGACGGCTTTCCGCGTAATTTCAACATGCAAGATACATAAATAGGCGTCATTCCGATAGGATTGACGCCTTCATTTTTTCCAGGCTTCGATACGCATTCATTGCAGTTCCGTTTCCGTCGGATCTTCCGATCCATACGGAAGAGCATCCACCTTCGCAAGCTCTTCGTCGGGGATGTCCTCGCGATGAAAGGCGAGATAGTGGATACAAAGAGAGTTCGTCAACGGTCCTTTTCCCTCTCCGACCCAGTGTTCGAGATTGTCGCTCGTCGCCCCGCATATGCAGCGGTGCACTCCCTTCGTCATACGGCCATACAATTCCATCCCGTCCTTGCTTCCGTGCCAGGCCGCCGTCATCTTCCGCGTCAGTTCGTCGACAAGCGGCCTATCCGATCTCGCGCCTTGCGGCTCGATCATGAGTATCACTTCGGGTACGATCATTGTTACTCCCGTTTTCGTTGTGGTGATGTATCATTTTAAAGAAACGGCATCATAACACGATATACGCCATCGTCAATAGTCCATATATCCGGTAAGGGACAAAGGTCCTAAACAGTCGACGACGAACAATCGAAGCTTGTCCGCGTCAATTTTACTCATCGCGAAGCATAGAATCTGATTTTTTTCAAAATAAAAGCTGGCTGCTCGGAATTTCCCAAGTCTTATGCCAGCTTGTTCGCATTTCAGGGACGCTGTCAGAAACCGCCGTCAGCTCCGCCACCGCCACAGTCACCGCCACCGCCGCTAAAACCGCCGCCGCCTGAGCCGCCGGAATCTCCTCCGCTGAAGCCGTCAAAGCCGTAACCGCCCCCGGAACCGCTTCCGAATAAGTCATTTTGAATCATTGCCGCCAGAAGGAGTCCCAGCAGAAATGATATGAGCATAATCAACAGCAACGCCCACCAGGCTGCGATGCCGAGCAAAGTGTAGCTAATCATGCCGGATAAGAAAGAAGATACGGTACCCGCCAAAGCATAACTCTTCGCTCCGGCGATGCCGACTACGAAGATCGCGACAATGATCGCGCCGATCGCGATGATCGCATTGCCGGGTATCTTACCCGACGACTTCGCCGTGTTTCCATCCACAGCAGAAGTACCGTCGCCTTTGTACTGGCCATTCACCGCAAGATGAATCTTGTCGATGCCGTCACTCAATCCGCCAAACGTATCGCCAGTCTTGAGTTTCGGAGCCATCTCCTCACGTATGATCCTGCCGGCGGTGAGGTCGGTCAATTTTCCTTCCAGCCCGTAGCCCACCTCTATCCGTACTTTGCGTTCCTGCTTTGCAACCAGGATCAGCACGCCGTTGTCGCGGCCTTTCATACCGGGTTTCCATGCCTCGAAAACTTTGACGGAGTACTGTTTGATGTCCTCCCCGGCCAAAGTCGGTATCGTAAGGACAAAAATCTGATTCGAAGATGCTCGTTCATCAAGTTCGAGGTCGCGACTCAACTGCCTCGCCTGTTCCGGCGACATCATTCCCGCGGTATCATTCACGTAACCTGTCAGCTTCGGAGCGTCAAGCGCGAACGCCTGAAAGGTCAGAAACAGACTGAACAGACAAAGAAACAATACCTTCACCGTTCTTCGCGCCATTGAATCCTCCGTTTGTTTAGGGGAGAAGCGGAGCTCGAATGCCCCGCGACATTCTCCCATGATGGACAGCTGGTTGGTTATTCCCTTAAAACTTCACGGTAGGCGCCTGTTTCGCGGACTCATCGGCCTTGAAATAGTTCTTCGGTTTAAGCTGCAACAACACGCTGTTTGTCAGGCTGTTCGGGAACATCCGGATGCCGTAGTTGAAATCCTGGACGGCCCCGTTGTAGCGGATGCGCGAAACGCTGATCGAGTTCTCAATACCCTCAAGCTGGCTCTGCAGATCGATAAAATTCTGGTTCGCCTTCAGCTCGGGATACTTCTCGACCGAGACCATCAGACGCGACAGCGCGCCAGACAACTCTCCCTGGGCCTTTCGGAAATTTTCCATGGCCACGGGATCGTTCACCGCTTCTTTCGACAGCTGAATCGAAGTCGCCTTCGACCTGGCCTCGATGACCGCCGTCAAGGTGCCTTTCTCGAAGTCAGCTGCGCCCTTCACGGTCGCGACCAGATTCGGAACGAGATCGGACCGTTTCTGGTACTGAGACTCGACATCGCCCCACGCGCTGAAGACAGCTTCCTCGTCCGACTGCATAGAATTGTAGCCGCAGCCGCTGATCGAAACCGTCAGCATCGCGAAGAACGCGAACACCAACAAACGCAAGCCTTTTTTCATCTTTTCTCCTTTGGTTTTTTTATGAGAATTCGTGCCGTTTTTAGGGCACTTTTTTGGTCGAACAAATTGTGAAAACAACGGAAATAAATTTATAGTACATAATTTCATTTTTGTCAATAGCGTCGATACTTTTTCCTTTGAATACGCCTATGTGGATTTCTCCGATAGGAAATCCGGCAACATCGAGTGGATTTACATGAAAACTGGTATAATGTCCGAAAGAAAAGACGGTATCTATCCCATGATTATCAACGTTTCGTCTTACCCATTCCGTTAGCCTTCAGACGTATGAGCAGAAACATCTTCGAGGTACCCATGCATCGCGCGGAGCGAGACGATGAGGCAGAGTGGCCTTTCATGGATGTGTCGATGCAGGAAGACGAGGAGCTTTGCGAATCGGAAGGTGAATATCGCCGTAAGGACGAACTGACCTTTCTGGAAGATGAGGGTATGCTTTCCACGGAAGAGGAAGGCGAGCTGTACGGACTTCGTGAATTTCCGAACAACCTTCACGGTCAGGATCTGCGAAAGAAAGAGCATCTTCAACTTTTGAGCAAAGTCGAAGAGGCTGATTTGGCATCCTTGCGTAGGGAACGAATGACGGGGAGATATCAAGTTTTAGAACTCCTGTCGCGCATGGCCGGAAGAGGATTGTCGGATCCGCGGGTCCGATTTGATGCGGATGATGACATATTTTCAAAGGATTTCTCAGGAAGAAGACAGTACGAATTTTTCAACGATATGACCGAACGTCGGGAATTGTTCGAGTTCTCGAAAGCGGTCGCGGAGTATCTTCGCTCCGAAAACATACCGAATCTGGTCATACTCGATCGGAGTTCCAGACCCCTCTATATCGGTGTCCGGGAATATCTCCGTTCCATGTACCCCGATGAGCCGCTACCCAACATATATTTCCTGAATCCGAAGGGATTCAAGAACAGGGAGGATCTTACACGGGATGAAATCATGGGAATCATGATGGACAGTGCGTTCAAGGAAGACGTGGTCGAAGGACCGAATACCATTCGGAGTCAGGGAGAGATACTTGATGAGTTCCATGAGACGTACAAGCGACTTTTGGACGACAAGGACAAACCCGTCCTCATGTTCGATACATGCATACATTCCGGCGACTCGGTAAGATACATCAAAAAAGCTTTCGACGAAGCCGGATTTTCTGATCTCAGAATAGGCGCCATAAATCCGGCGGATCCCGATTCGGGAATCAGGACCGATTTTTACGTGACGACCCGGGAAGCCGAGAAAGGATGTTACCCTTTCGATCAGGACAGGATCATAGAGAAAACGTTCAATCATGTCTATTCACGGGCTACGGACAATCAGGAAAGGCGACAGCAGTCGATCCGCTTGCGACGGGAGATACAAATGATCATACGGGAGAAGATAAGGGAGGCTCAGGATTCTACGGCACAAAAAGACGAAAGCGACTGAAATTACCGACCGCCTATCGAATATCAGTTTATGGAAATCACCGAGAAAGTACGACGGTTCGTGGAAGCCGAATGCCGTAAACCGACCAGCAAGTACGGATTTGAACCGTATGAGAACCACTTCGTGCCGGTAGTGAAATACGCGAAAATCCTGGCTCGGGAATTCGGGACGGACGAGGAAATCGTCGAGATCGCGGCATGGATTCATGATATCGGTTCGATCATACATGGCCGAGAAAATCATCATGTTACCGGTGCCGAAATCGCCATGGAAAAGCTTCGGGAATTCGGTTATCCGGAAAGTCGTATGGAACGCGTAAAGAACTGCGTACTCCACCATCGCGGATCGCAGGGGATCGCATCGGAAACGATCGAGGAGCAGATCGTCGCCGAGGCAGATTCGATCAGCGCGTTCGACAATATCGAGGGACTATTCAAAGCCGCGCTGGTATACGAGAACATGTCGCAGGTAGAGGCACGTCAGTCGGTACTGCGAAAATTGACCAACAAATGGAACCAGTTGCAATTCGAGAAATCAAGGGAGCTTATCCGACCGAAATATGATGCGGCGCGGCTATTGTTGGATCGGTAGGGAACTGCCAAAGCAACCCCGAAACGTCTTCATTCGGTGTAAAGCCTCTCACATTCATGTTAAGTACTGTTTTGCATTCTCCGGAAAACCTTGACAAAATTATAAAAAGGTATTATAAAGATGGTATCTCGTTAACAATACCATTTCCATAATTTTTCAATCATCCTTGGAGGATACAATGAAAAAAGTTCTTTCGGCCGTGGCATTCATGCTTCTTTTGACACTGCCTTCGCTCAGCGGCGCGTCAGCCGCGACACATTCACCGGCACGGCAGCAGGCCGTCAGCACGGCAACCAGGGTTTTCGACAGCGAGAATCCCTTCCTTCAGAAGCAGGAATTGAAGCATATCGATAACGCGCTCGCCAGATTCGAGCGCAAATATAAGAACACCGCACGTTGTTATGTCGGCAGGACGATGGCGTCGCAGGAAATACTGTACGCACTTCTCTTCGGAGGTCGCGGAAACGGGAGTAATTTCATCTGTTGCATTTCGAACGAAAACGGCGGCAGGATAATGATCCAGGTAGCCCGTCGGAACGGGATCGGCAATCCGCCACTGGTCGCGATGCAGTATGTCGGCCGGAACAAGATATCCGATACCATGTACGACCTGATGGTCGCCCTATATCACAACGACTTCGATTGAAGTTCGCAGAAGACTTCGCAGCCGGACCACTCATCCGGCTGTTTTTTTCACTTCATTAACCTGCCGTTTCTAAAAACGTGCCGGTTCGAAAGATATTCGAATCTCGCTCTACTTCAAGAATCTTTGAACCGAATCTTGACAAAGTCAGTTTTTATGCTATGAAGTAATCAGCATTGATTTAACAACCAACCGACAACAGAACATGGATATTCCCGTTTGCGGATCGACCGCGAGAATCGTTCGTAACGATGACGGTCTCTATGAGGGAAATCTGAGATACTATTTCAGGTACCTTTTCAACCAGGCGAAAAACCTCGGCTTGCCGTATCACAACTTTCAGCACATGATACACGTCATGGTGATGTGTCATGCCGCGTGCATGTACTATCGGGATCGGTTGACCCCGCGACAGATCCGGAACATCCTTATCGCCGCGATGCTCCACGACCTCGATCACAGCGGTATGCCCGGTCATGACGATCTGAATATCGAAAGAGCGATACGCGGTCTCGAAAGTTGTCTGCTCCCGGAGGATAAGGACCATGCCGCGGACATTTTCGCGATATTGCGTGCGACGCAGTTTCCCCACGTCGGTTCGTCGGAGTCGCTTCCGCTCCAGATGCGGATCATCCGTGACGCGGATCTGACACAGTCATTCTCATACGTTTGGATCCAGTCGAACATTTTTGGTCTCTCCCGCGAACACGGTATCTCACCCATAGAGATGCTTCACCGACAGATACCCTTCCTTGAAGGGATCGAATTCCATACCGAATGGGCTAAGACAAACTACCCGAGAAGCGTAATCGAGAGCAAAATTGCCGAAGTCCGGGATTTACTTGAGTTGCTGGAATATAACCCGACATCAATCTGATCGATTCGAACGAATATCACGCGGCCCATATCGCACTACGCGATTGTGGGCCGCATTTTTTACCACATCTCGTAAACCTGATCGGAAATACGTACTGACCGTCATGTTTTTCGAATATCGCCGACACTTACGGAACGACCATCTGTCCGATATACGGATTGAGATCATCGACTTTCACGTCAGCATACAGATCTAAATCCCTGCCGATGATCGAGAAACTCATCCTGTATTTGGAATAACCGCGCTCCATATTCGACTTACGAAAAAAGAGCTTTCACAAAGCTCTTTTTTTCAAAATATATTTGCTACTATCATAACCCCGCAGATGTTCGGGATATTATTTCAAGTATGGGAATTATTCGGTCGTAGTCCCGTCGAATTCCGGTCCGTCAGCCTCGGCCTCCTCCTTGGTCGCCCGCACGATACCGTCCTTGTGATGGGCAGGGGAATAGATCGTATACAGTTTCAGGTCCTCCGAATCCGACATGTTGATGACGTTGTGCATCGCGCCGGCCGGCACTACAATGACGCTTCCATCGATAAGCTCGTATTCGTTTCCGTCGATGATGCACTTCCCGTGCCCTTTCTCGAAGCGAAAAAACTGGTCGTTGTCAGAATGAACCTCCATGCCGATTTCCTGATTCGGCAGAAGACTCATCAGGACAAGCTGGCTATGCTTTCCGGTATACAGCACCCTGCGGAAATCAGAGTTTTCCAATACTTCCTTTTCAATATTCGCATTGAATCCTTTCATACTCGGATCATTTAAAGAATAACGCATAACCATATCCCTCGCGGGGTTCAGCCATGAAACGGAGTCTCACTCCGTAAATTCACTAGAGGATTTTCCGGCCCTGAAGCAGGTTGACGATGATCATGACAATCGCAACGACCAACAGGATATGAATCAGTCCGCCCAACGTATACGAGGTGATGAATCCCAGAAACCAGAGAATCAACAATATGGCGATTACGGTCCACATAAAATTGTTGTTAATGACATATCACGACTACATCTTTCCGCACATCGCGTACCATCCGATACGCGCACCGATGGACGAAATATTATCTACCGCCCGCCAAGATACGAATCAGACGTACGATTCCCCATGCCACTACCGCGTACACGAAAATCGCGACGATCGTAGCCGGTTCCAGAACGGAGGTCGTCTCTACGCCGCGATTGAGCCAACTCCTGAATATCCCTTCGAACGGGGTTACGAACTGTGCGGTCACCCCGTATATGAATCTCACGAATCCGCTACCCGCATTCGCTCCCGCGAATCTGAGCACCAGACGAAACAGCAAAAGCGCTTCCAAAACGCCGAAAAGGAAATTCACGAGATATTCTACGGTTCGAAATACCCCTAAAGACATCGGGCCATTGCCGACTTGACCATCGTCGGTCTCCCTCGTAGTCGTCTTCTCCCTGATTATTTCTGACATATTATTTCACCGCCTTTTCTAGTTATTATTGCTTTGGATACTATTTTATGGTTTCCGTTTTCCTGACATGACACGGCCCGGCACCAAAGCCGGATCCGATATGGTCACATCGTCGACGTCGAACCGTTTGTTTCGAATGTACCGGCGGGAGGCATACCCGTACGCCTTTACCCTAAAAGTCGGTCTCGAGCCATACGACTCAAGATGATTGATGGTCTCAGTATACTCTCGCGTATTTATTACGCAACCGTCTTTTGTCAAGCGCGACGGCGAAAACCATCGGATTTATGGCATATACAGTAAAGAAGTACTTGACAAATTTTAATATATTCACTAATATATATTTACTGTTTTTTAACTTTCAATCACCCGAACAGCAGGAGACAGCGATGGAAAAACCTACGGTTAGGATATTTTCCTCGATTCCAAGCGCATATCTGGAGTCGATCGTCCAAGACACCCTCGGAAACGTTCCGGAAATTGCCCAGTACCGCTTCGACGCGGATGATCCCTTTTTCGCGGAAAGCCCGATAGTGGTCATACCGAAATCGCATAAGGAAGTCCGTGACAGCCGGAGCATGTTGGCATTCGCCGACCGGCTCGCCGCGTCGGAATCGTGGCACCTTCGTCATCGGCATGTACCGGACGAAAACGACGATCTTACCGTTTATCTTACGACTAACCTCGTCGTAAAAAGCCCATTTTCCGAAGGCGTCACGCAATATCCCAAGAACTCTTCGGAGTTGCTTGGGTTGCTCGATGATTTCGAGGATCATCCGTTCGAATACGCCGTTTCGTTCTCAGTGACGAACGGCTACCTGCTCACACTTCCTTGCATCAGATTCACCCAGGCCGTGGTCAGGGACGACGGAGGGCTGCTTGCTAGTCAGATTCCGGAAGACTTGCTGCAAACCTTCAGCAGTTCCATCGCATCGATTCATTCGCTGGAAATGCTGACCTGGCTTCAGATGCATCAGGTACTGTATTCATACGTGAAACGCTTCACGGATCCCGGCATCGTCGTAAGTCGACTCAATTGAAACGTCCTTTGAAATATCGCGACGGGAAGCTTCCGGGCTTCCCGTGTTTTTTATTCTCTTCTCCGGGTCTAATACCTCGCGGCTTGCCGCGAGGATTATTATTGGTCCGGACATTGACGGTGCGGCGTCTCACGGTATATCGTTTGCAGCAAACGGCATATAGTTGGATTTGTAATTTCATAATCAAATACAGAGGAGGTTACTATGAGGAGATGCCGGGGCTCATTTATCGGATTGCTACTGACGGCCATATTGGCCGTCGCGATTCCATCCGTCGCCGAAACGCAGCCGCGTATCGACGACCGCAGTGAAGTGGAACTGAAGTACGGACCGGGATGGGGAGTGTTCAGGGCGATCGTGGAATCGGAATATTTCGGCAGTCAGATCGACTTGAACAGGCAGATCGGCGATTACATATCGGTGACACAGATCGACTTGGCAACCGATAAGGAAACCTATCTGGCGGAAGGTCAGGATTTGCCTTTTTTTGGAGCAAACCGCCCGATGTTCTGGGTAGTGCAAAGATACCCGTACGGAAAATACGGGGTTATCGCCACGGTCGGTGCCGCCCATCAGGTCACGGCCGGATGGACATACAAGAACGGCTATCGCGTTCTGGAAATCCGCCAGATCGACTCATGGGGTAAACGTTGGGTCACGAAGATGATCTATCTGCCGCGATTCGAGAAGTATGCGGATACGGAATAGGCAGTATGAAAATATGACAACGAGGCAGGGGACCGGAATACCGTACCCCCTGCTTATTTTTTTACGTCTCCATACGAATCGACACCTGATCCGCATGGACGAAAACGATACGGATCGATCAATTTCCCGCCGACACTTGACAATTTTCTATAAATACGCTATGAAGTAGGCATCCGCCCGAATACATACGAAGACTCGCTAGGCGGGGACGAAATGAAACTTCACAATCAAGGAAAAACGATGAAAAGCAAGTTGATCAGAACAGCGATCAGCATATGTATAATGATGCTGGTCTCAATCGACGCGATGGCCGATACCGGAATCACCGTCGGATCGGTGAACAACGCCGGATATCACCCGGTCCTCTGGCAATCGCCGGACAAGACGGAATCCAGGGTCCTGAACCTGGTTTCCGGAAAGTTTTACCGGAACGACACTCGTGAAACCCTTGAAATCCGGAGGGTCGTCATCGGGGATCTGAACGGCGACGGCAAGAATGATGCCGCGGTCATCCTCTCCCACAACACGGGAGGTTCGGGCTCAATAACACAGATTGCCGCAGTTCTGGATATCGACGGCGTACCCGTTCATGTCGCTTCGCGGAATCTCGGAGACCGTTCGGAGGTGAACTCGATAAAGATCGTCGGCGATTCGGTAAAGATCAATGTTACCAGCGGGGGATATTACCGCGGTCACAATAAGACGGTGACCTTCCGACTCAAAGGGAAACAACTGGTCGGTCCGAGTCCGTTCAAACTCTGAAATATCTCGAATCACAAGGGAGTCCTTCGGACTTCCTTTTTTTATGTCGGAAAAATCAGTTGTCGGTGACCCATCGCGGATAAGGATCCGAATGCGGATAAAAGAAAAGCACCCGAATATCGTGGTGCTTTCATTTTTTTCCTTTCAGGGAATCGCCTCATATATGGAGGCGGTTCGTCTGGCGGTTTCGACCTGAAGAGCGGCGGATTCCTTCGCTTTCCCGAGTTGATCGACGAAATAGTAATACCAACGATATGACTCGGGATCCTCATTTTTCAACCCCTGACTCCTGGCGCTTCGAAGTGAATCACTGACGTACGACGCGCTGTCCGTCCAAAGGACGTCCACCGTGACGTTTCCGTTCTGGTCGACGATGACCGGGATACCGCCGGAATTTTCCGATTTCGGACGATTGGTGATCAGGACGGAAATACGTTCCGCGAACATCCGTTCGGACGCATCTGCATACGGGCAGTTGAACGCCGCGATATGCGCGATCGTCGCGGGATACTCGATCATCGAGATACCTCTCAGCACCGGCCAGAACAGGGTCTCTCTGAGCGGTCGCGACCATTTATCTTTCCAGTTACCCACGATAACCCGATTGCCGGAATTCGTGAGATCGAACTTTTCCTTCGGCTGTCGCGGACGCGAAAAGGAAGGAAGCGAATGATGGGTTTCATAGAATAGGATATCCATGGCTCGAGCGATTTCATTGATAAGTTTCTGTACTTACCTGTATTCGATACTCACCAGGTCGGGCTTCTGTCTGGCAAGCGCGATCATAAGGCTTCCAAGCGCCTCGCGTTCGCCCGATCCGCTCCCTCTTATCCCGGTCGCCGTCTCAATAACCGCATAGCCGTCTTTCGTCTCATACCCGTCGATAAATAACCTGCGATCATTAAGATATTCCGGCCTGAGTGAAACGACGACGTTTCTCATGAGATCGCCTATCGACTCTTCGTTCGACCTTCCGGTGCCACGGATATTCGAACGGTCTTCGACGGCTACGTACTCTTCCTGATTCTGTCTTGCGCAGTAGATCCGAATGGCGTCGTCACGCGTCTCGTCCTTGTCATTCATGGTTCTCTCCCTTTCGATTTGTTAATATTCCAATAGTTCACTTTCATTATTGGTAGCATTTTTCCATGGTTTGTCAATTTCCCGCCGTTCGGTTCCCGAAAAAAGACCGGGTGGTTTATCCACCTTACGGTACAATGTGTCATTTTCCGGAATCTGTTATACTGGTTCTGGTATTAATACGATAAGAAACGAATGTGAAAAAGGGAATCATCATCGGTGCGTTCGCCGTTCTGGCGATCGTCGCGATCGGATACGCGGCAGTGTGGAAAACGGGTATCGGCCGGATGACGTTCGGTCCGGACGAGATCGGGACGCAGGCAGCCAAAACGAAGATTCAGGATTTCGTCGGCAAGAACCTAGTCGCTCCAGGAACGGAGATCTCAGTCTCTGATCCGATCAAGGAGGCCGGTTTGTATATGGCGACAGTCACCGTCGGAAAGCAATCCGTGCCCGTATTCCTTTCCCTTGACGGAAAGAAATTGTTCCCGTCCGGCATGGATACGGAACCAAAGAAGGAAACGGCAGCCACGACCGATGCGGCTCCCGCAGCGGAAGTTCCGAAGACGGCCAAGCCGGATGTGAAACTGTTCGTCATGAGTTATTGCCCGTACGGAACGCAAATAGAGAAGGGCATCCTGCCGGTGCTCGCCACTCTGGGCGACAAGATCGACTTCTCGCTCGAGTTCGTTTCATATTCCATGCACAACAGCAAGGCGACCGGGGACAGGAAAGAGCTCGACGAAAACCTGCGTCAGTATTGCATTCGAACCCAGGAACCGAAAAAGCTTTCCGCATATCTCGAGTGCTTTCTCAAAAAAGGACAGGGGACCGAGGCCGCCTGCATGAAGACGGCCGGTATCGACGCAACAAAGAATATCTCCTGTATGAAACAGGCCGACACTCAATTCGACGTCACAAAGAATTTCAACGACGAGAGCACATATCAGGGGTCTTTCCCGCCGTTCAATACTGATAAAACCGATAATGAGGTTTATTCGGTCCAGGGCTCTCCGACGCTCGTCATAAACGGTGTCACTGCGGATACGGAGCGTGATCCGGCATCCATTCT
The DNA here is from genome assembly GCA_013336285.1 of Candidatus Moraniibacteriota bacterium. Lineage (GTDB taxonomy): Bacteria > Patescibacteriota > Minisyncoccia > Moranbacterales > UBA1568 > JAAXTX01. The sequence continues at coordinate 2,244 of JAAXTX010000023.1, read as the reverse complement.
CAAGACGATATGTGCATCATTCGATACGGCGCCGGCGGAGTGCGCCAAGGCACTTTCCTCGACGGCGCCGGCAGCTGGTTTCGGTGACGGTACGGCAAGTGCCGGTGCGACGTCTGGTGCCGCCTGTGGCAATTGAAAATCGCGGCAAGTGAGTCGTTCATCCCCGCGAAAGCGGGGATTTCGATGTGACAGCGGACAGCATTCATGTCTTTGAAATCGTCGTTCGAAAGCATATACTTATCGATGGACGTAACGAACCGTGCCGCATCACACTATGAAGCAGTGCCCCTTCTGTTCCGAAGAAATCCAGGATGACGCGAAGAAATGTCGTTATTGCGCCGAATGGCTCGATGATCGGTCATCGGGTCACGCTCCGAAAGCGGATGCTCGATTGCGATATGCCGGATTCCTTGTCCGCCTTGTCGCGATGGTCATCGACTGCATTTCCATAGCGTTTCTCGTATTCCTGGCAGCCAGTCCCGTTGCGATCGCGTTGACGGCAGCGGGTTTTTCCACGGATGGAATTTCTACCGTCATCAAGATACTGTGGTATTCCGTGACGGCAGTTTATTTCATCTGGTTCACGTACAGAAACGGCGCCACTTTCGGAAAGAAGATCGTCGGAATACGAGTCATATCCGTCGACGGGAAAAAAATGGATCTTTCGCAGGTGTTGCTCCGCGAGATCGTCGGAAAGTTCGTTTCGAACGTAACGATACTGATCGGATATCTCATGGCCGGGTTCACTAAGCGAAAGCAAGCCCTTCATGACAAGATAGCTGCGACACTTGTCATCTACGACCGGCCCCCAAACGACTACCATCGCGAAAAGTCATGATCCGTCGTCATGGGAATCGCCGACGCCGCGATATCACTGTTTACCTTTGAGCCTCGACATGCTATACAGCGATGTACGCTATCCGCACGCTTATGGAGATCCGATCGGCCAAATTCATGAAAGGAGTCATAGGTTCCGAGGGCCTGCCGGAGACGGCACGACCGACGGTCGCTTTTTTCGGCAGATCCAATGTCGGGAAATCGAGCGTCATCAACACGCTTGTCCGACAGAGGGATCTCGCGCGATCCAGTTCGAGACCCGGCCGGACGACTGAAATCAATTATTTCCTCGTCAATGATGCCTGGCATCTGGCCGACCTACCCGGATACGGCTATGCGAAACTGCCGATGGAAAAACGGGAGAAAATCCGAAAGCACATACTTTGGTTCGCTGGGACGCCCGAAGTCCGCATCGACCTGGCAGTACTCGTCATCGACGCCGAAATCGGAATGAGAGTCACTGATCGGGAAGCTCTCGGGATTCTCTCGGAAGCCGGAAGACGGACAATCATACTCGCGAACAAGAGCGACCGGGGACGCCGAAACGATATCACGAACGGGATTCGATCGATTCGCGGCGAGTTTCCCGAATCGACAGTCATACGATATTCCTCGAAAACGGGAGAGGGACGAAAAGACCTGCTCGATACCATAGCCGGAACCGTTGGCTTCGCTCAGTGAAACGGGCGATCATGAGCTCTGTCGGGGGGTATTTGGAGAAATCGGGGACGCGCGGTAAAATGGAAACATCATTCCGGAGGGGAAGATACAGAATGCAATGAAATCGAAGATCCTCTCCATTCTTTTTGTCTCAAGCGTACTCATCTCGACATCCAGCGTGCCGGGAGTTTTTGCGGATAAAAAAATCGGAAATATCGGAACGCCGCCGGAACTCACCAGGGAATACGTCTGTTTTCTGGAATCGGCTAAAAAGGCTGAGACGGGCCGGGATTCCGCTTTTTCGCGAACGAATTGCCAGAATGACAGAATTGCTGACATGTCCTTTTCCGACAAAGATACGGAGTCGATCGCAATACCTCTCCCACTGCCGTCTTCATTGCCAACTGCCGGACCAGTACCGATACGTACTATACGTCCCACTATAAATGCCCCATTCCCACGATCATATAAGAACGTCGGCGGACGTCTTGTCTGCGCCAAAAAAAATGACCATCCTTCTAAAAGCAACAAGAATAAGCAGGGACACATGGATATGGAATGCTGTCTTGATCCAGACGAAGTACCGAACCCGCACTGCTATTATCCACCGGATAAGTACGGAAAGTATCTTAAATAATGGGATTTCCCAATTTCTGCCACCAAATCAGTTGAAAAATTCGAGCAGTCTCTCGATTTGTTTTTCGCGTGAAAGGTGTCGGAAGTTGTATCGCCAAACGTGTTTTCCAA
>JAAXTX010000079.1 GCA_013336285.1 Candidatus Moraniibacteriota bacterium | reverse complement strand
TTGCGCTGCCGAAGCCGGGAGTCACTGCCAGGGCGAATCGTTCACATCCGACGATTCCTGTGGTGTGCCCGAGGCCTGTTCCGGCACCCGTTCCTGCGGCGATATGAACTGGAAGGAAGCGGTGCCGGGGTTCTGAGAAGGTGAGGCGCTATCCGGAATTACGGAAACGTCGTACGATGTGATATTTTACCTTCCGGAAACGACAAGGAGATCTCGGTGACACGGAGCCGGAAGATGAAGGTTTCGGATGTCGGCGGATGTAAAAACTCCCATCGGGGTTTTTCGTCTTGAGTGGCGGATGCGCATACGGTCCGTTAATGGTACACTGTACGATGTATGGAAAACAAACACTCATATGAATAAACATCCCGGCATTCTTTTGTCCGCGTTTTTTGTGGGGTCGTTTTCCTTGACGCTTGCTTTTTTCTTTCCACGGATTCTTTGTGCACAGCAAACGGCGATTTCTCAGGACGGTGCCGCGGATATGAATGACCAGGTTCCGGGCGCATCTTCCGATTTCTCTCTTCCGCCGGGCGAATCGATTGTCGCAGCCAATGTCGGGATATACGGGGCGTCGGCGAGTCTCGGCGGGGATGGGAGTCTTTCCGTCTCGTTTGACGTCGTGAATCATGATTCGTTCGTTCAGCCGGATATTCGTTTCGGGGTGGAATTCTCGAATGAGAATACGGTCGCAGGAAACGGGATGGCCGAAATGTCACCGTCCGATAGGATGATGTATGAAGACAAGCTGACTCTGGCTCCGAGCGAGGAACGGCATATGACGCTTACGCGTCAGGCGCCCGTTTCGCTCGGTGGCCGTATGCGTGTCCGGCTCGTATCCGATACGAAATCGGGACTACCGCTCGCGATCCGGGAACTGGGCGTTATCGATTTTCCGAAGTCGGGTGGTTATATCATGAAGACGGTATCGTGCGAATTGATATCGGGTGATTCCGGTTCGGTTTCACAGAGATCGGTTCTCGGTTTCCGGTGTGACGGTTTGGAGCAGGGTCTCCTACCCAAGATAACGATACGAAAGGGCGGATATCTCGGAGATGTGGTTGTCGATCGGGAATTGTCAAAGATGTCCGGCAGTTCTTTGTCTTTCCCGCTTGGTGCAGAGTTCTTTCCGGGAACGTATTTCGGAGAGCTGTCGTTTCCTGTCGGAAACGGTCAAGTTTTTTCCGCGCCGTCGTTTTTCTCGTTCTCAATCGAGGGAAGCCCGGTATCCGTGCAAAACGTCCGGTTCGACAAAGCTGCCTATCGGAGGGGGATGACTGCCGATATTTCGCTTCTCATCAACGGGATCACTTCAGATTCGGCAGCGAACGGCGGAGTTCTTCTCGTGAAACTTTTCGATCGTGACGGGAACGTGTGTGCCGGTGACGCCAAACAGGTACTTGAGAATCTTACTCCGCAAGGGATTCATGTCTGGCATGCGTCCATCTCGGTCGACAGGGATTGCCAGGATCCGGCCGTTTCCTTGACGATTACCGGTAAGGATGGTTCGTTGCTCGCCTCGTACGGAACCGATTTCTCGGGCCTCGGTCCGAATGTCGGTTTTTTCGGCGCGCCGAGTTTGACTTCTTTCCTTCCGGTAAATAGGCTCGTGATTTTCGGGGTTCTGATCGTTTCATTGTTGGTCTTGATATCTGTTCTTTTTGTCATTCGAAAAAAAGGGACCGGTCGGTCTGCTGCAATGGGGGGGCGTTTTGGAACATTTTTGATCATTATCGCACTTTCCTTTCTTCCACGATCATCAATAAACGCGCTGACATTGATTTCATATCCCGCTAGCGCGACTGCGACGACGGTGGTCGGTATAGATAAGCTTTCATATGCGCCCGGAGAGACAATCCGTCTTTCCGGAACAATGATACTTGATGCTGGGACTTATTCGTATGATGGGGACCATTTTATTTCTTGGTCCGATGTAGATGCTGCTGATCCGTTGACGCCTGTCACAAAGGCGGGTTTTACGGTTTCGCAGTCTCCGAACCATTTCGGATGCGATAGGCGGTACACATCGACCCTGAAAGACGAATGGATAGCTCCGGCGACGAGCGGATCTCACTTTCTTGGTGTGAAGCATGGGGATAATGGCGTCAAGGTCTGTTCCGGTGAGAGCAAGGCATATCATTGTTCTTGGACCTCCACAATCATCATTCACGGAAGCAAGGGATGCGCTGGGAAAATGAACAGCGCTGATGGAATTCATGTCGTCAGAGGGACGATTCCTTTTACTGTGATAAATCCGAATCCGCCCATCAACGGCGCCTGGTCCGCCTGGTCCGCTTGCACGGCCTCCTGCGGCGGAGGCACCCAGTGGCGCGGATGCAGCAATCCGGCCCCGGCGAACGGCGGTTCGTTCTGTCTGCTCAACAACGGAACATACGGCATGCAGGAGACCCAGGCCTGCAACACCCAGACCTGTTCCACCCTCCGCCTCTGCCAAAACGGC
>JAAXTX010000022.1 GCA_013336285.1 Candidatus Moraniibacteriota bacterium | reverse complement strand
TATTCCGCTTCAGAAGAGCCACAATCTTCAGGACGATCAGCGTAGTTTGCGGTATATGATCAACTTCCATCACGTCAAAGCTTTCGAAGAGGAGCCTGAAACAATGGATCGCAAAAAATATAGCCTGCCGCAACGACCGGCGTCCACCGGAATATAACGGGTATAGCGGACTAATCGCATGAAGGAATATCCCGTCACGAGCGATAGCCTTTTCCGGCTCGTCCCACCATTTCATGCAATATACATGAACCTCGAACCCGGCGGCTACTAGGCGGGTGGCCACATCATGATTGCGTTTCTCTTTCCCTCCCTTGTTGTACGGATATACTGAATCCGAAACGAAGGCGATTTTTTTCCGTTTTTCCTCCATAGTATTATTTGGACACAGTATCCGTATAGAGATTTTCGGAACGACCGCAATCTTTCTTCCAAAAAAAGTTCCGAATAAACATATAGAGAATGCCGACGCCGTCCTTGAACGGACTGATCTTCGTTTCCCCGCCATTGCGGACATCGAACGTAATCGGGACGGAATACATCTCGTGCCCGAGCCGCACCATCTTTGTAATCATCTCCATCTCGATAGCGAATCCGTCCGATTCGATATGCGGACTCAACTCATCCAGTTTCTCTTTCGTCCATGCGAAGTATCCGCTCAGCACGTCCGTAATGTTCGCCTTGTAGAAAACACGGACCAAAAAAGCGAACCCCCAGTTCACGACGCGATTCTGAAACAGGAAAGCGTCTTGAGCCGATTTCCCCCCCAGACGGGATCCGATGACCACGTCGCAGAATCCGCTCGCAAGCGGCTCTACGAGACGGAAGATCTCGTGCGTCTTGTACGTATGGTCGCCGTCGATCATAACGACGTACGAGGTGTCGTCGGACACGGCATCAAAGCCTGTCCTCATAGCGTTTCCCTTCCCCTTCTTTCCCTCGTACAGAAGCGTGACGTCAAGTGACTCGCAGACCTCGTTGGTCTTATCGGTCGAGCAGTTATCGACGACGATAATTTCTATTTCGAAACCGAGCTTCCGCAGGACTTTCCTAGGGACACCGTTCACGACCTTCGCGATGCTCTTTTCCTCGTTGTGACAGGGAATGATGAGGGCGATTTTCCCAGTGTGCATCCGATCCATACCACTTATTCGGGTTTATTGATCCAGAAATGAATCTGCTGCGACATATCGGTAAGCTGTACAACCACTTCTCCGGTTTCGAACCTCTCGGGAACATCAAAGCCAACCTGTACCTCTTTGCTTTCCTCGCTGGCGACGTCTGTCACATCCCGGACGACGATCGGGTCGACATTCTCGGCACCGATCAAATGAACCGAGTAGCCATACGACCGAGCATTCCCCTCATGATTGACGATGACGAATGAGAATCGCATCCGATCACCAGCACTGACACGCTTCGGAAGGTTCGTATGATCGGAGAAATACAACTCCGTGAACCGTTCCGGTTTCGGGATGAGTAACCAGGCGTTCATCTGTGCATAGATTGCATCGCGTTTCAGGTACGTAAAAAAAACAACAGCAGTAATAATCAACATCGCCGCTATCATCACCGACCGTCTTTTCGCTAAAAGACGCTTTTCGAGTGCTAAATTGACGTTTATGACGTCCATATGCAATTATCTTCGCGTTTCAATCTGACCAATTATAGTACAACTCTCTATTATTTTTGTCAAGGGTATTCGCAAATACCGAAAAGACGCCATAACAAAGCCTAATTTGTTACTCAACAATTAGTTTTAGAATATCACCATTTGTAGCAGACACAAAATGCATTACATCGAATCAGCCCAAGAAATCGGCTTCGTTTTGCCGCTTTGCCGGCTTTCAGGTACCATAGGGTATGAAATCCGCGTATGCGTACGATCAGGATGCGAAAATACATATTCCCATTGGGAAGGCTTATCGCCCTTTCCGTGATTTTCATTGCCATTGTCACTTCGGCGGTGATTTCGGTTATCACGGTACTGAAATCTGACAAGGAACCGGTTACAGAAAACGCCGCGACGGACGGTATTGCCACGGAACAGTCGGCAGCTGAACCGACGATCACGATGACTGAAGGCGATGCAGATACGTCCCCTGCCGCGGTCGGAACACCTGCCGAACCAGACCCTCCGAGTCACGAAGGAAAGTGCAGTGCCAAAGACAAGCTGATCGGACTGGAGAAAAGCAAACTCCCTCACCTCAGACGACTCGCCGAATATCAGAACATGTGTGATTCATTCGTGACCGATCGCATGATGTACTTCACCGGTTTCCCGGACAGCGACAAGCGTGCGATCAATCTTGCGAATGCCGTCGCTGGTCAGATCAAGGAGTTTCACCGACACGGCGTATCGCCGATCGTGATTCTCGAGCCCACGACGGAAACCGGCGGTTATGTGCGCTTGTCGAAAATCGCCTCGGGTCAGTACGACCGGCAGCTCGACACCTTCTTCGTACAGCTCAAAAAAGCCGGCGTCACGGAAGACATGCTCGGCATCTGGGTCCCCTATCCGGAAATCAACATACCGGAATGGGATGCCGCTGGGTTCAAGCCCGGCGACTTCAGCACGATCGTCAACGGCTTTTTCGGTATCATGCGGAAACACTATTCGCACGCCCAAGGCTCCATACTCATGAACGCCGCAAGTTTCGATCCGAGCGATACCGATTATGCGCACGAACAGTACATACGTTTCGACCAATACATTTCCGGTATCCGACCCGGAACGGTCCAGAGCTTTGGGATACAGGGATTCCCCTACAAACCGCCATCCGGCGACCCGGACCGCTCGGCCATGACAACCGACAAGTTCCTGCACCCGGAACTGGCCGTACAGGCGGCAGAGAGTATGGGGGTGACATCCGTTTGGCTCAATACCGGCTCATTCGCATCGATGTACAGCGGGAATGGAAAGCTCGTCTCTTCGGCTTCCGAACGTTCGATCGTCATGAACGATATACTCGCCGAAGCGGAAAAACTACAAGATCAGGGCTTCAGGGTTATGATCAACATCTTTGCAGAAAACAAATCGGGCACGTCCGAAAACATCGACTGGTCTTACGGCAACCTGACGAATACGAAGAATCCGTATCGGGCTATCCTCTTCGATTTTATTTCCCGCACGGCCGATAACGGAATCGGGCTTTCCCTTTTTAACGAATGAAATTCTCAACCCATCACGAAAAATACCTCCAAAAGGAGGTATTTTAAATAGGGCTTTTTTCTAAATCAGGCATAGATTACTGTTGATCCCGAAACGTGACCGTAAGCAGGCTCTTGTCTCGAAGCGTTGCAAGCAACTCGATATACTTTGCGTATTTTTCGGGATCAATCACATCTCCGGTCAGATAGTCCTGCGGATGCAGCACGATGATGCAGGCCTTGTTCTCGCCGAGTTTTTTCTCACAGGCATGCAGAATATCGGGAACCTCGACCATTTTTTTATTCGGAAAATCGTACGTGGTCGCGTCCATTCCAAATTCCCCATCGGCTCGTTCCGCGGACAGGTATCGTATGCCTTCCAATTCGAGCGCCTTTTTGGCGCCATCCGACACCTCGTTTCCCGGCGGGATGAATGTGACCGGATCCGTACTGTTCAGTTGTGCAAAAACTTCCTTTCCCTTTTTTATGATTTCTCGCGCCGCGTCCTCGTCTGCATGTTCGAACTCGAATGATCCGTCATTTCCGTACGAGTGATCCCATCCATGAATGGCAAGTTCCACGTTGCAGAGGTGATCGTGGATCAGGCCCTGGATGAACTCGTCCTCCAGTATGCCTTTCGGGATGACGCCGAGCACCAGCCGTGCGTCATATGTATCCGCATCCGCAAGCAGACTCCGCGTGGCATCGCGGTACGCGAACGCCTGAACATCGTCAAGGCGCAGGATGACCCGGCCGGCAACGGAACCGAAGGATGGCGACACGGGCTCGCACGTACGGATCGCATTCATCACCATTTCCACGTTATTATCCTTCTGCCAGAACGTCTTCAGGGCATACGACGCGCCAAAAACCGAAAAAGCAAGGACAAAGAATACGATGAATACCGAGCGGACGTTCACCGAAAGCGTCCTGGCTATCTTGTAGCAGGTATTGATGAGTATATGGGCCATGAGAGAGAGTCCTCCACTGAAATTCATACGATTTCTCTTCGTTCCGGATGGAACCATGTTAGATTGCGCTTTCGAAAAATAATCTCCTTCACGAACTGCTCGAGCAGGATATACGCGTGAAGATACGACAGTATGACGTATGCCGGCGCATACAGCAACAGGTCCGGTCGACGACGACGCAGGGCCGCGTAGGAGCCGAGCAGCAACACAAGACCCGCGTACGGGATAAGGACGATTGCGGCTGCGCGTATGTTTATGATCGGAAGCACGAAAAGGAGTACCGAGAAAAACATTCCTTCGATATAGATAAGAGACAATTCGAGCGCTGCCATCGGTCGTTTCGCGGCATCGATATGTTTAATCAGATTCTGCCATCCGCCGCTATACCACCGGCGCATCTGGTTAATATAGGACTTCAGATCCCGGGGATCCTGGGTGTAGACGATGGCCCGGCGGTCGTAGACGATTTCGTGTCCGCCCTTGTTGGTCTTGTACGTAAAATCGAGATCTTCCGTCAAGGTATCGTGATCGAAGGTGATGTGCTCCTTGAAGGTGGCGGTACGGAACGCGCCGGCACAGCCAGGTATGACGAAGAGGAAACGGATATTGTTTTGGGCGACCTTGTGAAGATCCTGACCGATGAGATAGTCGATTTCGCGGCACGCGGTCAGCCAATTGCACTTAAGGCTTTGGATATAACCGGCGAATGCCATGACCTTCTCGTCTTGGAACGCGTCGTACACGCGCTTCACGAAGTGACGGTCCATGATCGTATCGGCATCGGTCGCGATAAAGACGTCCGTCACGACGTGCCTCAAGCCTTCTTCCTGAACGAAGCTCTTGTTGCCGGTATTTTTCGGCAACGCGATGACTTTGATCCTATCGGAAAACTCTTGGAGAACCTCCCTCGTATTGTCGGTACTGCAATCGTCCACGACGATAATCTCATCGGCCGGATGAGTCTGGTCCAGCCAATGTTCGGCGCATTTCCTGATTGTTTTCCCCTCGTTATAGCATGGAACGAGGATGGTGATGGACGGGCTCTGCATACGGGACCACGAAAAAAGGATGCTGTGCGGACGAAACCTGGGAAGCGGGTGGACAACTGCAACACTTGACAATAGAACACTTTGTTATTTCTGTCAAGACCTCGAAGGTAGGCAAAAAACGGATCCCAAAAAGAATCCGCTCATTTGCCTTTTAAAAGAAATGCGTCAGGCAAGGACTACTGTAACATGGCGGTCCCCTGACCAAGCGTGACCGTCTTCATGTTCTGCTGTTTCACGTAATCGACGATACTCTGAAGGAGCGCGGGATCGTTGCTGTATGTTCCGCCGGTCGCGGACTGCTGGTGCATCTCAAGAACGAGCCACTGCTTGTTCGCGATAGCCATATCTATCCAAGTCTTGACGGTATCGAACGTGACATCGGACGTGATGTGCTGATCGCGGACGACGTACTTCCCCGTCATCGGCGTATTGTATCCGTCATCCACCGATCGGGCGCCGGTATACCCGGCATTCTTCACGGCTGCGATGACCGCATCGTTATACGTGCCATACGGATAGACTATGGAGTTCGCGGTTATGCCAATCGCGACAAGATCGGCTTTCGATCCGGCTACTTCCGACTCGAGCGCCGCAGCGCTCAGGGTGGGGAGATTGGCATGTGTCCTGGTGTGTGAGGCGATCTCATGCCCACGCGCGGCCATATCGAGAACCTGTGCCGTCGAAACATAGTTCGTAGCACCCAATGAGCCGGTAATAATCGCCTGCGTGCTTTTGATTCCTGCGGCATCCAGAATCGGAAGTCCTACCGCATAGGTATTCAGAAAGCCGTCGTCAAACGTGAATGAGACCATTCCTTCCGAAAAAACCGCTTCATTCCTCGTCAGCGAAGCATCGTCGATCGCAAGAGCGCCATTGGCCTTTATCACGTGCAGTATCGTCATCGAGACGATTCCGGCCGGTACCGTAAACGACTTGGAATATTGTGTCCACGCCCCGGTCCCCGTCACGGTTCCGAATTCGACGTATTGGAGCGCGCCGGTAGATGTCTTAAATCGCGCAATGACGGTGCTCTGCACGGCAGACTTCGACCAATCCGAAAACACGTACTCGGCACCGGGAGTGACCGCGACATCGTCGAAGTACCATTTCGCGTCTCCGTTCTTGTATCCGCTCACGGTAATCTGCACGGCCTTGTCGCCGGTATGACCCGCGACAGGATACGCGTACGTGGCGGTGAGGGTGCCCCAGTTGTTTTTGGCCCAGTTCGCGGGAAGCGATCCGTTGGCGGTCTCGAGGGAGGGATTCTGGATGAGATTCTCGGTTGGGACGGGAACCGTCGTCACGGTGACCGTCGCGGTCTTGGTGACCGATCCACCCGCACCGGTGCAGGTCATCGAATAGGTCGTGGTCGAAGTCGGTGTGACGGAAACGGAGCCTGAAGTTGCCGTCAACGAAGTCCATCCGCCCGTCGCGGAACAGGTCGTAGCGTCTGTCGTCGACCACGTGAGGGCCGAGGACGATCCGCTGACGATCGAGGTCGGGTTGGCAGACAGGGTCAGGGTCGGAACCGGGTTCGGAGTCGTCACGGTGACCGTCGCGGTCTTGGTGGCCGTTCCACCAGCACCGGTACAGGTCATCGAGTAGGTAGCCGTCGAAGTCGGCGTGACTAGGGCTGAGCCCGAGGTGGCAGTCGACGAAGTCCAGCCTGCGGAACACGAGGTCGCGTCGGTTGCGGACCAGGTAAGGGTCGAGGACGATCCGCTGACGATCGAGGTCGGACTAGCAGAGAGCGTAAGGGTCGGAGCCGGCGTCGGGGTCGTCGAGGACGTAGTGAGCGAGTAATCATCGACCGTCAGGGTTCCATTCGCCTTGATGAGATGGAACACGGACATCGAAGACACACCGGCAGGGACGGTAAACTTCTTGGAAAACTGCGTCCACGATGTCGCGGCGGGAGCGGTTCCTAAATTCGGATACTGATACCCGCCTGCCGACATCTTATACCGTGCCGTAACAGTGGTCGGTACGGAAGATTGATACCAATCCGAAAATACGTACTCGGCACCCGGAGTGACCGGAACATCGTCGAAGTACCATTTTGCGTCCCCGTTCTTGTATCCGCTCACGGTAATCTGCGCGGCCTTGTCGCCGGTATGTCCTCCGACAGGATACACGTACGTGGCGGTGAGGGTGCCCCAGTTGTTCTTGGCCCAGTTCGCGGGGAGCGATCCGTTTGCAGTCTCGAGGGAGGGATTCTGGATGAGATTCTCGGTTGGGACGGGAACCGTCGTCACCGTAACCGTCGCGGTCTTGGTAGCCGTTCCACCGGCACCGGCACAGGTCATCGAGTAGGTTGTCGTAGCGGACGGCGTAACGGAAGCAGTGCCCGAGATCGCAGTCGATGAGGTCCAGCCCGCGGAACACGAAGTCGCATCGGTCGCGGACCAGGTAAGAGTCGAAGACGATCCGCTGACAATTGATGCAGGATTTGCGGAAAGCGTCAGTGTCGGAACCGGGTTCGGAGTCGTCACGGTGACGGTCGCGGTCTTGGTAACCGTCCCACCGGCACCGGTACACGTCATCGAGTAGGTCGTTGTGGCAGTTGGAGAAACGGACGTGGTGCCCGAGGTCGCAGCCGATGAAGTCCAGTCTGCGGCACACGAGGTTGCATCGGTCGATGACCACGTCAGCGTCGAGGATGAGCCGCTGACAATGGAAGTCGGGTTGGCGGAGAGCGCAAGGGTCGGGGCCGGTGTCGGGGTCGTCGAGGACGTAGTGAGCGAGTAATCATCGACCGTCAGGGTTCCATTCGCCTTGATAAGATGAAGGACCGTCATGGTGGTCACGCCGGTCGGAACGGTGAACGTCTTGGAATACTGCTTCCAGGCGGTCGAAGCCGCCAGCGAACCAAGTTGGACATACTGAGTCGCTCCCGTCGAAGTCGTGTACTGTGCGACGACAAGCGTCTTTGCCGTGGATTGATACCAATCCGAAAATACGTATTCGGCGCCAGGAGTCACGGCAACTTTGTCGAATACCCATTTCGCGTCGCCGCTCTTGTAGCTCGCCATGGTAATCTGAGCCGCCTTGTCGCCGGTATGGCCTGCGACTGGATAAGCGAAAATGGCCGAGTGCGTTCCATACTTCTCCTGCGACCAGTTTGCGGGGAGCGATCCGTTTGCAGTTTCGAGGGAGGGATTCTGAATAAGGTTGGTCGTCTGCTCCTCGGCGGCAGCTATGGCAGTTGTCTCCGAAGCGGTCACTGTTTTTTCATCGGTCGGGGTTGCATCATCTCTGACGGGTGCGATCGGTGTTGCAATCGTCTCTGTGGAAAGAGGGTCGGTGCCCGAAACATCCAAAGAAGCGGCCTGAACCGACGAAGGAGGTGTCGGCAGCGTATCGATTGCCGGCGTTGTGGGCACAGTCGATTCCGTCACCGCAGCCGGACTCTGTACGACGCTGTCATGAACGAATTCCGAAGTGGGGTCCGCATTCAGGTCCGAAGAGATGATAGACGACATCTCCGGCTCGGCAGACGAAACGACTTCCGCCACGATAGCAGCTGCGGGAGTAGTCGGGTCGGTATCGGAATCAACAGGAACCGCGAACACTCCTGCGGGCATGATCACGAATTGGAACAGCAATGAAACGACGAGCAGTCGGGCGCAGATTTTCGTATTCATAATAGATATGTGATTGCCCAATCTGACTCTGTAATATCAGGAAACGTAGGCGTGCGTCAAATGCGAAGTGCTGGGAATATTGCCAGATGTTCCCACGATAATCTCCTCTATGGCGCGGAGCTGGTCAGGGGTATTCACATTGAGTCCCTCCACAGGATCCGGGAGAGAGACGGCGGCGAGATTCCTCCCCTCGGCCATGGCCATGGCGATGAGGTCGGTTATGTAGAACTCCTTGGACGCGTTGTCGCTTCCGAGCCGGTCGATATGTTCCCACAGCCAGGCGGAATCGAAACAATAGATGCTGGTATTCACCTCGCGTATGGACCGCTCCTCCTCGGTCGCGTCCTTGTATTCGACGATACGCTCCACGGAACCGTCTTCTTTCCGGACGATGCGTCCGTAATGCAGGAGGTGTTCGTTGATACCGGTATAGTCCGGAACGACGACGGTGCCGAGCGTCACCGTTTCACCGCCGTTTTCATGATGCGACAGGATGGAGTGTATGGTTCCGGCGGAAACCAGCGGCTGGTCCCCCGCGAGGACGACGACATGCCCGATGTCCGACCGCTCACGAAATAGATGCGCGGCGCAGGACACGGCATGCCCCGTACCGAGCTGCTCCTTCTGTTCGACACAGACAGCGCGGTCACCGAAATGATCGACGATCGTATGCCCCTGGAAACCGATGATGATGACCGGCTTCGTTTCCGGGACCGCTCTTTCGGCCGCTTCCACGATATGCTCGACGATCGGCTTGCCGGCGACAGGAATCATCGTCTTCGGCTTATCCGTCATGTTCATCCGTGTCCCCTTCCCTCCCGCCATGATGATCACTTGGTTCATATGAATCTTATCGGAATAGTTGGTTGAACGAGTAGTATGCCTGTTGCTGAGGTCCGACCCGGTCCTACGACTTGACCGAATATTCAATAGCATTCGTGGAAATTTGTCAAGTCTTTTTATACTTTTTTAAACGGGAAAGGCGGCTATCGAAATTTCGATAGCCGCCAATGTAAGCTTCCACAACGATCGGTTCCTACTCGACCGTCACCGATTTAGCAAGGTTTCGCGGCCGATCGACGTCACACCCGCGTATAGTCGCCGAATAGTACGCGATCAGCTGAAGCGGGATGACTGCGATAAGAGCAAGAACGAATTCGTCCGCTTCAGGTATAGAGACCGTGTGATTTGCAAGACTCGCGGTCTCCGCGTCACCTTCGGTGACGATGGCGACGATGGATCCCCTGCGCGCCTTCATTTCGCGGATATTACTGATCACCTTCTCATGCGTCTCGGCAGCGTTGGGTGCCAAAACCACGACTGGAACACCGTCCTCGACAAGCGCTATCGGACCGTGTTTCATTTCGCCCGCAGGGTACCCCTCAGCGTGAACGTATGAGATCTCCTTAAGCTTGAGCGCGCCTTCCATCGCGACCGGGTAACAGACCCCGCGACCGAGATAAAAGGCGTTTTCCGCTTCCGCATACTGTTCCGCGATCGATTCGCATTCCATCCTGGTTTCCAGGGTCGTCTCGATTTTATCCGGCACAAGATAGAGTTCCCGAGCGAGTCGCTTCCGCTCTTTGCAGGAAAGTGTATGCCTTTTTTCAGCCAGTGCCAACGCCAAAAGAGCAAGCACGGTCACCTGTGCCGTGAAGGCCTTGGTCGATGCGACCCCGATTTCCGGGCCGGCATGCGTATATACTCCCGCATCCGTAGCACGCGCTATGGACGACCCGACAACGTTGCAGATGCCCAACACGGTCGCTCCGGACTCCTTCGCGAGCCTGATTGCCGCCAAGGTATCAGCCGTTTCGCCGGATTGCGAGACGGCAATAACGAAATCGCTCTTTCGTATGAGAGGATGGCGATAACGAAACTCCGAAGCGTACTCCACTTCGACCGGAATGCCGGCATATCGTTCAATCAGATATTCGCCGAGTACCGCCGCATAGTACGACGTGCCGCACGCAACGAAAACGATTCTGTCCGCCTCAGCGAGCCGGCCCATATAATCATCCAATCCGCCGAGCCGGACACTGCCCGTCTTCGGATCGAGCCTTCCGCGCATGCTGTCACGGACAGTCCTTGGCTGCTCGAAAATTTCCTTTTCCATGAAATGATCGAAACCTTCTTTTCCGATGACCGCAAGGTCTTCCTCGATCTCGATTATTTCGGGATGTCTCTTCTTGCCTCCCTTGATCGCCGAAACACGAAAATCATCTCCGCTTCTCAGTACCGCGATCTCGTTTTCTTTCAGATATGCGACAAACCGGGTATGTTCGGCAAACGCGAGCGCATCTGACGCTACGAAGAATTCGCTACCGCTATCCCGGATACCCACTACCAAAGGACTCCCTCTTCTCGCGACAACCATCGTGTCCGGGTTTCGGGACGATATTACTGCAACCGCGAACGTTCCCTCGACCTGAACAAGCGCCTCACGAACAGCCTCCGAAAATGAAAGGTCCGCCTTTTTCCCCACGAATTCGATGAGATGAGCAAGGACTTCCGTATCGGTCTCGCTGATGAACACGTATCCCTCCTCTTCCAGCATCGACGAGATCGTCCGCGCATTCTCGATTATTCCGTTGTGTACGAGAGCTATGGTTCCGTCCTGTGAAAGGTGCGGATGCGCGTTCAGATCGCTCGGCTCACCGTGTGTTGCCCAGCGTGTGTGTCCGATGCCTATTGTGCCGTGCAAATCACGTCCCGAGACGACATTTTCCAGATTCTTTACGGTGCCCTTGTACTTATAGAACCGGATTTCACTTTCTCCACCGAGCGCGATACCGGCACTGTCGTAGCCGCGGTATTCTAGATTGGTAAGGCCCTGAAACAGGATCGGTGATGCCGATCTTTTCCCAACATAACCTACGATTCCACACATAACTCCCCCCATAAGTTTCTGCGAGTGCTCGCTTACTCACTCTGCAATTTTTCGAAATATTCAATTATTAATATTACTTATGATGCGGTCGTTCTACTGGATATCATATATTTTGTCAAGAAGCCCGATGAATTAATTCGTCCGCTGCCAAAATGAAAGGGCCACACGCGGTGTGACCCTTTTTTGATGTCGTACGATTGCGCACGTCAGCAGTCTTTGTTCCAGGGACGGACGTTCCGTCCGACGACCGCCAGGACGGCCGGTATTGGTAAGAGCGCGATGACGCCTTTCACCATGACCGACATCCACGGTTGGGGTGGCAACCATCCTCCGAGGAAGCGGTACGCCATACGGATAGAGAGCAGAATCCCGAAAAGGGTCCACAGGCTTCGTGCGAACATATAGAGTCGCTCGTTCGCGGTCGGCATCATTTCCTGCCGTTGCAGGAAGTTGTACTCGTCCGCGAATACCCCGGTCATCACGACGGTCGAGACGATCAGCGCCATCCTGAGATACCGGTCGAACAGATCCGGAGTTTTCGGTGTGACAACCGCAGAAAGACAGAAGAGCAGAAACACGGTCATCATCGGCACGGCGACGGTCAAGACTCCGAGTCTGCGTGACAACGAGAGCGCCGAGTCAATGGCTTTGCCCATGACGGACTCCTTTTTGATTATTGATTGTCGAATATTTCCGACGGAGACGGGTCGTGCCGCTCTTCGGCAAACCCGCGGTGTCGCCGTTTCATGCGAGCTGCAGATAGTCGTCGAAGGCAGCGAGCATGATATCCCTGGACCCGATCAACGTTTCGAACATCTTCGCGTCCGCGAATCCGTCGGCCAGCTCCTTGCATTCCAGGACGCGATCGAGCGTGCCCGTCACCGTCCTGATCAGTTCCTCGACGGTTTCCTCGATTTCCGGGTCGTCCGATTCGGACCGGCACATGAATACCAGGATATCGTGCGTGTCGTGCATGGTCGACTCGGCCAGCATCAGTATCAGGTTGCGGTAGGACAGTGTCATGACGTCCGCGATCTCCGTATCCCTGACATACGTGCGGATCCATGCGTATGTCTCGGCGGTGCCGAGGCCGTCCTTGGACCAATCGGGAGCGTGCCGGTTCACCCATGCGCGGACGGTTTCGTCGCGCTGCACATAGGTATCTATCCGACTCAGCCAGTGCCCAAGGAACACATCGAGCAATCCGGCCTCCGCGACCATCCGTTCCAGTCGCCCGTCGCAGGCGATGATCTGTTCATCGACCAGCTTCAGCCGCTCCTGGAACGACGTTATCTCGAATTTGACTTCCGCGACGACGTTCATCGGCAACAGCATTCCGTGCATCCTTGAGAAGATCCGGTTCGCCGCCGAGAAGAACGGATAATAGGTCGTCCGGAGAATTTCCCGCTCCAGGGTTATCCCGTCGTGCAACTTTTTCCGGTTTTCGACGACCGCCTCGTCACGGTTTTTGTCGAGCGAACACAGCATCGCGAGTTCATCGACCAGCATGTCGAGTTTGCGCATCTGCGATTCGGCCTGCGCATACGACTGCGTGGCTACGGTCAGAATCCCTGCCTGGCGCCGATAATCGGCCGGCATAAGATCTCCGACATTCCTATTTGATCGTGAATCCTCCATATTTCCCCTCGTTCGGTTACAGGTTCTGTTGTAAAAGTATGCGTTCTATATACCACTTTTTCTATATTGTGTCAAGTAGAATCAGATAGCGTATGGCGTGAGCCGGACCGGCACGCGCTTGGCGAAGCGGCAGGATTTTCAGAGAGTCGGAAGGGCGCTAATAGTACGGATCTTCGCAGGGCTATATTCGGGCAGACGCCCCCCCTGCATGTCGGTCGGCCATACGATCGGATCCGAACCGCGGTATGTAGAAAAAAAACACCTCACGCATCCGAAGATGGTGAGGTGATACTCATGCGACCGAAACGCTGTTCGGTTCGCCGCTTGCAAGGACCCGAAAGTCGATATGACGTTAGTCCGTTGGAAACGATCGGAACCGATACGACCCAGATCGCTTTCCGCGAGTTCATACATCGCCGATTCGCACCCTCCAGTAACTTATGACGACCAATGCGATCGCGACAGCTCCCAGGATATCCCAGAGAACATCCGCCAGTGACAGGACGACTTCCTGAGTGGCAAGGAACGGATGAATGAACATCGTGATGATCAGGGATATCAGGGCAAGTGAAAGTGCCACGAACAATCCCATTCCGGTTCCGTACAGATCCGGATCACACGTGGGTGCCATCTCTTTCCCGGTTACATGTCTGACGGCATCAAGGACCGAAAACGCCAGATAAACGAGCGGGATCATGACAAACAGGATTTCAGAAAAGACGTAGGGCGCGGGATGCGGTTCCGAGAACGAAAAAACGAGCATGGTTGCGCTCACGACCGCCGCAATGAAGCGCAATGACACCCTTCGGGAAAGACCTTTCAGTCCTGTCGCGATCGGATGACGGACCAACTTCGGGAAAACGGATTCCATGGCATGACTCCTGGATAATGGTTCGGATACTGTTCGGGTTGTTAAGGTATCAATGACGGATGATACATCATATATCCGATTTGTAAACCGGACCGCCCCCTTTCAAGAGGAGCGGGAGCGCGGAGACGTAAAGGATGGGATGTCACCGCGTCCTGAAATCCTCGAGATCGAAACGGACTTCGAATTTTCGATATCGAAACACGAGTCGGAATATGCCGATGAAAAATATAACGCCTCACGCATCCGAAGATGGTGAGGCGGTAGTCGTACGACGGAAGCGATTGTGCGCTTATGCGAATAAAAAACCGGGGTGTGGATCATGCTTCATCGCACGATTCCGACACCCCGCATCTCGTTCATTCTTCGAGAAAAGTTTCCAAGACATCGACACAGCTGTTCTGTATCGCGAACACCTCGTCATAGAGTTCCTTGCTGACCGGCTCCTTTGTCCTGTCGACGCGTTCGCCGATATCCTGGATCCTGTCTATGGCATCAAGCAGTCGGTCGAGAACGTCATCGCTCATACGATCGTTGCCGGTGAACTCGGGACTCATCACCATGGCCGAATACTGCAAAAGTGAAGCGGTGATATTCGTGGCGCTCGAGATCGACTCCCCGAGATCTCTCGTCGTCTGATCCTCGATCATGGTCTTGCGGACCATCTCGTCGATCTCGACGAAGCGTATGTTTTCGGTCGTGCCGCGATCCGTCCACCACGCGTCCTTTTTCCGTAGCCATATGAGAACGCCCTCATCGAGTCTCGACATATCCTCGAGTCGCGCTCTCAGGAATCCTATATTGGCGTCGTACTGTTTCCGAGCCGCCACGACGCCGCGGATATATTTCTCGACGAGCTTGATACGTTCCGTGAGCGAGTCCGCGGCCATTTCGATAGCCTGCAGTTCCGGAACCTTTTCCCACGCACGCGAACCGACAAGGACGTTCGATATGCCGCAGAGCGCTTCCGTCCGATACTCGCCCATTGTCATTTCGAGCGAATGGACGTGTCCGAACTCGATCTCGAGTTCTTCCAATGCCAGCTCATACGCTGCCAGTTCCGCGGGACTCCAGTCACGCAGTATGTCGGCAAACGTACCGGCATATCTCGACTTGAAGTACGTGTAGCGCGACAGGCACGTCGTGACATACTGTTCGGCCGCAAAGAAATCACGCATGTATTGGGCGGTCTTGCAGAGCGCCTCAACCTCGGATCTTCCGGCGTCGTTCCCATTTCCGGGACGATATGTTCCCATGGTTTGTCTCCATCTGATTATAAAAATACGTGATATTTTTATATCACGTTTTTATGAATGTGTCAATATTTGAAGCGATATTTTTCCATGTACATGGGAAATTTCACGAATGCCTATACATATTCTGACGTAAAAAAACGACCGTTCCCGCAAGGGGTCACGCCCTGCCTTCGCCTCTATATACCCTGCCCGATATTTCGATCACTCCCCGATCTCGTTTTTTCTGACTTTCTTCAGTCGAGCGAGATAATAAGCGTACTGCATCGCAAAAATCACGAACAGCACCACCGGCCACCAACCGATAGACCGATAATATGAAATCCAGAACGCCACCGCCGCCAAACTCGCGATAAACGGCAGAATGCACGCCCTCCAGAATGGCAGTTCAATATTTGCCATGACGTTTGACATTCGGAAAGTAGGACCAGTTCACCGCGAGAAAGTATGCCACCCCGGAAAGAAACAGTATCCATACGGGCAATGCCGCGGCCGTTTCGGCGGACACTCCGAGCGTCTGCGGTGAAGCTTCGGCGGACTCCGCTATCTCGGGTCGCGATAGGTCTTCTCCGCCCGGCTCCTCGGCGATCGCATACGCCCCGAACAACCGGAATGCCGCCTCCGCCCTTCTCGACTTCACCTCTTCATGTCCGTCTCCATCCGCATTTCCCTTCGCCTGGGCACTCACCCCGTATGTCCCGGGCGCCGATCCCGCGGCGGGAGCGAACGAATATTCTATAAGCACGCCCTCACCGGGATTCAATCCGCCTATCGGCCACGAATAGTATCCGATCTCATTGCCGTCCGGGCCGGAAAAGCGGTCCCTCACGACGATATCGCCTATCGGCAGGTCACCGCCGTTCCTTACGGTGATGTGCGTGATCAGCGATTCGCCCGACACTATGGATCCGTCGCCGTCCTGTGTGCGGCTGATCGATAACTTCGCATCATCGGAATCTCCGGAATCGTCGTGAAAACGCGTGACATTTCCTCCGTCGGCAAGAACGACCGAATCGGAATCGGTCGCGGAATTGTTCTCCGTGTGCCTTTCAGTCGTACCCGTATCCGCGGACACGCTCGCTACCAGATACGTTCCGGTCGCATGGTCCGCCACCGAACCGGATACGTCGAACGAATACGTTTCACCGGGACCGAGCGTTTCCGGTACGTGTATGTCACCGGAAATCCCGTCGGGGAAATCCGCATCGATACCGACATGCTCCGCCGCGGCCAGACCCTTGTTTTTCAGGGTGACATGATACGTGACGGATTCACCCGGAGATACGGTATCCCGACCGTCGTCGACCGATACGACCAGATCCGGATACGCGAAGACGAGGTTGCCACGCCACGTGCCGAAATTATTGAACACTCCCATCAGCCAATCGTTTCCGACGATATTCGTATTGACGAGATTGAATGCTCCCGCGGTCGCCGTCGCGTCGCCAGTCGTTATTCCTGCGTCACCATCCGCTCCGGATATCGTATTGTCGCCCGTATTCGCCGATGCCGAGACGGTGTTCACGAGCACGGCACGATTCCGATTGGCCACGACGGCGATATCCGAACAGTCCGGTTTTCCGCAGACCGATACCTGTTTCCCGGAATCCCCGAAAAGGAATCCGTATATGCCGGACACGAGCGGGTCGCCATCCACTACCGATCCGGTCCAATTGCCGTAGTTGTTGAGGATGAACAGGAACCATCCGCTCCCGATGATGTTCGTATTGACTATGGTCTTCGAGTCCGCGACGGCAAACGCGTCGCCGGTCGTTATCGACGCGTCGTCCCCGACTCCGGATATCGCGTTGCCGCCGGAATTCGCCGATGCCGAAATGTCGTTCGTCACGCTGGCTTCGCTGTCGTTTCGAACGGACGTCGGAACCGAACCGCCGTCACCGAAAGAAAGCAATCCCTCACCGGGCACGACTATGTCGCCCGTCCAATCACCGAAATTGTTTATGACGGCGAACAGCGATCCGAACCCGACCAGGTTCAGATTGACGAGATTCACGGCCGCGGCGATAGCAGACGCATTTCCCGTCCCGATGGACGCATCGCCTTCGGATCCCGTCATGATATTGTTCCCGCTGTCCGCATTCGCCGTCACATCGGTCATGACGACGGCGGTATTCACATTTTCGACCGACAGCCCCCCACCTCCGCCGATCGGAAACGACACGTCATCCGCGGTTTCCACCGCCCTCGTTCTCTCGAGAAAATCTTCCAACAGATTCACGTTTTGATCGGTTCGCTCTGGAACGTTTTCGATCTGCAATCCTACATCGCCCGTAACATTCGCATTCACCACCGTGACGGCAGCGGCGGTTGCCGTCGCATCTCCGGTATCGACCGTCACGATATCGTCACCGGTCACATCGGAGTCGGACGATCGTTCCAACGCGGCCCCGGTCTGCGGATCGGTCCCGGGAACGGCCTCCGCGACACCCGTACCCATCTCGGGGTCGGTTACCTTCGAAGCATCCCCCGAAATCTCATCGACGACGGGGCGTTCCCCCTGCTGCCCCGTCGTTTCATCGGTCAATGTTTCCGTGATGCACTTCCCGGTGTCCTCGAGTTCCATACCGTCGTCACAAGTACGTACGACGATATCGTTCCCGCTGGCCACGACCTGGGAAGCGGCGTCTGTCACGGGCGCGGAATCATTCACGGTCGGCTGATCCGTTTCCTTTGTATCGCCCGGTTCCGCCACTTTCTCATCCTCCTCGTTCGTATCCGACTTTCCCATATCCGCAACCTTGTCAGATTCCGAATTGGACGATTCGGATCGCATCTGTTCCTGACCGGACATATCCGTTCCGTAGGATTCATCTGCCCACGCGACCAACGGGACGAACTGGATTCCGATCATAGAGAAAGCCATCATCATCGCCGAAACCCGCTCGAACACTGTCCTGTGTTCCGCCCTCCTCCCGATGATGAATATCCGCTCTTCCATAACTATCGACGGAATAATCTTCCAAAAATACCTCTTACGATATCCCACCAACTCCGTGAACCGGTCGCGTCTCTCTCCGTTCCGTCCACCGTTTCACGCGTCAATCCCGATTCGGAATCATCGCTTCCTGAAGGCGTATCCCCGGTGATGGGAAGATCCGCAGGGACCCCGTCTCCCATGGCATCAACAGAAAGGTCTATTGACGCCTTTCCGTCCGGCGTCTCCTTATGGATGTCGATTTCCTGCCCGGTGGTGGTCGCCCGCACCTCGACCCGTTCCCCTTCCGTCTCCGCCGACGCTTCCATTTTCACGTACGTGTCGTTTCCGGAACGTATCACCTTAGAAGAGACCTTCGCCGACGCGTCACCGGTTTCGATTTT
This sequence comes from Candidatus Moraniibacteriota bacterium, assembly GCA_013336285.1. GTDB lineage: Bacteria > Patescibacteriota > Minisyncoccia > Moranbacterales > UBA1568 > JAAXTX01. The sequence continues at coordinate 1,289 of JAAXTX010000022.1, read as the reverse complement.
GTTTCCCGTATTCCCTCCGCTGATCGCGGAGGAGGAAATTGAGGTGCTGATGCCGGCAATCATCATCCCGCTTCCTCTCGCATGAGCAACCATGGTCGGGATCGCGAGACCAGGAATCGAAATGATGATGACCGGTATAGAAATAATCGCCCTCATAAGGGAACCGGGCTCTTCGGGAAAGCGGTGCCGTTCGCGCGGCGGCATCCGCTTTCCCTTCGCCTCTTGCTTTGAAAAAACGGTGACTGCTACTTCTTCTTCCCGATAGACTTCAACAGCGTGATATTGACGTTGCCGACCGTGATGGCCTTCGCCGTCGAACCGGAGTCGCCGGTATATGCGGCGCTGTTACCTATCCAGCTGGAAACGGTATTCTGCCCCGAAATAGCGGCAGAATTCACCGTGCTGATCGTCCTGGTCCTTGAAATATCGTTCGAGAGCTGGGTCTTGCCGGCGCATGTCGAACATGAACTCGCAACCACCGACGCGTTCAGGTTTCCTACCGTTATAGCCGAAGCATCCGACAGCGAAACGCCTGTCGAAAGCCCCGCGGAACCGAACGACGTAGTCACCTTGTTCTGTCCGCTGATCGCCGACGAGTTGACCGTACTCGAGGTCGATGTCATTCCGATATCGTTCGAGATCGACAATCCGCCGCTGTCACCTCCGCCCGGCCTATCGGCAGCTGCCACCGCCGCCATCGCGAACGCCATCGCGAACGCCGGAACGAGCATAAGTATCTTTTTCATAATGTGTACACCTTCCTTTCCAGTTTTCTCCCGGTGACGCCGCGCGCGCTCGGGAATGAATGAAACGGTACGAACGATGGAGCCACTTTCACCCCTTTGGCTCAAGCGTTCATCCGATCGACGGGACAACAATAAAACCGACGCAAGTGCGACAGAACATTCTGTCGAACTCTCGTCGGCCGTTCCCTTCTCGGGTACTTCCAAATGAGATTGTATTCCAAGCAGTTTTCATACCCGTAGAGATTTCACGCCCACGCGCTCGAATCACCTACCGATTCTTCCGAGTTCCTGCTTGTTTATTTTTATTCTCTCTTAGGGTCAATACCCCGCAGCTCTGCTGCGGAATATGATACAATCCGGGCATGAGCCTCTACCTCCACAAAAGTCATAATGTCAGTTGTCTCGTCTATCACATTGTCTGTCCGATAAAATACCGACGCGTCGTGATTTCGGAACTGGTTGACCAGACCATCAAGGATACCTGCCTTGACATCGCGAAACGATACGACATCCACTTCCTCGAGATCGGAACGGACAAGGATC
>JAAXTX010000078.1 GCA_013336285.1 Candidatus Moraniibacteriota bacterium | reverse complement strand
CGGTTCCAAAACTGAGGAAAGCCATTTCGGAGTATCTCCCGTATTATAACGGCGAACGGATCCATATGGGAATCGGGTACCAGACACCGGAGGAAGTGATGCAAAGGTATTGACTAGGGAACGATATATCGAAAAATAAAAACGGGCCGTGAAATCATCATGGAATCATGATAATTCAATCTGCCCGTCAGCCTTATTTTGACCGGTCCTATCTTATGACTCGAAAAAAAGTCTCAATGGCTGTTCCGGAATCCATCCGATCCGCTTTCTTGTCTCACGTACCGGGAGATGCCAGTCACCGTCGAGACCGTTTTCATACCATATCTTCGTTCTCACACCGAATTCCTTACGGTATTCATTCCACCACACATGATGGAACATATAGGTATTACCGGTAATACTCCTATACGAAGGACAGTGGTCATACACCGGAAGATCCGAAAATTCCCTGCCATACATGAGATCCGGTACGATCCGAAGCGGCATGCCGTCGGGAAATTTCCTGACCGTGGCATCCAATGTGCTCAGGTCCGGAAGACCGTACCACAAACCGTCGCTAGGATTTCGAAAGGCGACAAACCGGTTCATCCCGACCACCCGCAGCGATTCGAACATATAGGCGAGTGACTCCCGCTTCTCCCGTCGCTCGACTGAGAATCGGTCGAGATACCGCCGGACGACGGACTTCAAGGGTTGCATCGTTGACATCTACGCCTCCATCGTTTACTGATACGTTGCTTGAAATATCTTGTGAAAGAAAGACACCGGATTTTATTACGAATTTTTCGGCTTGTCAAAAATCCGATATGAATAAAGGATCTCCCGGAATTGACGCGGGAGATCCTTCGTATATCGAATCCGTCATGAACGGTCATCGGTCCCGTTTCCCGAAAACCATACTGACACGATGTCAATCATGACGATACAATACGCCGTCTCGGAGACGGAAAGGGCGAGAGACATGACAAGTATCAGATTCGGACATCCGATTTCGGCAAGGAACGCGAGAAGCGCTCCTGGAGCGAGCGCGAGGACGTATGTCCACGTCGGTATCCGCTCCGGCCGAATGAACAGAAGCGGAACCATTACGACGGTGAACGGCATCATGAAACGGATCGCCTCCCATCCGGTATCCCGGAACGGCGAATCCGCCGACTGAAGTACGCTCATGGCTCCGAGATCGAACATGATCAGATAAAAAAATATCACTGCACGGGCATTTTCACGGGTAACGGATTGACCATCATCCGGAAAACCTTTTCCGCGGATTTCGCGGATCTCTTCGATCGAATCGGTCATGGTACCCTCCGGTTAAGTGAATGTTCGATGGTTTGTAAGGAGCGATACCGTTCACTTAACACCGATTGCGTCGAACTGTCAAAAATGAACGGCCGCACGTTTGAGTGCGACCGTTGCGGTCCTTTCGATACGGTTACGGGTATCAGGCATTCGAATCTCCCGATACCGTCCTGAACAGGAAAGCGCACCAGAGAAACGCGAGAACGGATAGCGAGAGTGCCAATCCGCATGTAAGCATCGTGCCCGTGTACCATCCGAGAACGTATTTCAACATCGACGGATCACTCGGATACCTTCCGCCGAAAAGCCACGTCAGGAAATAGCGCATCATCCATACCGACAGAAGAGGAACAGTCAAAGACATGGACGAGACAACGAGCAAGATCAGCGTCGTCGCGCGGGAATAGCTTCCGAAATCCGAAAACAGATACTGCCATGTCGCCCGTGTCAATAACGAAATCAGGACATAGCAGCTTGCAAATATGAACGATGCGCTCATATCCGACCTCAGTACCGGAACGCGATACGCGAACAGCACGATAAACGCAGCGCAGACAAGTTCGAGCACCGCTATGACTCTCAGTCCGCTCGTCATGACGGAACGGTTCCTTTCGGCCGTCTTATGCATTTCTACCCCCGATTTTGAAACCGATTAATATCGTGCCCATAATCGGCGGCATGAAGCAGGTCGCGATGATACCCCAATCCGAGATCCCTCCGTCTTTTCTGAAGAGCGGAAAGATGAGCGGGACGGCGACGGGTGTCGTCATGCAGAGTGTCACGAAGGTCATCCGAAGGCGATCTTCCCACCGCACGTATCTCTCGTCCATCTTGCGGACCGATATGAAAAATGTCATCAAGGCGGCAGCTAAAAATAGCAGCGCCAAACTCGTCGCCGAATCGAACAGGCGACCGTCACCGCCACCCGACAACATAATCAGCGGGAACGTATAGAGAAGCTCCGATACCGATGCGAAATACACCGTATTTTGGAGCGTCCTGTGAAATCTCTCAGATGTCATGAGATATGATTTCGACGTTGTCATCTGCGTAGTGTTTTGTTAAGAAAACGATGATAAGTATAATAAGTAATATTTGTGTATTTGTCAAGTATGCGTAATGTTTCAATACCTTTGCATCACCTGCTAGACTGACCTGTTTAATGCAAAGATATGGCATACACCTCGAATCCGAATATCCCGAAGGTGCGCTGGAAAGCCGTGAAGATGCT